>PKYZ01000147.1 GCA_003132865.1 Bryobacterales bacterium
TCGCCGCTTCTATCTCTCCGCGCTGCAGCCTTTGGGCGAGTTCCCGCCGTCCATGAATTACGAGATCCGGACCTTTAGCGAGCCAGGTTCCGTGATCCAGGCGGCGCGCAAGGCGATTCTGGCCTATGACCCGGCCATACCGATCGGCAGGACCCAACCGTTGGTGACGATGCTGGACGACAACCTGCGGCAGGAGCGCATCATCGCGCAACTCTCCACGGTCTTCGGCGGGCTGGCCCTGCTGCTCGCCGCGATCGGCCNNGAAATCGGCATTCGCATGGCGTTAGGGGCGGAGCGAGGCATGGTCGTCCGGATGGTTCTGCGCGAGACGGCAGTGCTCATCGCTATTGGGCTGGCGGCCGGAGTGCCCGCCAGCCTGGCCTGTGCGCGCCTCATCCAAAGCAAGCTGTTCGGCCTGAAGCCCGCCGATCCCGTGACGCTGGCGGCGGCGCTCGGCATCATGATCGTGGTCGCCATCGCCTCCGGCTATCTGCCCGCGCGTCGCGCGTCGCGGGTAGATCCGCTTATCGCGCTGAGGTACGAGTAGGCCGTGGTGATGAGGTGGCGGCGCACCCGTGCGTTTCTGCTTAGCCTCGCAGAGCCTTGCGGCGCAAACCGATCAGCAAAGCTCCCAAACCTACCAGCGCCAGCGAACCAGGCTCGGGCACCGCGTTGGCCAGCAGGCCAATCGTGTTACCGTCCGCATTTCCGTAGAACCCGACAAGCTGCCCGTTATCGTTGATTCCGTTGATGGTCGTTCCGCCATTCGCCAATACTGCGTTCGGATCGTCAACCGTGGTATATGTGCCCGTCGCGATGGAATACACAAACCCGTGGTTGAAGCCATTGCCGTCCTGATATACACCCACCACTTGACCAACATTGTTCATGCCCAGGAACATCGTATTGGTCGAACCCGCGGCTTCGAAGTTTGTGAAAGTGCCGCCGCTGTCCAAAAAGCCTTCCGTTACCCCGCCGCTTAGGAAGAACCCAATCACCGTTCCGGCGTTGTTGACGCCGGTCGCCGTGGCACTGGTGGCGCTGTCTAACGACGGAAGCAAAATGTCGGTGAAGCTCTGGGTTGCGATGTCATAGAGATACGCGTGGCTATTGCCGCTCGAGTCAACATAGAAGCCGGCCGCCGTGCCGTTGTCGTTCACTCCGAGGAGCTGATTGGTAGTTGGCCCCGTGCCCGGTGTGTTTGGATCGTTCACCTGCGTGAAAGTATTGCCTTGGTCCACGAATCCGAAAAAGTTTGGAGTCGTGGCGCCGTTGCTATCCGCGTAGAAGCCTACCGTAACGCCGCCATTGTTGATGCCGATCACCTGGGTCTGGCCAGAGCCCGGGAAGTTCTCGCTCGTGAAAGACGTGTAAGGCGACCCCACCGTATACCCCTGGTTGGGAGTCAAAGTAAACGGAGGTGGAGTGCCGTTCGGCGCCCCACTGCCGAAATAACCGGCGATCGTGCCCGCATTGTTGATTCCCAACTCCTGGTTAAACGTCGGATCGCCAGGGTTGATGACGTTCTGATAAATGTATCCAGCTTGGGCGCCTCCGGGAAGCAGAGAGAGCCCGCTAATCAGCAGCAGCACAGCCATCCTCACAGCGGGTGTAGCATCGAAGTTTGATATACGCATAGAACCGATTATATGGCGCGATTGCAGGGAATTCAACGGAATTTACAACTGCCGCATTTCAATAAGGTCAGAAAAGATACGTTCCAGCAGCGGTGGCGCCTATCATAAATCTGTAATTATAAGCGCCGCGGCAGCACTACCTGCTGATCCGCGAACGTAAGGGAGGGGTCCCGCTAAAACCACCGGCTCATGATCACCTTCTGTTCCGTATAAAACGCCACCGCATCTCTCCCGTGCGCGTGCAGATCGCCATAAAACGAATTTTTCCAGCCGCAGAACGGGAAGAAGGCCATCGGCGCCGCGACTCCCACATTCACCCCCACCATCCCCACCTCGATGCGCGATGCATATTCGCGCGCGCTCTTGCCATCCGACGTAAAGATCGACGTGGTGTTGCCGAACGCCGAGCTATTCACCAGCGCGATGGCTTCATCCAGGTCCTTCACCCGGATCACGCTCAGCACCGGCCCGAAGATCTCTTCCCGCGCGATGGTCATGCAGGGCGCTACGCCGCCGAAGACCGTCGGTCCCAGGAAATAGCCGTTGTCATAGCCGCCGTTATAGCCATGCATCCGCTCGCGCCCATCCACCAGGAGCTGGGCGCCTTCCGCTACGCCCTTCTCGATGTATCCGAGCACGCGCGCGCGGTGTTCGGCGGTCACCAGCGGCCCCATTTCGGTGCCCGGCGCTGCGCCGTCGCCGATGCGCAGATCACGCACCTTTTGTAACAGCGCATCCAGCAACGGGCGCGCTTCGCCCACGGCGACGAGGACGCTGCCCGCCAGACAGCGCTCGCCGGCCGCGCCGAACGCGGACCCCATGATGGCTTCCACGCTCTTCTCCACGTTGGCGTCCGGCATCGCCACCAGGTGATTCTTGGCGCCGCCCAACGCCTGCACGCGCTTGCCGTGGGCGGCGGCAGTCTGGTACACGTACTTCGCCACCGGGCTCGACCCGACAAACGAAATCGCGCGCACCAGCGGGTGCGCCAGCAGGGCGTCCACCGCTTCACGCGACCCGTGCAGCAGGTTGTGCACACCCGCGGGAAGGCCGGCATCGTGCAGCAGCTCGGCGGTGCGCGTAGGGGTCAGCGGCACTTTCTCCGACGGCTTCAGAATGAACGTATTGCCGCAGGCAATGGCGAAGGGAAACATCCACATCGGCACCATGGCCGGAAAGTTGAACGGCGTGATGCCGGCGCACACCCCCAGGGGCTGGCGGATGGTCTGGCAATCGATGCCCTTCGAGACATTTTCAAGCGAGTGGCCCATCATCAGGCTGGGCATCCCGCAGGCCACCTCCACCATTTGTATGGCGCGGCGCACGCTCCCGGTGGCGTCGTCCACGGTTTTGCCGTTCTCGGTCGAAAGGATGCGGGCGATGTCACCCGCGTGTTTCTCCAGCAGATCCTTGTAGCGATAGAACACCTGCACGCGCTCCGCGACCGGCACTTCCCGCCACTTCAGGAAAGCGGCGTGCGCGGCGCGTGCGGTGCGGTCCACATCGTCCGCGTTGGCGTAGGGAACCTGCGCAATCACTTCGCCAGTGGCCGGGTTCGTGATCGGATGCAGACCGCGCCCGGGCGCGTCTTCCCAGCTTCCGTTTGTATAGAACTTTACCGAACAGGCCATGGTGAATCTATTATCCTTCGTAACGCCCGGTTTTGAAATCGCCGGTACTCCTCGAGATGGCTTCGGTGATAGTTGGCGGCGATTCCAGGTCCAAATCCAGTAGGGAAAGAGTCAGACCAAAGGCGGCCTTGATAGCGTCATCGGCTTGGGCCAGGACCATGGCGTCAACCGCGCCAAGCTTCTTGATGAGCCGCCGGCGGTCTACCGCCCGGATTTGGTTAAAGACCGCCACTGAGGGAACAGTCAGCCCGGTGGAAGAATCGGCGGGCAGCAGGACATGCAGGGGCGAGAGAGGAAGTCTGACGGTTGATGTGATCGGCGCAACCAGAGTCACGGCGCCGTAGCGGTTGGATGTGTCGTTCTGGATGACCAGCGCAGGCCTGGTTTTCTCGGTCTCCGGCCCTACCGCCGGGTTGAGCGCGGCGAGGTAGATTTCGCCTCTTTTCGGCCAACCGTGGCTTGCGGCTTTTCTTGTTCGTCGAGTTTCTGCCATTGTTCTTGATCCACAGCGAGCCAGTCGCTGGCGATTTCCAGGTCGAGGTCGCGATCGCGGAGCGCAGCCTGCTTCAGCCCTTCCTGCAAACCTTCCGGGCTGGCTGTGGCGACGTAGTGCTGCACGGCCCAGTCAATGAAGCGGCTACGCTGGCCCGGGCGTGCCAGGCGGTCAAGAGTACGGACCGTGGCTTCCGGCAGGATGACGTTGGTGCGTTTTGCCATGGGATGGACGTCAATGATCTTTCATCCACATTTCTGGAGTTCGCCCTCGCGCCACTACCTATCGCCTCAGTGTCTAGCCCTCCAACTGGCCTCTTCCGCATCAACCATCGATTGGGCGGCACTTTCAAGCCGCCGCCGCTCCATCTCGATCTCCTGGCGGGCTGCTTCGAGGAGGCCGTCGCGTTCGAGCTTCTGATGTAGCTCCTCAGCTTGTCGATCCTCACCTATGCCGCGGAGGAATTCCACATATTTCCGACGTACCTCACCGCGGACCTGCTCGCCATCTAGCACGCGCTTCCACAGGTTCTGCGCTTCAAGGATGTTCCCCTGCCGCGCGTAAACCGCCAATAAAGGTCCCTGAAACGCCCCAAAACCCAGCAGTCCGAATTCCATGCACTGGACCGTGGAGTTGTTCAATGGACAGTTGGCGGGTCAGCAAGGCCTGGAGCTCTGAATCACTAGAGCGAGTGCGAACCAATCGGATTAGGCGTCCAATTGTGTTAGCAGTTTCCATCGAATCGGGTTGAACTACACTCTGCAAATCGAGCGCGCGACGATAGCATTGTTCGGCTTCAGCGGGCTTCCCTGAATATTCGTAGAAAGTCGCCAAGGTTTTCAAAATCCTGATCACACCCAACCCGTCGGCCTGGGGGTCGGCTACGTCTAGCGCCGCGGTTAGGAAGACTCTGGCCCGCTCCAGTGTTGCCTGTTTCGCTGGTGTCTTCAAAGTGGACCAGTCGAGCGTGCCGCCATCGTAGAGTGAATGCAGCGCCGACTCGCCTGCCACACAAAGCATCATGTATTCGGGCTCGGGCTTCGGCTCGGGATGCGATACTGGTTTCTCGGTGGGCTGACTTGAAATCAGTTGCATACCGCATTCATGACAGAACGTAGCGTCGGCTAAGGGAACCGCACCGCAGCCTCGACAATTGTTGGGCACCACGGTCTAGACCTCTCGGTTGAGTGTGTTCATAGCCAGACGTTACCATTTTGCCCCAAGCAGATCAACCCGTGTGCCCAGAGGGCCGTTGCGGCGGCATCCGAAAGAAGTACCGCCTCGCTCGGGGCCCAGTCCCAATGCGCGCACTCCGCGCGGACTAACCAATCAAATCATTTAGGTTCAATAGCTTGGGCTTTGATTGTTAGATTCCGCCCGCGCCGCATCAGCGCGAAGTGCAGCCCGCCCGCGGCCAGAAATCCGGCGAACCAGGCGTAGTCGTACAACCATCGCAGCGCAGGGATCGCCAACCCCGACAGCGCCACCGCGATCCCGCCCGCCAACGCCAATAGCGCGCGATAGTTGAATCCACCCGAGTACTCATAGCTGCGGCCGCGCAAATACAAATCTTCGATCACCAGTTCCCGCCGGCGCACCACGAAATAATCGACGATCATGATACCGGCAATCGGTCCCAGCAGCGCCGAATAGCCGACCAGCCAGCCGAAGATGTAGGCGCTGTAATCGCCCAAGAGTTTCCACGGCATCATCACCAGCCCAAGGCATCCCGTGATCAGGCCGCCCGTGCGAAACGAGATGCGCCGCGGATTCAGGTTCGAGAAATCGTTCGAGGGCGAGACTACGTTGGCCGCCACGTTGGTATTGAGCGTGGCGAGCAGCAACGCGATCAGCGCCACGAAGGCCACCGCTGGCTGGTGGAAGCGGCCCAGCAGCACTACCGGATCCCAAATCGCTTCGCCGAAGATCACCACGGAAGCCGAAGTCACCGCCACGCCGATGAAGGAATACAACGTCATGGCGGTGGGCAGCCCGAGCGCCTGTCCCAACATCTGCGCCCTCTGCGAGCGGGCATAGCGCGAGAAGTCGGGAATGTTCAACGCCACCGTCGCCCAGAAACCCACCATGCCGGTGAGCGCTGGAACGAAGAAACGCAGGAACGCGGCGTTATCGCGGAACCGGCTGGGCGCGCTCAGCACCGGGCCGAGGCCGCCCGCCTTGCGCGTGACCCACCACAACAGCAGGACTCCAATCGCCAGCATGAAGGGCGCGCCGATCCCCTCCAGAAACTTGATGGTCTCAATGCCGCGCCAGATCACCACGATATTCAAGAACCAGAAAAACATGAAGCAGACCGCCGATCCGGCTTCGAAGCGTCCCCAGGCCGGCCACAAAATCCGCAGCATGGCGTTGATGGCTTGGCCGCCGATCCAGGTCTGTATGCCGAACCAGCCGCAAGCTACCAGCGCGCGCAGGATAGCGGGCACGTTCGCGCCCAGCACGCCGAACGGAGCGCGCACCAGCACCGGGAATGGAATGCCGTACTTGGCGCCCGCGTGCGCGTTCAGCAACATCGGGACGAGCACGATGAGGTTGCCCAACAGGATGGTGCCGATCGCCTGCCACCAGTTCATCCCGCCGGCGATCAATCCCGAGGCCAGCATATAGGTGGGAATGCATACGCTCATCCCGACCCACAACGAAGCGTAGTTGTAGATGCCCCAATCGCGGCGGGATTGCGGGACCGGCGCGAGATCGTCGTTGTAGAGCGAGCTCTCGCGGATGTCGTCTACTTCCACGCCCCGCCCCGCGCGGCGCGCTTCAAGAATTGGCCGCGTCCCGCACGGCCGAGGTGCCGATCGCCATCCACGATCACCTCGCCGCGCGAGAGCACCATGCGCGCATTGCCTTTCACGCGGAAGCCTTCGAACATGGAGTAATCCACGCGCATGTGATGAGTGCCGGCGCTGATCGTGTGCTCCTGCAGCGGGTCCCACACGACGATGTCGGCGTCGCTGCCCGGCGCCAGTTCCCCTTTGCGCGGATAGAGGCCGAACAGCCGGGCCGGAGTCGTCGACACCAGTTCCACGAACCGGTTCAAGCTCAGGCGCCCCTCATTCACGCCGTAATGATACAGAAGCTGCAGGCGATTCTCGATGCCCGGCCCGCCATTGGGGATCTTGGTGAAATCGTCTTTGCCCAGCGCCTTCTGGTCGGCGAAACAGAATGGGCAGTGGTCCGTGGAGACCACTTGCAGATGATCGTTCTTGAGCCCGTCCCACAGTTTCGGCTGATGCCGCTTCTCGCGCAGCGGCGGAGTGAATACGTACTTGGCGCCCTCGAATCCGGGCCGCGCGAGCTCGTCCATCGACAGCAGCAGGTACTGCGGACACGTTTCTGCAAACGCCGGCAGGCCGCGGTCGCGGGCCTCGCGCACCTGGTTCAGCGCATCCTCGCTCGAAAGGTGCACGATGTAGACCGGCGCGCCGGCCATCTCCGCCAGAGCGATGGCGCGGTGCACGGCTTCCGCCTCCGCCGTGGCAGGCCGCGTGAGCGCGTGATAGATCGGCGCGGTCTTGCCTTCCGCCAACGCGCGCCGCACGATCACGTCGATCACGCCGCCGTTTTCGGCATGCATGCAGATGAGTGCGCCGTTGCGGGCCGACTGCGAGAGAGCCTTGAAAATGGTCGCGTCATCCACCATCAGCACGCCAGGATAGGCCATAAACAGCTTGAAGCTGGCCACGCCTTCGTCCACCATGGCGTCCATATCTTCCAGGCCGGCTTCGTACAGATCGGTCACGATCATGTGCAGGCCGTAATCGATCGACGCCCGGTTTTCGGCCTTCTTCCACCAGATGTCGAGCGCGTCGCGCATCTTCATGCCGCGCGCCTGGATGGCGAAATCGATCAGGGTAGTGGTGCCGCCGAAGGCCGCCGCGCGCGTGCCCGTTTCGAAATCGTCGCTGGAGGTGGTGCCGCCGAAGGGCATGTCGAGATGCGTGTGGACGTCGATACCGCCCGGCAGCAGCAGCATGCCGGACGCGTCGATCACGCGGTCCGCCGTGTCGACGGGGATGGTGGCCGCGATCTCGCGAATCCGGGCGCCATCGATCAGGATGTCGGCCGGGAACGACTTCTCGGATGTCACTACCGTGCCGTTTCGAATGAGTGTGGTCAATGCGCCTCCTTTGTTCTCGGCCTGAGTATCACTATAGTGTAAACGCTATGATGGCCATATGAACCTTCTGCTGTGCGCCCTGCTGGCAGCGGGCGCCGCGTGCGCGCAAACGTTCTCGGCGTCCCCCTCGTTGGATCAGGCGGTGGAGCAGGCGATCCAGGAAGGCCGCATTCCCGGCGCAGTGCTGCTGATTGGGCACAACGGCCAGATCGTCCATCGCAAGGCGTATGGCAAGCGCGCGCTGGTCCCCACCCCCGAGCCGATGACCGTGGACACCATTTTCGACCTGGCGTCGCTGACCAAGGTGGTGGCCACGACATCGTCGCTGATGAAGCTATTCGAAGAAGGCAAGTTCCGGCTGAACGATCGCGTCACGCAATACATGCCCGAATTCCAGGACGGCAAGAGCGACCTCACCATCCGCAACCTGTTCACCCACTTTTCGGGCATGCCCCCGGACCTGATCTTGAATCCGCCATGGAGCGGCTACCAGACTGGCATCCACAAGGCCATGATCGAGAAGCCCAACGCGCCGCCGGGCGTGCACTTCGTCTATAGCGACATCAATTTCATCCTGCTGGGCGAGCTAGTGCATCGGCTGAGCGGACAGATGCTGTCCGACTATGCACGCGAGCATATCTTCCTGCCGCTGGGCATGCGGGAGACGATGTTTCAGCCGCCGGCGTCGCTCGACCCGCGCATCGCGCCCACCGAACGTGACGGCCCGCGCGGCGCGCCGCTGCGAGGCGTGGTACACGACGAAACGTCGCGATACATGGGCGGCGTGGCGGGACACGCCGGACTGTTCTCCACCGCAGACGATCTGGCGCGCTTCTGCGAAATGCTGCTGCGCAAAGGCGAACTCGACGGTACGCACCTGTTTAGTCCGCTCACCGTCGAGAAGTTCACCACGCCACAAAGCCCCGCGGACCAGCCCATCCTGCGCGGCCTCGGCTGGGATATCGACTCGCAGTTTTCCGGCAATCGCGGCGATTTGTTCCCCATCGGCTCCTATGGCCACACCGGTTTCACCGGCACGTCAATCTGGATCGATCCCGTCAGCGATACCTACGTGATCCTGTTGGCGAACAGCGTACACCCTTTCCGCAGGCCGGCCATCACGGGACTGCGCGGCAAGGTTGCGACCATCACGGCGGCGGCGCTCGGCCTGGACCCCCCCGGTGTCGCACTCACCGGCTACAACGAGACGATCAACGGAGCGGGCCTCGCGCGCGAGGTAGAGCGCAACACCCTGACGCTGACCGGGCTTGACGTGCTCGCCTCCGAGGACTTCCAGCGCCTCAAAGGCAAGCGCATCGGGCTGATCACGAACCCAACCGGCGTGGACCACACGGGGCGGCGCAACATCGACCTCATGCGGGCCGGCGGAGTAAACGTCGTGGCGCTGTTCTCGCCGGAGCACGGATTCGCCGGGGCGGAAGACCGTCCGGATGTGGGCGACACGACCGATCCGGCCACCGGCCTCCGGGTTTTCAGCCTCTACGGGAAAACAAACCGGCCTACGCCGGAGATGCTGCGCAGCATCGACGCGCTGGTGTTCGATATCCAGGACGTTGGCACGCATTTCTACACCTACGAAACCACCATGGCCTACGCCATGGAAGCAGCCGCCAAAGCAGAAATCGCATATTTTGTTTTGGACCGCCCGAACCCCATCACGGGCGTCCACGTGGAAGGGCCGATGCTCGATCGCGACCAGCTTTCCTTCGTCGGATACTTCCCGGTGCCGCTCCGCCACGGCATGACGATGGGGGAACTGGCGAAGCTATTCAACGCCGAAAACCATATCGGCGCGAATCTGACGGTGGTCCCGATGAAGGACTGGCAGCGCGGCGACTGGTTCGATGCGAGCGATCTGCCTTGGATCAATCCTTCGCCGAATATGCGGAGTTTGAACGCGGCGCTGCTCTATCCCGGCGTGGCCATGATCGAATATGCGAAGAACTATTCCGTGGGCCGCGGCACGGACGCGCCGTTCGAGCAGATCGGTGCGGACTTCATTCGTGGGCCGGAGCTGGCGGCGTATTTGAACCGGCGGCGGATTCCGGGCGTGCGCGTGTACGCCACGCGGTTTCAGGCCGTCGAAGGCGTGCGCTTCGTGATCACCAACCGGGACGACTTCGATTCCGCGCGGCTGGGGCTGGAGATCGCCGCGGCGCTGCAAAAGCTGTACCCGGGCAAAATTGACTTCGATGCCAACAGGAAGCTGATCGGCAGCGCGGAGGTGATCCGGGCGTTGACGGCGGGAGACGATCCGCGCGATATTCAGCAGAAGATGGCGGACAGCGTGGCGGCGTTTCTCAAGCTGCGGGAGAAGTATTTGCTGTACCGATGAAGGGGAAGCCTTTCAAGCAAACACCAGCCGGCCCTTGGGTTCAGGGATGGGCCGCCCGAGTTCGCGCGCGGTTTCCAGCCACTCGGCGATCACGATTTCGGCGTTGGCAAGGGCTTCCTGCCGCGTGCCGCCGTCGGCCGCGCAGCCAGCCAATTCGGGGACCTCGGCAATAAATGCCTCATCCTCAGCGCTCCAATAGAGAATGATCTCGTATTTGGTCATTCGGCCTCTTTCGCCAGTTTATACTGAACGAGCACCTTCCGCACCTGTTTCACCTGGTAAAGTTTCGCCAGGGATTGCCGGGGCTGGAGGTTCAGTATCTCGTCAACGTCTTCGCGCGTGAAGATGTGATGGCTGCCCTTGATCCGCTCCTGGAAGCCCAGCCGGAGCAGGAGTGCGCGGAGGTCGCTGAAGCGGATGTTCGCATCCGAGGATCCCCGTAGCACTCGCAATAGAACCGGCTCGGCCATACCTGATTATGGCATTGACACATTTGACGGCACCAGGAGCGGGCGGATCAAACGGGCACGTCCGAAGCTGCGGCACATTTCAGTTCCCGGTTATTTGGGTTCCTTCTCCGGTGTATCCCGCTCTTATGCTTGTCCAAGCAGAAGCAGCACGTTTCCCACTGCCGGAATTTAGCCGGAGCTTGAAACGACGAGTACTTGCCGTGCGGCCAGCGTTTCCGAAAGCATTCCATACACATGCTGTGCGTCCACTTTCCTGCGCTCACGATTACCTCTTAGGTGGATTGTACAGCGCACTGAAACATAAGCAGTGGGCGTCAGGTATATCAATGCCCTGATTATGCACACCCCAACGCTGCACGCTTCCACAGCGTCTTCCGGCGTGAGAGCCTACCCCACAATCTCCACCCGATACTCTTCAATCACCGGGTTCGCCAGCACCTCATGCGCGATGGTTTCCACGTCCTTCTGCGCCTGCTCCCGGGTCATACCGTCCGCGATGGCGATGTCGAAAAACTTGCCCTGGCGCACGTCGGCGATGGCGGAGTACCCCAATCCCGCCAGCGCGGCGCGGACGGCCTGGCCTTGCGGATCGAGCACGGTGGTTTTCAGCGAGACATATACGCGAGCTTTCATGAGACCTCGATTATACGCGGATTATACGCGGAAGCGCTGGATGGCGTCCCAGTCCACGTCGATGCCCAGCCCCGGCTCCTGAGGAATTTCCAGGTACCCGTCCTTGGCGCGCAGCTTCTGCCGCGTGACCGATTCGCGCAGATCGGTCTCCTCTTCGGCCACGAACTCGCAGATCAGCGCGTTGGGGATGGAGTTGAGCCAGTGCAGCGCCGCCGTCACATTGATGTAGGTCGTGAATCCGTGGTTGGCGATGGGCAGGCCGCGATCCCACGCCAGCGCGGCGATCTTCATCGCTTCGGTGAATCCTCCGCACCGCGTCAGATCCACCTGCACCACGTCGATGCGTCCGCGATCCATCAGTTCGATGAACGACAGCCGGCTGCTCTCTTCCTCGCCTGCCGCGATGCGCACATCGGTGGCCTCCGCGAGTTTGCGGTAGCCGTCGTAGTCGTCGGGGCGCAGCGGTTCCTCCAGCCAGTAGATGCCGTACTCGGAAAACGCGCGCGCCCGCTGCAAGGCCGTCTTCGAGTCCCACACCAGGCCGGCGTCGATCAACAGGTCCGCGCTGTCGCCGAGGCCTTTGCGCGCCTCGCGCACCAGGGCGATGTCGGTCTTCTCATCCTGCCCCATGGGGTCCCAGCCGAACTTCACCGCCGTGAATCCCTGGTCGCGATAACGCCGCGCCAACGCGCCGGTCTTCTCAGGTGTGGCGCCGAACAACGAACTGGCATAGCAGCGGATCTTGGGGTGAAAGCCGCCGCCCAGCAGCTTCCACACCGGCAGCCCCAGCGCCTTACCTTTGATATCCCACAGCGCCATGTCGATGCCGCTCATGGCGTGCAGGCCCACGCCCCGCCGCCCGCCGTAGATGTTGGCGCGGTACATTTTGTGCCACAGCCGCTCGGTCTCGAATGGATCTTCGCCGATCACCACCTGCGCCAGGCCGCACGCCGTAGTGTGCGAGAACGGGCCTTCGATAGCGCCTTTGGCGGCCATCGGGTTGGAGTCCACTTCGCCGATGCCGGTGATGCCAGCGTCGGTCTCCACGCGCACGATCAGCGCGTCCTGGCCGCTGTCACACAGGAATCGGACCTCCGGTTGGCGGAGATAGATGGCCTCCACACGGGTGATCTTCATACGACTGCATGCTCATGCGGGTGCGCTTGCCGCCGCGAGAGGAGCAGCAGAATTCCAGCCGCGAGCGGCGGCAGCGGCATCATGGCGAACAGCACCAGAAACTTCGCGAGATGAAAGCGGTGCGCCCACATCGGAGCGAACATGACGATGGCAGCTATTCCTTCGGCGAGGAACAGCGCCGCGCCGATTGCCGGCCACTTCCAGGCCAGCGCCACCGCGCCGAACATGACCACCAGGAAGAGGATCGCCTGAGTGAACTGGCGATCGCCGATAGCCTCGGCCGTTTCGAAGAACACCCACCAGCAGGCCCAGGCCGCGCCCAGAGCCAGCGCCACGTACCGTAATCGTTTGGCTGCCATATCGGACCTCGCTATCCATTATAGACCGGCGATGTAAAATACTCTCAAGGGAGTGATAGCGATGCTGGAAACGGTTCTGAAGCGTTTTGAAGAGCCCGACGAGGTGCGGACGTTCGAAAAAGGGAAATTCGAACTCGTTCGCATCGGGGGCATGACCATCGGCCGCGCCACGTACGAGCCGGGTTGGAAGTGGTCCGCGCATGTCGGGCCAAGCGTGGGCGCGTCGCGCTGCTACGTCCAGCACGTGGGGCTGGTCCTCTCCGGCTGTGCCACGGCTGCGATGGATGACGGCACGATCCACGAACTCCGCGCCGGCATGCTCTTTTACATTCCACCCGGGCCTCCCGGTCACGATAGTTGGGTGGTGGGCGGTGCGCCATACGTCTCGCTGCATTTTCTCGGCGCAGAGCACTATGGAAACAAGTAGTCATTACAGGAGAAGTGTGAAAATGCTGCCGAGCGTCATTTCTGACGCGCAGAAGCCGCTGTCTGGCCCTTCGGCGCTTGGCAAGAGTGACCCAGTAGCGCTCGGCTGAAGGGACAGACGGCACGAAGCTTCGCGATGTACAATATACATCATGAGGCGCACGCAGCTCTACCTGGATGACGACCTTTGGAAGACGCTCCATATTCGTGCCAGCCAGTCCGGGCAATCGGTTTCCGAATTGGTGCGGCAAGCATTGCGGGAAAAGTATCTAGGTACGGGCAGCCGCCGGGACGCCATGCGGGCGTTTGTCGGAATCTGGAAAGGCCGGCGCGATCTTCCCGATACCGAAGCGTACGTGCGTGAACTGCGCAAGGGCGACAGGCAGAAGAGGCTCGGGGCTTGAAGGCCTTTCTGATCGACTCCGACATCCTCATAGAAGTTTCACGTGCTCGGGATGCCGCCATCCTCGCCAAGTGGGACGACTTGAGCCGCTCCGATGTGCTGCTGCTGTGTTCTCCCGTTACGATTGCGGAAATCTGGCATGGAGCCCGGCCCTCAGAGCACGCGATTCTGAACGCCCTATTCTCGGCCCTTACATGCGTCCCGATCGACGCTGAAATTGGCCGGCGCGCGGGAGAGTACCTCCGGCTTCATGCCAAGAGCCACGATGTGGAACTAGGCGATGCCTTGATTGCGGCATCGGCTTCCGTCCACCAACTCACGCTTTGGACCCGCAACCGCAAACACTATCCAATGAGGGACGTATCTTTTCTCTGAGAGACCATGGCCTTCACGACGATCCAGAATTTCTCCGCGGCGGGCAGCGAAATGCGGCGCGCGAACACGTCGTAGTTCGAGCGCTCGATGCGATCCAGCAAGCGGGAGTAGATCGATATGAGCGCAGCCAGAGACGCCCGGCTGCTGCGGTCGACCAGGCCCAACAGCGGCTGCGACTCCTTGTAGTACTGGCGCGCGCGGTCCGTCTCGAAATCCATCAGATCGATGAATTCCGGCGTGCGCACGCCGCCTCGAATGTCCTCCTCGCGCACGCCGAAGCGCGCCAGATCTTCGGCGGGCAGGTAGATACGGCCGCGCGCGGCATCCTCGCGGATATCGCGCAGGATATTGGTCAGTTGAAACGCAATGCCGCACTTCTCGGCCAGCGGCAGCGCTTCGGCCGAATCGAAGCCGAGGATGTGGACGGTCGTCAACCCGGCCGTGGAAGCCACCTGGTAGCAGTAGCGGTACAGTTGCTCGAACGTTTCGAAGCGGCGGGGTTCCAGGTCGGATGCCACGCCATCGATCATCTCGTGGAAATACCGCGGCGGAATCCGGTAGCGGCTCACGGTATCGTGGAATGCGGGCAGCACCGGATGGGCCTTGCAACGGCCTGCCAGCGCTTCGTCGAGCGCCGTGCGCCACTGCTCGATTCCTGCCCGATTCGCACCGGGTTCGTCGCTCAAATCGTCGCAATAGCGCATGAAGGCATACACGGCGCACATGGCATTGCGCTGCACGCGCGAGAGCAGCACGAACGAATAGTAGAAGTTTCGGGCGCGCGTGCGGGCCACGCGGCGGCACCAGGCGTAGGAATCGTCGAGTGCGGTCATCACGCCGCCCGCGACAAAACCACGCGCGCCAGCGACCCGAGCAACAGCCAGACGCGCTCCGCCTTGGAGATGGCCGGCCGGCGCGAGAGCACGTCGTAATCCTGCTCCGCAATCTTGTCGAGGACGCGCAGACCGCCGCGGCTGAACAGGTCGATATCCAGCGCGAGGCGCCGGTCCACCATGGAAGAGAGCGGCAAGCCTGCGACGAACAACTCCCGCGCGCGCGCCACGATCTCGCGCATCGCTTCGCGGAAAGCCGGCGTCACGCGCCGCGCGTAAAGTTCTTCGAGCGTGCAGCCGTGGCGGGCCAGCACTTCGAGCGGGATATAGACGCGGTCCTTTTCCAGATCTACGGACACATCCTGCCAGAAATTGGCGAGTTGCAGCGCGGTGCACGTGGCATCGGAGAGACGCTGCCGCTCCGCATCGGAATAGCCGCAGAGGTAGAGCACCAGGCGGCCCACAGGGTTCGCGGAATAGCGGCAATAGGCGTACACATCTTCCCAAGCCGCATACCGCGTGACAGTCTGATCCTGTTCGAAAGCCCGGATCAGATCCGCGAACGGTTCTTGTGGAATCGAGTGGCGCGCCACCGTGCCGCGCAGAGCCACGAACACGGGGTGAGCCGCTTCGCCCGCATACATGGCCTCCAGTTGCTCGCGCCACCAGGCTAACAGGCGCAGGCTCTCGGCCGGCGAGCCCATTTCGTCGCCCAGATCGTCGGCCCAGCGGCAGTAGGAATAGACGTTGTAGAAATCCTGGTGCAGGCGCTTGGGCAGCAGGAAGCTCACCACCTGGAAGTTCTCGTAGTGATGCGTCGCCAGCCAGCGGGTGTAGGCTTCGGCTTCGGCGGTGGTGTAGCGGGCGGCAGCCGCCTCGGGCGAATGGACGAACTCCCTAGGCGGCAACAGAATCACGGAATAATGGCCGTCTTCAGATGGCCGTTGTGGCTCATCAGGTGACGCATCACTTCCAGCAGGTTGGCGAGCGGCTCCTCGCTGTTGACGAAGTCGCGGGAGGTGATGTCGCCGCGAGTCACCAGGTCCAGCGCCTTGCGGATGTACGCCGGCGTGTGATGGAAGCTGGCCTTGCACGTGATTTCGGAGTAGTGCAGCAGGTTGGTATCGAACATCACCCGGCTGTCGTTGGGGCAGCCGCCGAAGAAGTTGAGCGTGCCGCCGCGCCGCACCATATCCAGCACCCAATGCCAGGTTTCCGGCTTGCCCACGGCCTCCACGGCGATGTCGGCTCCGCGGCCGCCGGTGAGGTTGCGCACGGCATCAACCGTATTGACATGCTGGTCGGCGCGTACCAATTCGTGTGCACCCATGGCCTCGGCACGATCCAGTTGCGTTCTGCGCCGCCCGATGGCGATCACGCGGCACCCATACAGCCTCGCCAGCCGCACGAACATCAGCCCGATGGGTCCCAGACCCAAAATGGCGATGGTGTCGCCCGGACGCGGCGCCGTCTCTTCAAATCCCTTCAACACGCAAGCCAGCGGCTCGATCAAGGCCGCGTCGTGATAACTGACGCTCTCCGGAATCCGGTAGGTGTTACGCTCCACGATACGCGCCGGAATGCGTATGTACTCGGCATACGCGCCGTTGTTGAACAGCAGGTCCTCGCACAGGTTTTGCACGCCGCGGCGGCAGAAGAAGCACTCCTCGCAAGGAGCCGAATTGGCCGCCACTACGCGCTCGCCAACCTTGAAGGCCTTGACATCCTGCCCTACAGCCACGACATCGCCCGCCAACTCGTGCCCGAACACGGCGGGAGGCACGATCATTCGCGCGTGATAACCACGGCGGAATACCTTGACGTCAGTGCCGCATGTCAGCGCAACTCGAACCTGAACCAGGATGTCGCCATCGTCGATTTTGGGAATGGACACCGGCTCTACCTGCAAGTGTTCCTTGCCATACAGCACGGCAGCCATCATCTGCGTTTTCACTGTGTCCACCTCTGTGGCTGAACGATAATTTTCAACGATTCAGGACCGGGATGCAATGCCAAATCGAATCCTGAACGGATTTTAACAAGGGGCAGCCGATGGGAGATGAGTTCTTCCACGGGCAACGCCCCGCTGAAGACCAGTTCCGCCGAATCTTTCTGCAAATCCACGGAAGCGCTGTAGCACCCGAACAAACTGCGCTCGCCCACGCAAATCGCCGCGCCGGAAACCTCCACGCGCTCGGTTTCAGATGTTTGCGCAAACAAGAGAATACGCGCGCCCGGACGGGAGAACCGGACCGCCTGCTCCACAATGCCGGGCACGGAAGCCGCCACAATCACCAGGTCCGCGCCGCGCTGGTCCGTCAGCCGGCGGACCTCCACCTCTACGTTCGTGTCGCGTGGATCCCAGGCTTCCAACGCTCCGCAGCGGCGGGAAAGCTCGCGGCGCGTGGCTATCGTATCGGTCGTTGCAATTGTTGCGCCGGACCGCCCGAGCAGCATGGTGAACAACAGGCCGATAGGTCCCTGACCGATCACCACGGCCACTTCGCCAGGTTGCGGCGCGCACTGCACCACGGCTTTCAGACAAGTGTTCACCGGCTCGACGAAGCTGGCGCGTTCGAATGAAACATCATCCGGAATCTTTTCCACGCCGTTCTCGACGATCCAGTCCATAACCCGAACATACTGAGAGAAGCCGCCGCCGGCCGGCTCAAATCCGGCAGTGACCCCGACCTTTTTGTAGACAGGGCACTGCGCATAGAGTTTCCGCTGGCAATAGAAGCAGTTTCTGCACGGAATGTGATGAAACACCACTACGCGGTCGCCGGGCGCAAACTGACGGTCCGATCCCGCAAGCCGCCGCCCGGCGCGCACTACCACTCCAGCCGTCTCATGTCCATAGATGCGTGGAGGGGCCAGAAGGTTGTATTCGATTTTCTTCAGATCGGTGTGGCAGATCCCACAAGCTTCCACGCGCACCAGGATTTCGCCCGGTCCGATTTCCGGAATGGGCACCTGCTCGACGGAGACGACACTCTGGCCTTTGTACACAGCCGCGTGCATGGTTGGCGGGATACTCCAGTCAGAATCGGCAACCGGCAATGAATTCTCCTAATGTCCGCGTAGCGATGCGGCAGGAACGACGTAACCGAAACAACTCCGGGAACGCCATTCCAGGATTCCCTAATGCAGACGTTAAAAGCTTCATTGTACCGAAATGGCCGTCGGAAAGCAGAGCCTTGTTGAAATCCGTGACGAAGCTCTGGCTGGCGGTATCCGTGACCGATCGCACACAAAACAGGGGGATACCGTGCGCGGCGGCGAATTGGGCCACCCCGCCGGCTTCCATTTCCACGGCGGAAGCCCCGCCAGCCCGCAGGAGCTTCTTCTCGCCGGCGGTTTGCACCACGCGATCGACGGAGGCCAGCACGCCGGTCGAGTGCGGAATCGCGCTATGCGGCAGGCGCGCGTCGAACCGGCGGCCCGCGGCAGCTACTGCCGTGGCCACGAAAACATCGCCGATTCCCAGCGCCGGATCCAGCGCTCCACAGAATCCCATACTGACAATCGCTTCCGGCTGGCACGCCGGACAGGCTACCTCAACGGCCCGGCCGGCATGCGCCGCGCCCGCGCCATTCGCCACCATCCACAGTTGCCGGCCACCCGATTCGCCGGACCTTGCCCAATAGACCGGCCACGCCAGCTTGCGCACACCGGAACAAAACCGCAGCAGCCCATCGAACTCGCGGGGCTCGGCGGCGACTAACAATATCCGTTGGCCCGAAACCATTCCACCGCCCGGCGAAGCGCGCCTTCCGCGGGACCCGGTCGAAACCCCAATTCGCGCGCGGCCTTCGCGTGCGAAACAAACATCTTCTTGCGCGCCATGCGGACGGCGTCGAGCGGCGCCCGCGGCGGCTTCCCGGTCACCCGGGCCCACGTGGTAGTTACGACCCCCGCGGCATAGGCGACCGCGTAGGGCAACTGCACGGTGGGCGCCGGGCGGCCCGCGATCGCGGCCAGTTCCGCGAGAATCTGCGCCAGCGTCAGGTTCTCCGATCCCAGAATATAGCGTTCTCCGGCGCGGCCGCGCTCGCAAGCCAGAAGCTGACCGAGCGCCACATCGCGCGCATCCACTACATTCAAGCCCGTGTCGATAAAGGCGGGCATGTCTCCCTTCAAGAAATCCAGAACGATCTTGCCGGTCGGCGTCGGCTTAATATCGTGATCCCCGATGGGCGCCGTAGGATTCACAATGACTACCGGCAGTCCTAAGCCCGAGAATTCCAGCGCGGCGCGCTCGGCCAGAAACTTGGAGCGCTTGTAAGCGCCCGTCATGTCATCGAGAGAAACCGGGCAATCTTCGTTGCCTTCGCCGCCGTGCGGCACTCCGATGCACCCCACGGTGCTGGTGTAGACCACGCGGTCCACGCCCGCATTGCGGGCTGCCTGCAATACATTGCGCGTGCCATCTACGTTCGAGCGATACAGTTCGCTCTCATCGGCCGCCCACAGCCTGTAATCGGCGGCTACATGAAAGACCAAGCCACAACCGGCAACCGCGCGTTCGATGGAAGCGGGGTCGCGCAGATCGCCAACCACCGGCTCGACATCCAACTCGCGAATCTTACTCGAGGGCCGGACCAGCGCCCTTACGCGATGCCCGCGCTCTGCCAGGAGCCGGGCCACGTGCCAGCCAAGAAAGCCCGAAGCGCCGGTGACCAGCGTGGGCTTCATCTAAGAGCGGGTCCAGGGGACCCGCGCAGGCCGAGGGCCTGCCCCACAATTGGGAAAACTGCACCTCATCTAAGGGCCCAGGTTAACATCTTCAAGCTGTCGGCCAGGCTGGCGGTCAGGCCCAGCGCCGCCGAGGGTTCGAAGCCGCAGTGCATCATGCAGTGCTCGCAGCGCGGGTCGTTCCCCGGACCGTAGTTTTCCCAGGGCGTCTCGGTCATCAACCCCTCGAAGGTCTTGTAGTGGCCGTCGGTGATCAGGTAGCACGGCCCTTTCCAGCCTTTGATGTTGTAAGTCGGTGTGCCCCACGCGGTGCAGGGAAGTTCGCGCGTGCCCTTCAGATAATCCAGATACAGCGGGGTCTGCTTGATATAGAACCTCTGCGCCATGCGGTCGATGTCCCGGAACTTCTCGCGAATGTCGTCGCGTGTCATGAAGATCTCGCGGTCGTTGACGGCCGAATATCCGTAGGCCGGAGCCATCTGGTGGCCGTCCAGGTGGAATTGTTCCAGGTACTCAAAGAGCGCCGCGATCTCTTTCATGTCGGTTTCTTTGTAGATGGTGGTGTTGGTGCACACCATGAAACCGGCGGCCTTGGCCGCTTTGATACCCTTGATGGCTTCACGAAAAACGCCCTCGCGCTCCACGCAGATGTCGTGGGTTTTCTCCATCCCATCCAGGTGCACGTTAAAGAAGAGACGCTTGTCCGGCGTGAATTCGTGGAGGCGTTTCACGATGAACATCCCGTTGGTGCAAAGGTAAATATTCTTGTTGCGTTCCAGGATGCCGGCCACCAGCTCGCCGATTTGCGGATACATCATGGGCTCGCCGCCGCAGATGGAAACCATGGGCGCGCCGCACTCGTCCACCGCCGCCAGGCATTCTTCGAGCGGCACGCGCTCGGTAATAGTGGACTCGTACTCGCGTATGCGGCCGCAACCCGTGCAGGTGAGATTGCAGGCGTGCAGCGGTTCCAGCATCATCACCAGCGGGAAGCGCTTGCGGATCATGGGATGCGGCTGGCGATTGGCGCGGCCGGCGGGAACGCCGTGCAGGATGCGGAACGGGTTCGCCTGGTCCGGCGCGGCGGTCCCGTCTTTCTGCCATTCCGGGCGCGGACGCATCTTGTTCTTGATGATATATCCGGCCATGCCGGCGGTCATGGAAAGGGGAAATCTCATAGGTTATGGAGTCCAGTGGGCGGCCTGAGAGGCCGCCGCAGGCGGGGCGCCTGCCCCACGTACGAAATCGGAAAGCGCGATCAAGGGGAAATACAAACGGTAGTAGTGATAGTTCAAATAGAAAACCCGGGGGAAGCCCGTGCCGGTGGCCAGGTCTTCGTCCCAGCCTCCGTCGGGCCGCTGCGTATCCAGCAGGTATTCGATGCCATGGTGCACGCTGAGGCTGTTGGTGTCGCCGCCGGCGATCAGGCCCATCAAGGCCCAGGCCGTTTGGGATGGCGTGCTTTCCGCCGGCACGAAGCAGCCCTGGTCGTAGCTGGAGCAACTCTCGCCCCAACCTCCGTCGGCGTTCTGAATGGAGCGCAGCCATTCGCCGGCCCGCAGAATCCCGGCCTCGCGGTTGTCGTATTGCGCGGCGCGCAATCCCCGCAGCGCGAAGCAGGTGCCATAGAGATTCGCAACGCCCCAGCGGCCATACCAGCTTCCATCCGGCTGCTGGTCGCGCAACAGAAAATCGACGCCGCGCTTTACGGCCGGATGCGCGCTGCCCAACCCATGCGCGCCCAAAGCCTCCAGCACGCGGCCGGTGATATCGGGGCACGCCGGATCGAGCATGGCGTTGTGGTCCGCGAACGGGACGGCGTTGAGGAACTTCCAGTTGTTGTCCACGTCGAAGGCCGCCCAGCCGCCGTCACTGCCCTGCATATCCAGAATCCAGTCGATCGCGCGACGATGACAGGCCTTCTGCGCCGCCGCGTCCGAAGCGCCCGCCCGGCTCAGCGCCAGCAGGATCATGGCCGTGTCGTCGATATCCGGATAGTGGTCGTTGCGGAAGAAGAATCCCCAGCCGGAAGGCTCCGTTTTCGGACGCTTCACCGACCAGTCGCCCTTGACGCGGATTTCCTTGGATAGAATCCAGTCCGCCGCACGCCGCAAAGCGGGCGCCGCGAAACCGTCGCCATCCAACGCCTGCGCATCGCCCACGGCAAATCCAGCGATACCCGTGTCCCAAATCGGAGAGAAGCAAGGCTGGAACAGGAATCGCTGCCCGTCGTCGATCATGAGCCGGTCGAACTGGTAGCGGGCCTCCTGGCTGGCGGGGTGATCGGCCGGATAGCCGAGCACGTCCAGCGCCATGATGGCGTACATCATGGGCGGATAGATGGCGCCCAAGCCATCGGAGTTTTCGCAACGCGCGAGCATCCATTTCTCCGCGGCCTTCAGAGCCTTCCGCCGCAACGCGCGCGAGCCGTGTTTTTCCCAGAACTTCAGGAAGCGATCTGCGCCCAGGAAGAAATTGCGCCACGAGAAGAAGCTCTCGCTCGGCTGGAAAGCCAGGCTGACTCCCGGCTTGTAAAGCTCGTCCAGGTTGAATCCGGCGGGCACCGGGCGGCGCGGGTTGCTGGAGTGCACGATCGCCAGCGAAACTACAATGGCGCGCGTCCAGGCCGACATCTGGTAGATGAAATTGCCTGGCAGAAACATGACCTCCGGCGGTATCGAGGGGCAGTACTGCCGCGGATACATGTCGAACAGGCTAAGGTTGATCTTGACGTAACTATTGGCCGCTTGAATGCCGCCGAGCTCCAGAATGCGCGCGCGCGCACGCGCCAGGCACGGATCGTCGAGCGCCAGGCCCGCCACCTTGAGCGCGAAGTAGGCCTTGACGGTGGCGCTGATCTCCGACGGCCCCTTGGCGTAGATGTTGAAGCCGCCATCCGGGAGTTGCCGCGCCAGAATCGAGCGCACGGCTTTGTCGATGAGCGCGCGCGTGGGCGGATTCCAGACGCCGGCTTCCGGTTGATACATCCAAAGCTGCAACAGGATGTAATCGGACTCCAGGGTGGTGTCGGCGGTCAGGTCGGCGCACCAATAGCCGTTGGAATCCTGCAATGCCAGGAGCCGGTCGGCCGCCCGGCGAGCGGCCCGCGCAGCCGCCGAGGTCATGGTTTCTTGTGCGTAAGCGGTTGATGTGCTCATCGTGCGGATAGCGTCGTCAAAACCGAAGCCGCCCGAGTCAACTCCGGTGGCAGGGAGAAGCGCACGTCTTCGTCGATCAACTCCACTTCTTCCAGCCGGTGAAAGCCTTGATCCCGCAGGAATCCGACTAACTCCTCCACCAGATGTTCCGGCGCGGAGGCTCCCGCGGTGACCGCCACGTTACGAACGCCGTTCAGCCAGGCGATATCGACTTCTGCGTAGTCGTTGACCAGATAGGCGCGCACCCCGGCGTTGGCGCTCACCTCGACCAGCCGCTTCGAATTGGAGCTGTTCTGCGATCCCACCACCAGCAACAAGTCGCAATACTCGGCCACACCCTTGACCGCCATCTGGCGGTTTTCGGTGGCGTAGCAGATGTCCTGGGCGGGCGGCCCCTCGATCAGCGGATAACGTCGTTTGAGACGTACGATGATGTCGCGCGTTTCATCCAGGCTGAGCGTGGTTTGAGTGAGATAACGCACGCGCGTGGGGTCCGGCAGTTTGAGCCGGTCCACGTCCTCGACGGTTTCGACGAGGTAGCTGGATTCGGGCGCCTCTCCGAGAGTACCGGTGACTTCGTCGTGATGGCGGTGGCCGATCAGCACGATGCTGTAACCGTCGCGCGCGAAACGCACTGCTTCCAGATGGACTTTGGTTACCAACGGACAAGTGGCGTCGATGACCTCCAGGCGCCGCGCCGCAGCTTCGCGGCGCACTTCCGGAGCCACGCCGTGCGCGCTGAAAATGGCGCGCGCGCCCACGGGCACTTCGCCGATCTCCTCCACGAAGATGGCGCCCGCCTCGCGCAGTTCGTCCACGACGTGCTTGTTGTGAACGATTTCCTTGCGCACGTAGACGGGCGGGCCGTAGAGATCGAGCGCGATCTTGACCACGTCGATGGCCCGCACCACACCCGCACAGAATCCGCGCGGCTTGAGCAGATACACCTTCTTTTCCGAGCCGTGATTGGCGGCTATGGGTTTCAATGGCATGTTAACGTTCGGGCGCTCTGAATCATTCGATTATAACAGGAGAGGTCCTGCGCAAGCAGGCGGGTAGTACGCCATTTGTGTATGCCCAGCCGAATTGTGGTAGAGCTCGGGTGCTGGGTGTCTTTGGCGGAGCCTTTGCGATATTCAGTCGCCGGGGCGCGCTTGGCCGTTCGGTTTCGGGGTGGTGGGGGGCGGCGTTTGATCGCCGGAGGCCGGGNNCCGCGGACCTTCGGGAGCACAGTATAGCTACTGACCCCTTCGGAGGTGCTGCAGATAAGGCCCACACTGTAAGTCTCGTTTGCTTTAGGCGCGGCATCCGCGCGGCGTTCGATGCGGGATTTGCGATAGCGGTCCAGGTCGGCGATGGTGCTGGAAACGGAGCGTTCGAGGCGGACCTGAGTGAGGTAGACGCGATGGATGGCCAGGGCGAATTCGC
>PKYZ01000571.1 GCA_003132865.1 Bryobacterales bacterium
CGGCAACCCCACTGTCGCCAATAGCGTACCCCCAACTTGATAAACAAACAGCAGGTAATTTGTGCGTATTCCGACAAGTACCGCTGAAGATCCGTTTTCGAGGGCGCCCGGATGAACGTGATATACGCCCGGCCCATGATCCGCACGCGCCGCAAAGTGTCGAGTCGCCGCGATCGCATCTGGGGTCGGATCTTTCGCAAATTAACTAAAGGCATAAGCCACCCAGCCAAGGGCCGTCGGCCTTACATCCGCTGGCGCTGGTTGGAGTGGGCCTCCAGCGCGAAAAAGCCGAAGGTTTGGCGGAGACCCGGCTACAACCGGGACCGTGGTGCTCGGTCCGTCGGGCGCTTCCGTGTCACTTCGAAGGCGCCATTCCTTTCGACAAATTCAGCAGCGGAAATTGAACTGCGGTCAAATCCGAAGCGCGGAGCGTGTCGCAGGAGCAATGAATACGAAGGTTTGAATGGTGGGCGCGACAGGACTCGAACCTGTGACCTCCTGCGTGTGAAGCAGGCGCTCTAACCAACTGAGCTACGCGCCCAAATTGCGGGGTTCTCTCCGATTCTAAACCACTGCGCCCTCAATGCGCCACCGGGGGCACCGGCGGCGCCTGCGGCGGTCGCCGGGATGCGGTCGCCAGTCGGTGAATCGTCGCGATGGCGTCCTCTTCCTTGCTGACGACGTCCTTCGGGAGCAATAGATACCCGAGTGCAGCGGCCTGCCTTTGGCGGGGGCCCAGCATCCATCGCAGAAAACCCGCGACCGCGTTTCGCTTCGTGCCGGTTGCAATATGCTTGGGAACCACAAACCACATGAACGACGCAATCGGGTAAGCACGCGCTTCCCAAGAGTCCACGATGGTGACCTTGAAGTCATCGCCGATCTCGGCGGAGCGGCCCGCGGCAACTACGATGCTTTCCAGGCTGGCTGCGACAAACTCGCCGTTGCGGTTGATCGGGCGGCTCTTTCATAATCCTTCTCCATCCGGTGTACAATTAAGCCATGGCGCGATACACAGCCGCGCAGGCTGCTGCCCTTACCGGTCTACCGCTGGCTGCGGTCCACAAGGCGATTGACAGCCGGTTGATCCGCCCCCTCGCAACCCGCTCGGGCCCCACCGTTCGCCGTCTAATCACTAAGGAACAACTGATCTTCCTCCAACTGGAAGCCGAAGGCCTTCGGCTTCTGCCCCTTGGAACCCGGCGGGAGATCGCGGAGTTGCTCCAGCGGTCTCCGAAGATCGATCGATTGCCGGTCGGAAACGGGACGGCGCTTCGTCTCGAAATCAAACCCGCTCGCCGGAAGCTGGAGACCGGGTTGAAGCAGTTGGCGCGCATGGAAGAAATGGTTGTCAGCAATCCGGACATCATGCGCGGAGCGCTGGTGTTCAAGGGGACGCGGATTCCCGTTGACCTGGTGGCCGACATGCTCGCTCAGGGCGCCACCCCGGAGGAGATCCTTGAGGGCTATCCGGCACTGGACCCGGAGAAGGTCGCCATCGCGCCGTTGTACATGCGCGCGTTTCCACGGCGCGGCCGCCCCGGCCGCCGTCCGTGGCAGGGGATGAAGCCGCGCGGCAGGAAGGTCTTCCAGTTAAGCAGTCTGCTTGCGAAGGCATGAGATTCCTGATTGACGAGTGCTTGCATGAGTCGCTCGTGGAGTTGGCTCGGGCCGCGGGCTTCGACGCAACGCACGTCAGCCACCTCGGCCTGAGCGGCGCGCCCGATTGCGCGTTGGCGTAACGGACCGTCAAAGACGAATTCACCTTTGTGACCAACAACCGTGCGGATTTCATCCATCTGTACAGAAAGATGGACCTGCACGCCGGCTTGGTTGTCTTGGTTCCGAACGTGGTGCCGGACTGCAACGGGCCCTTTTCCAAGCCGCGCTTCAGTACTCGGCGGCGAGAGACTTGATCAACACGGTGATCGAGATGCGTTTGGAGGGCAAGACGGTGCAGTGCGTGGAGTACCAACTGCCCGCGGCGTAGGGCGCCCGCTGCTACAGCCGGCCCTCCCTTACAAGAAAATCGCTACATGAAGCCCGCGGTCCCGGATGAGTGGATCAAGCTTGCTTTCTTCGGCAACATCCACTCTTCGGCCCAGTTCTTCTTACAGGTCGACCAGCGGTCCACCGGGGACCAAGGCGTACGCGGACCGGCATTGATCGGCAAATCGAGGTCGCTGTCCTTGCGCGCGTCGCCCACGCAAAGGAACCGAACACACGCTCAACGCCTCGACCGGATTCCCATCCGAAGGGTTACACGCGCTGGAAGGCCCGCCATCCGCGACAGTGAGGCCAGGGCGCGCCCCTTCCCGTCTAGTTGACCGGTTTGACGCTCTTGACCGGCGGGGGAGTCCTGCTAGGCAGTTCCGAGGAGTGTTCCCTAATCATTGCGCCTAGCTCTGATCCAGCTACTGCTTCGCCGATCGTCACCTGGGTTTTTTGATAGAACTCGTTGAGGACCATTCCCGTGACTTGGGCCTCGCTCAGATAATCCTTACGCCCGTCCGGCATTGTTGTCGTCGCCGCTTGGAGGCCGCCTCTTTGGGCTGAAAGCACGTCGATAAGTTGCTTAACCTCGGGGGGTAGAAGTGGAACGTTAGGACCACAATTCCGATAACCTGATTGCCACGCGCAATCAGAAGGAGGCCACCAGAGTTGCCACTGGTTGAACGCTCCATTGACAACAATGTGCTTGACCGGCTTGCCAGATGAATTGTCCGCACGATAGCCAGACACGTAGCCTACACTCAACAAAGGTGAGGTTGAGTTGTAGCCGAACGGGTAGCCCCATGTTGACACAATTGTACCCGGCTTCGGGCTGTCTTGCGGAGCCAGCCGGAAGCCGCCTGTCAACTTTTCTGCCGGCACTAGCAGAGCAAGATCGCGGACTTTGTCCGAGATTACACGTGAAAAACCTCACCCTTATGTTCGCCGTGCTAATTCCGATGAGAGTTTTCTCCGTGCACGTCGCAACCACGTGAGCGTTAGTGGCCACGATCCCGGACTCCAAGAGAAAACCCGAACCGAACCCAACATCGGGACACAGGATAAGATAAATGTCGCTAAGAGACCTGCGTTGTTCGAGTCCTGCCGCATCTAGTACGAGCGATAGCTAGCTAGCTGGACCGTGGCGGCTGTTGCTCTTGGTATTGGAGTCAGGCTCTGCGCTACGTCTTCGACCGCCTGAAAAAGT
>PKYZ01000492.1 GCA_003132865.1 Bryobacterales bacterium
CGCAGCGCGAGGGGCTGCCCCACGAAGTGGCTGGGCGTTCACTCCAGCTTTAACAGCCAGCCCTGCTTGCCCACGTTCATCGCCCGCGTTTTGCCGATAGCGGCGCGCGCGCCGGCGGCCTCGTGGATATGCCCGCAATAGAAATACTCCGGCTGTTCCCGCAGCAGAAAATCGCGCACGGCCGTGGACCCGCCATGCAAGCCGGGGCGGATCTGGTCGAGCGCCGTACCCAGCGGCGGGCAGTGGCAGATGAGCACCAGCGGCGCGAGTCCCGCGAAGCCTTCGAGCTTCTGCGCCAGTTCCGCCTCGCTGTATTCGCCGGGCGTGTGGAAGGGCGTTGGATTGGAATATCCCAGTCCGGCCACCTGATAGCGGCCCCACTGCGCATGTTGCTCGTGGAAGTCGTGCAGGCCGAAGTCGCGGCATAGGGCGGTGGTCTGCGCCGCCGTTTCGTGATTGCCCGGCAGCACGTAAACGCGACCGGCGCGCCGGGCCAGGATCTCGCCGCAGCGATCGAGGCCCCGCCCGAAGTTCACCAGGTCGCCCGCGGCCACGTAGTAATCCGCTTCCGTGTCCATCAGCCGCGCCAGCGCGCCCAGGTCGCCGTGTATGTCGGAAAAGATGAGCAGCTTCATCGGGCGGATTGTACTACGGGGCGCGGGCCAGCTTCATCCCGCCGGGACATGCGGGCCATGTCGGCCGCAATGGTGCGCGACCCGGCGTACAGCGCCAGCGCCAAGCCCGCCGACAGCGCCGGGATCACGTACATGGCCTGGTGCAGCCCGATCGCCCGGTACGCTTCGCCCACCACCGCCGCGCCGGCCGCATGGGCGGCGGCGTGCGCCAGGTAATCGCTGAGCCGTCCGGTGATCAGGGGTCCGAATGACGCGCCGCACAGATACATCGCCAGGAAGTAAACCGCCATGGTGGTGGCGCGCACCGCCGGCGGCACGATGTCGTGAATCGCCGCGTACACCAAGCCGTAATACATATTCAAAAAGCCGTAGGCGATCATGAGCAGGGCGATGGAGGCGGCGGCAGCGCCGGCGGGTTGCCGGATGCCAATCAGCGCCAGAGGCGCCGCCATCAATGCCGCGGCGGACGCCGAAAGCATGCGCCCGTCCTTGCGTTTGTGGATCACACGGTCGCCCCAGGCGCCCGCGATCAGTCCGCCCGCGAGGCCCGCCGCGCCGTATCCGACGCCCGCCCACAAGCCCGCCTGGGCGATCGAGAGCCCGTGATACCGCGTCAGGAACGCCGGGAAGAAAGTCGCCAGGGCGTAGAGATTGAAGTTCACCAGTGCACCCGATGCGATGATCCACCACATGGTCGGGATGCGCAGGATCGACCAGACAGGCGGGGCCGCCGCTACCGGACGCCGCGTTTCGCTGGCCCCGCGCGCCGGTTCGTCGAGGCTCAACAGCGCCGGGATGAGCAGGACCGCGGGCAGTGCCGCCACCACCAGGGCCGCCCGCCAGCCCCAAGCCTGCGCCGCGGGTCCGCTGATGGCGTAGCTCAGCGCGCCGCCGATGGGCACGCCCAGCATGAAGATGGCCAGCGCCCGCGATCGCCGCTCGGCCGGAAACAGGTCGCCGATCCAACTGGTGGCAGCCGGCGCGCAGGCGGCTTCGCCCACGAACACGCCCAGCCGCGAAACCAGCAGCATCAGATAGCTCTGCACCAGCCCGCCTAAGCCGGTGAGAGACGCCCAAACGGCTACGCCTGCCGCCAGCAGACGCTTGCGGCTGCCGGAATCGGCCAGCCGGCCGAGCGGCAGACCGACCAGCGCGTACAGCACGATCGGCAGCGTTCCCAAGGCGCCGAGTTGCGTGTCGGAAAGGTGGAACTCTTTGCGGATCGGCTCCAGCAGCGCGCCCAGGACCTGGCGGTCGTAGAAGTTGAGGATGTTGACGGCGAACAGGACGGCCAGCGAGCGCGGCATGCTCTTGGAGGGCACTGGGAGAGAATGGTATCACAACGGCGGCTGTGGCTTGGTCGGGTGGGTGGCTGCCCACGTGGAGTAGCGCACGGAACGCGCATCCCGTTCGTTGGGTTGCTAAAATGGTATTGCTAAAATGGTATTTGACAAATGGGTGGACCCGCTATAGGATTCCATCATGAATACCACTGTTACGCTCGATAAGGCTGGCCAGGTCGTCATCCCTAAGACCTTGCGCGATGAGCTGCGTCTGGAGGCGGGCGACCTCTTTCGTTGGAATCCGAGGGCGAACGCGTGACGCTTCGCCCCGTGCGCTCCGCATCGCCCTTGCGGAGGGAACATGGTGTCTGGGTATTCCGAGGCAGCAAGAGACTCTCTGCGGCGGCGACAGATCAAGTCCTGCGGGCCCTGCGGGAACAGCGCGACTGCGACCAAAGTGGACCACGCCCATGAAGGTGTTCCTGGATACGTCCGTCCTGGTCGCCGCGTTCTATGGCGAGCATCAGCATCATGCACCGGGCTTCGCGTTGTTCGTGCGCCAGAAGAAGGCAACGGCATGCACGGCGGCGCACTGCCAGGCGGAAGTCTATTCCGTGCTAACCGGGATGCCCGGTAAGGACAGGGCGAGTCCGGACGAGGCGCTGCTTTTCTTGGGCGACGTCCGAGATCGACTCACGACGATAGCGCTCGAGGAGACCGAATATATCAAGGGGATAGAGGAGGCGGCGGGCGGCGGTATCTGCGGCGGCGCCATTTACGATGCTGATCATCGGCCGCTGCGCGGTAAAGGCCAAGGCAGAGACGATATACACGTGGAATGTGAAGCACTTCAATCGCCTGGATGTGGCGTCGCGTGTAAAGACGCCCTAATTATGGTGTGGCCAAAGAATCCCGCATATCTCCGAGCCCAAAAGAACTCGAAGCTTACCCAACCGGCGCTTCAACCTGAGTCACGAAAACTTCATGGTGAAAGCGTCGGGCGGCTTCGGACGCGGCGGCCGCTTCGAAGAACAGCGTGAGCGCCTCGATGAGGTTGGTTCGCGCTTCTTCAATCGACCCACCCTCGCTCGCAATGTCGAGCTCCGGGCACAACCCCGCATAACCGTCGTCCTCACGTTCGACGATCACAGTTAAGCGCCGCGCTGGCTGCATGATCCGAGTCTACACCAGTTCAAGTGTATGAGATGCCGGCTTATGGGACTTGTGGATGGACGCACCGGGTTTTGCAGGCAGACTCGACGGTGGCTTCGAACGACATCCCATGATGCCCTCTGGAACGTAACCTCTCAATCATCTCCGGAAACCACACTCTTTATGCGTCACCTGCCGGCCATCTCTGAACCCATGCAACCGGAAGAAGAATGACATCAGTCAGTTGAATTGTAGGGGCATGGATGGCGCTCCAAGAAAGTAGTGAACGGCAAGAAAAACAAGACATGCGGCCACAACCGGTCCCACGACGGTCATCAGCTTGGATTTCGGTGGTGGTATGTTACGTTTGGCCAATTTTACGTACAATGTGGTGACGACCGCCACTACGCACCAGAGCGCAAGCAAAGATATGGGATATGCAAAGCCCTCTATTGCCGACACTTGAAAGACTTTCACTCTGGACTGTCCTTCGAGCGCTCCCGTGGCTGTGATAGATGTTTCAGATGGGCCAGCAAGAATGAACTGAATCACTGCGCCGTCATTGTGTTCCAGTATTTTCCACGAGACAGCAATCCTACCGTCTGCTATATGAGTTGTGTCCAATATGGTCTGAGTGACCGGTCTGCTGATCTGGCGTAGTCGGGCCTCAAGAATCGGAACTCTTGGTATGGTCTCCAGAGTGATAGGTGAAAGAATATGTTCAGGGCGTATGGATTCCTTGCCAGCGTTCCAGAGCTCAATCTGTAGAGCCGTTACATCCGTTGAGACATCCTTACCCTTGTACAGAATATGTAAGTCTGAGCTTTGGCCACTCTTAACGATAGTCGTTTTAGATGGATTGACGTACAAAGACAGTTCTCTGTTCTTAAACGCTGTCAACCCAAAGAATATGGTTGCCGCAAGGGAGAGAACACCGAGAGCGAAAGTCACAGGTCCAACAAGTGGATTCTGATTGAACCACTGCGTGATCTTGCCTTTCGCTTTCGTCTCGCCAATTGCGGCATCGTCGAGCGGTGCTGGTGGCGGCTCCATGTATTTGTGTCCTTACGAGCATCTTACCACAATCCTGTTTTTGAAATAGCGATTGTTGCGTCGAGATTTGGCCGTGCTGCGTCGGTCTGCTGCTGGTCAGGTTCGGAACGGGTGAAGGCGAGTTTCAGATGGGCGCACCGTTCACAAGGCAAACGAAAAAAGCCGTTCACCGCTTCTGAACTGGCGGCTCTCGGTCGGTAGCGCCATCCCAGAAGTCCACCCGGCCCTATCAAGCCGTTGTGGGCCGAATGTTATGCGTAGCGTCCGATCATAGAAATTACGTCTTATAATTTCTAGGACATTGGAGGCGCTATGCGAATCGACTTATATACGAAAACATTCTCACCGTTATCGCCGTTCTGCTTGCCGTAATGGTTATACGACCGCTATTCCAGCCGTCAGAAGCCGCTCAAGCCGAAGGTCCGTTTACTAACATCCAATTCTCTGGAGTGGGCGGAACCTTCATGGCCTTTGATACACGAAGTGGCGATGTGTGGTGCTACGAGACTTCACATGGGCCAGGAGAAGACTTTACGGGCCACTTCAAGATTACTCAACTCGGCAAGCCGGTCCAACGATAGTTGCCGGGAAGAACCAAACGGTCGGCGAAGCGGGATTTCCAACGCAGAACGCGACATTCTGGAATGTCGCGGAACGGTGGCATTACAGGGCCAGCCGGTGCCGAGACCCGAAAGTGCGCATTTCCACCTGTGTTTTGATTTGAATCGCTACATGCCGGTGACGATCTGATATAAATGCGATTCGGAATCGGCGTGGCCGACATCAACGGCATACCGGGCGACGGTAGCACATCCTCACCCGAATCGCACCACCGAAGCCGTGAGCGCACGTCACGAATTCCAAGAGTTTCGATCCAACCGTGCTGTGTGCTATGATGCCCGTCGATTGGAGACGCACATGCGCATCGACCTGTACACGAAGGCAATCCTCACGATCATTGCTCTGCTCCTTGCTGTGATCGCATTGAAACCACTTTTTCAACCTCAGCCAGCGATGGCACAGGGGAACTTCAGCAGCGTCCAATTCTCATCTTCCCCCGGAGGCCTCAAGTTCTTCGACACTCGCACTGGTGAGATTTGGCTGTATCAGGAGAACGGTGGCCAAATGTATCAGCACTTCAAGATCACTCAACTAGGCAAGCCTCTCGCACCGTAAGAAAGCATCGCCCGTCGTGTCGAGGCGTTGCGCCTTTCTCCCCGAAGACATCGAGATTCCAATCCAGGAAATCGTGAGCGGGTACAACAATCGCTTTGCTCTGAAAATCTTTCCACATAGGGCGCAAAAGGATGGCTTGCTGGGGAAGAACCCAACGCTGGCCGACATCAAAGCATGTTGGGACGGCTTGACCGACAGTCAGCGGAAACATTACCAGCCCAAGGTTTCGACGGTGCTGATCGAAGAGTTGCCCAGGTTCAGGAACATGATGGTGCACCCGACAAAATTCAGCTTGGTGACGCCGCCCCGATCACCATTGTCGGCCTTTCAACTCTTGGTCGATCTCGTGGGCCGGTTGTGGCGACCAGATCCGGTAGGCGGTGAGCGACCCTAGCTAGGTCTCTGGCCGCTTGG
>PKYZ01000495.1 GCA_003132865.1 Bryobacterales bacterium
CGATCTACCGGGCATTCCCGCTATGGGCTCAGCATGTCGTATGTCACCCGCGTAGCCTTCGACCAGGGTTTCAACCCGACCACCGAACTGGGCTTGGCACAGGATGTAACGGATCTGGCCGCCACTCACGTGCTCCTGTTCCCGCGTTTCGACATCCAGAACACCAATGGACTCGGGACCAACGGTTACGTGCCGCTGATCGAGAATCCTCTGTCGCACGACATCGTTGGCAACCTCACAAAGATCCACGGCGCCCACACTATCAAGTTCGGCGGCGAGTTCCGCATCCTGCGCATCAACTTTACGCAGTATGGCGAACCCGACGGCCAGTACGAGATCGACCAGACTTGGACCCAGTATCAAACCAACGCCAACAACGGCACTGGCTCGTCCTACGCCTCTCTTTTGCTGGGGCTGCCCTCCTCAAGCTACGGCGGGCAGGTCACCAACGATCCCACGGCGGCCGATCAGAGCCACTACATGGCCTGGTATCTTCAGGACGACTGGAAGGTTACCCGGAAGCTGACGGTCAACCTGGGCCTGCGGTGGGAAACGGAATTCCCGCGCACGGAGCGGTTCAACCGGCTGTCCTACTGGGATGCCAATTTGCCTTCGCCCCTCGCCGGAAAGGTCCCGGCCAGCGCCTGCCCCAGTTGCGCCAACCTGATGGGGCAAATGGAATTCGTGACCACGTCCGGCTCTCAATACGGGCGCGCCCAAGGCCCCACCCAGTGGCACGACTTCGGTCCGCGCGTGGGATTTGCCTACAACGTGTCCAACAAGACCGTGATCCGCTCGGGCTTCGGACTCGTCTATGCGCCTTCAGCCTTGCAGGCCGCCGGCACCTCCGGCGCCCAGGGAATGGAGGGCTTCAGCCTCAACAACTACATCAACACTACCTACGACAACGGGAAGACCATCCGGGCCACCCTGGCCAACCCGTTCCCATCGGGCCTTCAACTGCCTGTCGGCGTGGCCGGCGGGGCATCCACCGATATCGGCAACAGCATCGGCGAGTCGTTCTTCGCTAACTACCGGAACCCCTACTCCATCCTGTGGAATTTCAACATTCAGCGTGAACTCCCCGGGCAGATGACGATCGAAGCCGGCTACCTCGGCAACCACAGTCTGTTCCTGGTGGATGGCGATCCGGGCTTGAACTACAACCAGTTGCCCGCATCCTATGCGTCGCTCGGCAACCAACTCTACAATCAGGTCGCCAACCCGTTCTACGGGGTCATCAACAACGCTTCTTGCCAGATCAACCAGCAGACCGTCCAGTACGACTATCTGCTGGCGCCCTATCCGCAGTACTGCGGCGTGCAGAGCTTCCGCAAACCCACTGCCACATCCATGTACAACGCCTGGACGCTGCGCTTGAACAAGCGCTTCTCCAGCGGCCTTACCTTCCTGGTTTCGTTCACCGGCGCCAAGTTGATGGACGATTCGGCCGCCGCCGTTACGTACCTGGGACCCGTCAGCAGCACGCGCGAGGACCAGTACAACAACCGTCTGGAATGGTCCGTTTCGCCGCAGGATGTTTCCCGCACCATAGTGGCCAGTTTCGTCTACGACCTGCCGTTCGGGAAAGGCAAGAAATTCGCCAACGAAGCTCCTCGCGGCGCCAATCTGCTGATTTCCGGCTGGCAGGCCAACGGCATCATTACCTGGTCGACCGGCACGCCCATTGTCTTGACCGGCGCTAACAACAGCATGGCTGCGCTGTTCGCTTTCGGCCAGCGGCCGGACAACAACGGCCACAGCGCCAAGCTCAGCGACCCGACCATTGCCGAGTGGTTCAATACATCGGTGTTCTCGCAGCCGCCGCTGTTCACCTTCGGCAACACCAGCCGCACGCTGCCCGACGTCCGCAACCCGGGCGTCTCCACAGCCAACCTGTCCCTGTTCAAGAACAACTACTTCGGGCCTGAGAACAAGTACAACCTCCAGTTCCGAGTGGAGGCGCAAAACGCGCTCAACCATCCGCAATTTGGCGGGCCGGACGTGAACATTACCGACGGAACGTTCGGCCAGATCAATGGTTCCGCCAATCCGCCGCGGCAGATCCAACTCGCAGTGAAGTTCAACTTCTAACAGCCTGTGTAATAGTGGGGCAGGCCCGTGGCCTGCCCCACAAGAGTCCCGCATGACCGCGTCATCCCCCCCAACGGAACGGGTTCGTCTCGTCGAGCGAGTTGGCTACGCAGCCGGCGACTTGGCCTCGTGCCTCTACTACAACACCTTCAGCCTGTTCCTGATGTTCTTCTACACCGATACCTTCGGCATTGGCCCGGCCGCCGCCGGCACCATGCTGCTGGTGACGCGCACGTGGGACAACTTCGCCGACCCGCTCATGGGCCTCCTGGCCGATCGCACCAAGTCCCGGTTCGGCAAGTTCCGTCCCTGGCTGCTGTGGATCGCCGTACCGTTCTTCATCAGCGGCGTGCTGGCTTTCATTACTCCGGGGTTCGGACCCACCGGCAAGCTGCTGTACGCCTATGCGACCTACACATTGGTCATGCTGGTTTATACCGCCATCAACATTCCCTACGGGGCGCTGCTGGGCGTGATTACTCCGGACTCGGCCGAGCGCACGCGCCTGTCTTCTTACCGCTTCCTCGGCGCTTTCGCGGGCAACCTGGTGGTGCAGGGAACGCTGCTGACCCTGGTGAAAACCCTGGGACGCGGGAATGACCGTCTGGGCTGGCCCTTAGCCGTCGGCGTGTTTGGGCTGGCAGCCATGCTGCTGTGCCTCTTCACCTTCTCCATCACGCGCGAGCGCCTCCAGGCCGTATCGGAGAGCGCCGCCACGGTGCGGGGCGACCTGCTCGACCTGCTGCGCAACCGGCCCTGGTTGGTTCTGGGCGCGGTCAGCATTCTGTGTCTGACCTGGATTTCGATCCGCAACGCTTGCCTGGTGTATTACTTCAAATATTACGTAGGCCGCGCCGATCTTACCGCGTCATTCCTGGTGGCCGGCACGGTCTGCACCCTGGGTGGGGTGGCCCTCACCGATCGCATCACCACGCTCCTGGGCGGCAAGAAGCGCGCTTACATCTGGCTCACGCTGCTGGGCGCCGCGACGCATATCGGGCTCTACTTCGCCGGCCCCCGGGACTTCGTCCTCATGTACGCCAGCCAGATGGCAGGCTCCTTTTTCACCGGCCCGCTGTTTCCGTTGATCTGGGCCATGTACGCGGACACCGCCGACTACGGCGAGTGGCGGTTTGGCCGCCGCGCCACGGGCCTGATCTTCTCGGCCGGCACCTTTTCCCAGAAGATGGGCTGGACTGTGGGAGCGGCGGTGGCCGGGTGGCTGCTGGGACTCTACGGCTATCAGGCCAACGCGGCGCAGAACGTAAACACATTGTTCGGCATCCGTCTGCTGGTGAGTCTGATGCCCGCGGCCGCCTGCGGCCTCACCGTCCTGGCAGCTTCTTTTTACAATCTCGACGCGGTGTTGGAAAAGCGCATCGAGCGGGAACTGGCCGTTCGCCGGCAGGAAGGCGCTGCCGTGGAACCCGTGAGGCAATCAACATGACCGCCACCAGTACGGATACTCAGACCATCGTCGGGGCCGCACTTCCCAATCTCCCCTGGCAGGAGCGGCCCGCCGGATCGGCCGGCGTGGTTTGGCGCTACAGCGCGAACCCCATCATCGGTTGGAACCCGGTGGGCCGCGCGGCGCGCATCTTCAACAGCGCCGCCTGGCCGCATGAAGGCGCCTTCGTGGGCGTGTTTCGCGCCGATCACCGCGACGCCATGCCCGATCTGCACTTCGGGCGCAGCCGCGACAGCATCCACTGGGAGATCGAGCCCGAAGTCATCGCGTGGCAGGACGAAAGCGGACGCAGGGTAACCAACAGCTACGCCTACGATCCCCGGCTGTTACAGATCGAGGACACGTTTTACATCACCTGGTGCGACGACTTCCCCGGACCGTCCATCGGTCTGGGCCGCAGCCAGGACCTGCGCACGTTCATCAAGATGGAGCACCCGCTCATGCCGTTCAACCGCAATGGCGTGCTGTTTCCGCGCAAGATTGACGGCCTCTACGCGCTCCTGAGCCGCCCCAGCGACTCCGGCCACACGCCGTTTGGCGACATCATCCTGTCCTACAGCCCCGATCTGACTTACTGGGGCAAACATCGCCTGGTCATGCAGCGCCAGCCCAGGAGTTGGTGGCAGAGCACCAAGATCGGCGCCGGTCCGGTTCCCATTGAGACGCGCGAAGGCTGGCTGCTGTTTTATCACGGCGTGATCACCAACTGTAACGGCCTCGTCTACAGCATGGGCGCGGCGCTGCTCGATCTGCACGACCCCGCCAGGGTCCTGTATCGCACCAGGGATTACCTGCTCTCGCCCGAGATGCCGTACGAAACGGCCGGCTTCGTGCCCAACGTGGTATTCCCTTGCGCCGCGCTGGCCGATGCCTCCACTGGCCGCATTGCCATCTACTACGGTGCCGCCGATTCCTGCACGGCGCTGGCATTCTGTCAGGTTGACGAACTGCTGGACTACATGAAGGCGAACTCGGAACTCTGGTAAGAGCCCTCCGTGGCACAACCACCAGCCACCGACCACGAGCCACCAGCCACGGCGCGCAAAGCGCGGCCGGGCTACCAGACATGCGCGGCGATCACTTCGGGCCGTTCCGGCGAGTCGCCCAGTATTTCCGAGTGCAGCACCAGTTGCACATTGCGCGTGTTCCAGCCGGGCGGCAGCTTCGCCAGAAGCGGAGTGAGGGCGCTCGAATCGGAGAGAATCCGGCCGGCCTCGTCGGTGCCGTATTGCGTGAGGCCCGCGCCCATTACCAGGAAGCCACCGGTGCGGGCGTGTACCAGGCGATCGACGATCAGGTAATCCTCCGTCGAACGGCCGTTGTCGGTCTTGCCGGCCAGGGTCCAATGCCGGCTACCGGTCGAGTCCAGGATGCACGGCCGGGAATCGCAGAACGCGAATTGGTAACGCGATCCCTTGTTCAATTCCATGGACCAGCGGTTGGTGAACGCCCCGATCAGCACGGCCGCCGAGTCGCGCAGATCCGACGAATCCAGCTTGCTTGCCAGACGCGCCTTGGCGGTGCGCGAGTGGCGCACGAACAACTCTTCCAGGCGCATGGCCGCCACGCAGTCTCCAAAGCCCACGTACTGGTCGAAGGACGGCACGAAGTCGGAGCCGTTCAGGGAGTTGGGCGGCACGTTGATGGCAGTCTGCGCCTCTAACGCTTTGGGGCCATTCAATGCGGCGTCGAGCGCCCGCGCGTGGGTGGAAGGATGGTACACCACGGGATGCGCCAGCACCAGCAATACAGGCGTCTGCTGGCTGAAGACCGGCTGCCAGAAAGTATCGAATAGGGCGGGCCTATTGCGCCACAACAATCTCGGCGCTAGGACCGCCGCGGCGAGCAATGGCACCGCCGCAGCCGCCAGCCACAGGCGCCGCCGTCCCGCCCGCCACCGCACTCTGCGCTCCGGGACCGCGGGTTGCGGAAGTGTAGGTTCCGGAACAGCCACCGCCCCGGCAGTGTAGAAGGTTGGAATATACGATCCGGTGGGCAATTCGATCCGGATCCGGTCGTTAGTCCCTTCGGTGGCGTAGTAGTGCTCCAGCCGCTTGCGGACCTCCCGCGCCCCCACGCGCACGATGCTGTCGTGGTCCAGGTCGGCATCGGCGTTCCGTCCGAACACCTCGACGGCAATGGTGCGTTCCTTCAAGCTGTCGACATCGCCCTCGAGCGCTTTGTCAATGGCAAATTGCAGGAACTTCTGGCAGCGCTTGCTTCCATGGAAAGCGCTGCTCTCCAGCACACGCGTCAGTTGACGCGTGACGTCCGCGCGATTTGCCGGCTGCAACGCGGCAGACTCGGGATACGAGGTCGGCTGTGCCAATGCTAACCCCCTGACCGGAACATATCTCGTTGTAGCACTTCCGGCTGGATTGGGCAAGGGCGCCAGGAAGCCAAGAAACAGTGAGGCCGGCGATGTCACCGAGCCGAGTCTTCGACTGGATGCCGTTGCATCGCTCGGCTATGGGCGGCTGCCACTCGCCGCCGAAACCGCGACGTGGCTGCGCAACCCCTCGGTAAACTCGCTCATGAAATCGATCTGCCTCTTCCGCAGCGATTCCCGGGCGGCGATCCGGTCCCCAAACTCCATGTAGCTCTCCTTGACTGCGAAAGCGGGCCAGTGCGCCAGTCCCGCGCCGTTCGGGCTGCCGGTTTTAGCAAACGCCACCCACGCGGCGCTCATGGCTCGCGAGAGCTTCCTGTCTTGCTCGTTGTAAGTGTCCGCGTTCACCGAAAAGTCCCCCAAGAATGACGCCCCAGTGCCGTAAACCGAATCGGGCAGAGTTTCCCAAATGTAGGGGATCTCGGACGCATGAAAGCTGCCCCAGTGAATCTGGCGCCCGATGCCATTGACGCGCGTGAACTGATACTGAAACGTGTTCGGATTCACGCTTACTGACAGGCCTGCCACCCTCTTCGGCAGCTTGGAAGCGGCCCGTAGCACGGAACGCGTCCCATACAGGAAGACCAAGTCGCCCTGGGCGGGAAAACTCTTGGCCACCAGAATCCCTTTCCAGGGCTTGGCGGGCTGCGGCGGCTTCCAGCGGAACTGGCCTACGGGAGCGGAGGCATAGGGAATGCCCTTGTAAACGCGCACTCCCACCCCGCTGCCGGAGACCCAGCCGGTATCGATCTTAACGAGGGTGTCGAGGCCATTGGCCAGCGCCGAGGCGGCCAATAGCAGTACGCCGGTAATTAGCTTCATCTCAACGATGATGACACAAAATTGTGGGGCAGGCCCTCGGNNTGCGGCGGGTCTCCAGACCCGCTTGCTATCTTTTTCAATAACTTACAGTGGGTTTTCGACCGCGCGCGGATCCTCCAGAACCCGCTCCAGGAGTTTCATTTTTCGCGCTTGTGGTGCAGACGCCGTCTACATCCCTAGGCGTTAGAGTAAATCCGGCTGGACCGCTGGTGCAAGCCACGACCGCCGCCGGGCCGTACCATCCCGGAAACGTGCCGCTCAATGCAGGAGGGCTACGCCCACGGAAATGACTTCTCGTAGCCACCTGATTCGTCCCGGGAAACGCACGAGCACTTCCGCACAACTCGTTCTTTCCCCGTCTGGAGCCCAGATGGGCGCCATGGTAAAACGGGAGATATGGCTCAAGAAAGCAAAACAATCGGAGAGCAGTACTCAGGGCACTGAAATGACGACGAAAGGCAGGTTGGCGCCGAGTTCGAGCGAGAAGATGGCTTTCGTGTACGGGTCGTCAATAAAGTGCTAAGTGCGACTCAATCTTGGAAATACAATGTGACCCTCGAGGTTATAGGTGCGCCGGAGCATTAAGCATTGACCAGGTCCACGCCTGCTTCAGCCACGCCGTTACACGGATGCACCGATCTTCGCTGCAAAGTGCTGATCTGAGTTGCCCAACCGGCCGCCTCTCGCCTGCAGCGCGTTCACCGCGGTGGTGCCGCGTCCGATGATGCCCTTCAACCGTTGGGCGAGCGTCGTGATCATATGGCGGTCCATTCGGAAATGAGGTGACGCGCCACCGACTTATCATTCCTTATCTGCTAGCTCATCAACCTCGGCAGTTCTCTACTGACGGAACACGCGCCGGCGATATAGAGATCATGCGGCGGCGGCGCCGGTACCCGCATTGCGGACATTGAGGTCCGGCGCAGCAGGCGGTGCTGTGAGGGCAGTGTGAGGGTCACCTGGCCGAATGAGCAGAATGGCCATTCCTAAGTATCCCAGACAACGAAAACAAGCCTTTAGCTCTGCAAATACTTCACCCGACGCGCGTGGAAGCGTGAAAGTCGGCCGGAATGCTCGATGGTATGGGCGATTCGCACTCTCGTCCGATGTCACAAGTTGCCGCAGTACTATCCGGGAGGCTGAAACTTGGATTTGAAGAAGCGGTCACCGGTCCGCGGTCGGCGAATCGGCTGCTCCGCCGCGCGCGGAGGCCGTGACGACTCAGCGGGGACTTGGATGCCAGGCGAGATCCGCGTGCGCCGCCTTCCGCGACGGAGGAAATGGTTCAGCCCGCCAGGATCTCCCTGACGAACTGGGCCGTCTGCCCAATCTGGTCGTTGAAGCGCTGGTACATTCCGATAATCACGGCATCGGCCGGCTTGATGCCGTTGAATGTAGCGGCCATCCGCTCCTTTACCTGTTGCGGCGAATCTACCGTTCGACCGGCAGCCAGGACCTTGTACGCGAGGCACGGTTTTCTGGCCTTGCGGATAGTCTCCATCATTCGTGGCGGGTCGGAAGGCAGATAGATCTCCCCCAGCGGCGAATGGCCGCCCAGCAACTTCTCGAACTCAGCGCGTGGCCGGATCATATAATACAGGCTGGTCATGTAGTAGTCCAGATCCCAACCCTTCTCCTCCGCGTATTCCACTTCGAGAGGATTATGACAGGACAAACCGACCATGGCGCCCGTGTCGCGAATGTGCTTGAGGTAATCGCGGCACTTGTCGAACTGCCCGGCGTCCCAGAACCGATTCGTGCTGCCGCCGTGCTGCGCGATCCCCATGGGTTTGAGCTTCATAGCGCGCGCCAGCATTTCCGGCCGGTCATTGAAGTTGGGCCGCGAAAGCAGGAGTAACTGCAGCTTGCCTCCCTGGTCCTTGTATTTCAGCCAGTCGGTTTCGAGCCGTTCGCTCCAACTTGCCTGCCAGGTGTTCAGACCCGCGCGCTCCAGTTCCCGGAGGAAGGAGAGCACCCGCTCGGTCGTGTGGTATTCCCCCATGTGTGCGGACAAGACGTAGTTGAAGTGGGAATAGCCGTAGACGGGATTCGCGCCCGCCACGAGCCGGGTGATCCTGTTCTTGCCGAATGGAACCAGCGGCAGCAGCGGCCCCAGTTTCGCTTCGGGCATCCTCCCGTCAGGCTCCGTTGCCTGCGCGGCGGAGCGGTTGGCGGCCAGGAACGCCGCCAGCGTACCGGCGCCGCGGAACAGGTCACGTCGCTGCATGGAGACGTCATCGACGGGTTCCAGTTCAATCATCCCGTTCATGAGTGGATTCTCGTCGTCCCGCATAGATCCGTTTTACCACCCTGTTCCCTTCATCTGCGCTGGGCCGCCACCGGCGGCGCCCCAGGCTATGATTGATGAAGTAAGATGCCGCAGCAAACCTGCTGTACGAGTCCGACAAGACACTGAGGAACCCGACGTACTTTATGTACTTGCACGCGATCGTACTCGCGCTGAAGGCCTTCCTGCGAGCGGCTGATGTTCCCATTGTTGCGGACGGAAAGCGGAAACACCACCAGATAACGGAGCCGTATGAGGAATGCCGGGGGCTTGGGCTGAGAATTGGTCCCGATGACGTGTTCGATATCCACAATGTGGTCGTTTTGCTGGAAGGTGCGAACGAGGAGCAAGGCCTCCGATACTTCAAGCAGAAAGGTTCGTCGATTCCTGAGCTCTCTTGGACTCGTGATACTGTCGAAAAGTTGCTCCAAGCTGTCGAGCCCAGCGTGAAGAAAAAGGCCGAGGTCGATGGAATTGTTCCAGGCCGTGCCGTCAAGTTCGATATTACTTTCAGCAAGCCCATATGAAAAGCTGCAGTGGAAGGTGGAAGAAGTCGTAGTTGATTTCGATGCAGTTCGGGTGCTCATGCCGCTGCCGGCTCCGTTTGGAGCGATATGGATTACCCTCCATTTTGGTCCTTGGCGCTCCTCCTTCGAGTGCGAGCCGGTGACATGCTCATCGTGTGCGCGGAGGCCCCGGGGCCGCGCCAGTGGCGCCAGATGGCGTCCGCGGACGTCCATACGGCTGGCCCGCCCCAAAGCCTACTGTGGACGGACCTCTGTTGTGCGAAAAGGCATCTCAGCCAGGATGCCATTCGAGATGAGCGACATCTTCATCATCAGCTTCACGTCGCCGCTTCTAGCCTGATATGCGGCGATATCGGTAGCCTGACGCCCTATCGTTGACAGCGCGTGCCGGGCTGATTTCGTCTACTTCTTGAGTTCGATCACCATCACTTCAATGGGCTTGTCGCCGACATTCTCCGGCAGGTGTTTTCCGGCATCCGCCCAAGTCGCGTCGTGGGCCTTGACGTTGTTATCCTGCGATGTGCCGTCCGGCAGCGTGAACTTGACGTGGCCGTCGCTCACGAACACCGCCACCGAGGCTGGATGTTCGTGCATCACCGATTTCTCATGCGGCCCGTAGTTGGCCCGCAGCACGCGAACTTGGTCATTATCGATGACCACTTTGTAGTGTTTGGAATCCAATTTGACAGGGTCTAGCGTTGTCTTCGCCGCCGCGGCCGCGCCCGGCTCCTTCAGCTCCACCATGACGGATTCCGACGCCGCGTCGGAAAGATTCTCATAGGCGTGCGTCAGGCCCTTGGAATAAGTCACGTCGTCGGCTTTGGTGCGTTCGTCACTGGTCTTCCCATCGGGGAACATGTACTTGGAATGGTCAGTCGTGAACCCCACCGTCACGTAGGCGGGATGCGAATGCATGGGAAGCTTGCTGTGTCCCGGCTCGTTGAAGTGAAGCACGCGGACACGATCGTTTTCAAAGACCACTTTCACTTGGTCAGGCGCTAACTGGACCACATCCTGGGCGAAAGCGGCGACTGCGGCGAGGGCCACCGCCATTGGGAACATACCACGCATAGCCTATTGCTTCCTGGACACTGGAACACGATACGTTCTACAGGGTAGTCCAAGTATATACTGTCCCCGTCTCCGCCGGGAGCCAAAAGTGATCCCGGGGCAACCGCTTGACGATGGCCTTCACCAGTGCCTCGTCGTCGCCGCCCGCGGGCCTCCGGGCACTTTTGTTTGGAGCTGCTAACAAACTGCCAGTCCTGCGGCGAGACGAATTTGACCACGATTACATCGACCTGCTCGCCGCTGGGCCGGCATGAGGTGGGTTTCGAGTCGTTCCAATCGTAGGGCGTCTTTGCGGATCTCGACCTTGTCCTGGGCGTTTTGACATCGCCCTGCATGGTGCCTAGAATCACGACGGTACCGGCTTGGATTACGCCGGCCTTGATCGTCCAGGGAGGGCCTACCGTGCCCGAATGCCGCCCGGCGCGCCCTCCGATAAGCTTTGTCGGACTCCGGCTCGTTCTGCGCCTCACGCCCAGGCGCAAATTCACCGTCTACGTTGTGCCGCACAACCATCTCGACATCGGGTTTACCGATTACCAACCGAAATCGAGGAACTGCAGAACCGCAACTTCGATCGGCTGCTGGAAGAGATGCGCACGGATCCTTCGCTGCGCTTCTCGGTCGACGGCGTGTGGCCGGTGGAGCAGTTTCTGCGCACGCGCAAGCCAGCGGCGCAGAAGGAATTCCTTGGTCGCCTACTGCATGCCAAAGGTCAGAGCTGTCATGCTCCAGGCTGCAACTTGCGGTTTTCTATAATAAACTCAATAGCATGGACGGGCCCCTATGCGTGCTGGCCGATGCTCCCCGGCAATACCAGGCTCTGCTGGAAGTGTCGCAGTCGATAGCCTCACACCGCGATTTGGCCGCGCTGTTCCGGGATCTTGTGGAGCGTCTCCCGCGCGTGGTCAGCTTCGATTCGCTGTGGCTCGTGCTGCACGATCCCGCCCGCAACCGCATGCGGCTGCACGTGCTCGAAAGGCCCGCGCGCGAGGCCGTTGAGGCAAGCGCTTGGCCGCTGGAAAGACCCATGGAAGAATCCCCCAGCGCGCTGGTGTGGAGCACGCAGGAGCCGCTGGTAGTGCTCAATCTCGCCGATGACCCGCGCTATCGCGCCGCCTTTCGGTTGTTGTTGGACAACGGCGTCCGTTCGTGTTGCATCCTGCCCCTGACCACGGCGCACCGGCGTTTGGGCGCGGTAGGCTTCGGCTATGCCCGGCCTCACAACTACTCCGACGCTGACGTCGAGTTTCTGGGACAAGTGGCCCGCCAAATTGCCGTGGCGGTGGACAATGTTCTGGCGCACGAAGAGGCCGGCGAATTACAAGCCGCATTGGCTGAGGAACGCGACCGCCTTCGCCTGCTGCTGGATCTGAACAATACGCTGGCGCCGAATCTGGACTTGCGGGAGCTATTGCGGGCCGTATCTTCCAACGTGCGGCGGGTGATGCGCTGCGATTACACCAGCGTGATCCTGCCAGAGCCGGATGGCGTGCTGCTGCGGATTTATGCGCGGGATTTCTCTGAACTGCCGGAGCCTCTGGCCGAAGAACTGTTAGTGCCGCGGGTGGGTACGCCGGCCGGCATTGTCCTCGAAACCGGCAAGGCTCTGGTGCTCGATGCCGAAGGCCTCGCGCGTTTCGATCCGAAGATCAATCCCACGCTGGCGTTGGGACTGAAGTCGGCGTGCTTTCTGCCGCTGGTTGCCCGTGAGCGGCGGCTCGGCACTCTGAATGTCGGCCGGTTTCCGGACCGGGCGTTCACCCAGGACGATGTCGACTTTCTCCGGCAGGTGGCCAGCCAGGTGGCGCTGGCGGCGGATAATGCGCTGGACTACTATCAGGTGGCGGAATCCAGGCAGCGGCTGGCCGAGGAACGTGTCTATCTGAACGAGGAGATCCGCAGCGGGCAGAACTTCGAGGATATCATCGGCTCCAGCGCGGCGCTCAAAAACGTCCTGAAGCAAGTGGCCATCGTGGCGCCCACGGATTCGACCGTCTTGATTCTTGGCGAAACCGGCACCGGCAAGGAACTTATCGCGCGGGCCATCCACAACGTGAGCGCGCGCCACGACCACACGTTCGTGAAAGTGAATTGCGCCGCCATTCCGCTGGGGCTGCTCGAAAGCGAATTGTTCGGCCACGAGAAGGGCGCGTTCACGGGCGCCATCGCGCGCAGGACCGGCCGCTTCGAAGTGGCGCACCAGGGCACCTTGTTCCTGGATGAGGTGGGCGACATCCCGCCGGAGTTGCAGCCCAAGCTGTTGCGGGTCTTGCAGGAGCAGGAGTTCGAGCGGTTGGGCAGCACTCACACGATCAAGGTCAATGTCAGGCTGGTAGCGGCGACCAGCCGCGACCTGCCGGCCATGGTGGAGCAGCGGGAATTCCGCGCCGACTTGTACTATCGGCTGAACATTTTTCCGCTGGTGGTGCCGCCCTTGCGCGACCGCAGTGACGATATCCCGCCGCTGGTGGAATACTTCGTGGCGCGTTTCGCGGAGCGCCTGGGCCGCAACGTCAGCCGACCGGCAGACCATGGAACTGCTGCAGGCTTATCACTGGCCCGGCAACATCCGGGAGCTGCAAAATGTGATTGAACGCAGCGTCATTCTGGCGGTGGCGGCACGCTGCGCATCGACGCGGGCGTCCTAGAGACTACCGGATCGCGCAAAACACACCCTACCGGGGATGTTCTACGACAGAACGAAAAGGAATCGATCGAGGCGGCGCTTGCCGAGACCCAGGGGCGGGTAGCCGGAGCACATGGCGCCGCGGCGCGGCTGCGTGTGCCGGCGTCCACGCTCGAATCCAAGATCCGCGCTTTAAAGATCGATAAATTCAAGTTCCGTTCGGCGGCGTCGTGAGATCTCGCGAATTCGTGAGACGTAAACCGTCGGCGCTTCCGAGATCCGAGCCACCGCTCCCGCCTTTTCAATCAGATACAGGCCGCCAACATCGGGCATTCCATTGCATTCATCATGGCTGGGGATGCCCAAATGTGGATTGTAAGAGTCGCTCTCAATCGTCCGTATACGTTCGTGGTGCTGGCGCTGTTGATTCTGTTGGTCAGCCCGCTGGTGATCCTGCGTACCCCTACCGATATCTTTCCGAACATAGGAATACCGGTGGTGAGCGTGATCTGGAACTACGACGGATTCCCACCCCAAGAGATGTCCGATCGCATTGTCACGATTACCGAGCGCAGCATCACCACCACGGTCAACGATATCGAGCATATGGAGTCGCAGTCGTACAACGGAATCGGCGTCATCAAATTGTTTTTCCGGCCATCGGTGACCATTGCGACCGCGCTGGCACAAGTCACGGCCATCTGCCAGTCGCAGCTTCGCCAGCTTCCGCCGGGGACAACCGCGCCGCTGATCCTGAGTTATAGCGCGTCGACCGTGCCGGTGCTGCAGATCGGCTTGAGCAGCACGCGGCTGAGCGAGCAGCAGTTGTTCGATCTGGGCGCCAATACGATGCGGACTCAGTTGGCGACCGTGCAGGGAGCGGCGGTTCCCTGGCCGTATGGCGGCAAGATGCGGCTGGTTTCCATCGATATCGATTCGGCCGCGATGCAAGCCAAGGGTCTATCGCCGACCGACGTGGTGAATGCCGTCAGCGCGGAAAACCTGATTCTGCCCTCCGGCACCGCCAAGCTTGGGCCGCTGGAATATCAAGTGGAAATGAACGGCAGCACGCAGACGATCGACGAGCTGAACGATCTGCCGGTGAAGACC
>PKYZ01000293.1:0-4597 GCA_003132865.1 Bryobacterales bacterium
TTCCATCCGTCATTGTCGAAATCGGCAATCCCATTCGACCAGCCCGACATGGGGCGGGTGATGGCGCCCACACCGGAGACGGCGGTGATCTCCGTGAAATCTCCCGCCGCGCCGCGATTCTTGAACAAAGGAAAGGTGTCGCCCTCGAAGGCGGTCACCCAGATGTCGTCGTAGCCGTCGTTGTCGNNGGAAATCGGCGCCCATGCCCGAAATGTAAGCGCCGGACTCGGGGTACGCGACTCCCGTCTGTAGCGCAACGTCCTGGAATTTCTTGCCGCCCAGGTTGTGGAAGAGCATATTGGGGGCATTATCGTTGGCCACGAAGACGTCCATGAATCCGTCGCGATCGTAGTCGGCGAAGGCCACTCCCATCCCCTTTCCCCGGATCTGGCCGATGCCCGTCGCGGCCGATACGTCCGTGAACGTGCCGTTTCCGTTGTTGTGGTAAAGCGTGTTCGGAAGCGGCGCGTAGTTCTTGGGGTGGCAGTAGGCGCGCAGGTTCGGATTGGGTCCGCAAAAAGGGTCCTTGTTGACTTCCCATTTGCAATAGTTCGAGACGAACAGGTCCAGGTGGCCGTCGTTATCGTAGTCGAACCAGCCGGCGGCCACCGCCCACATCTTCTTGCCGTCCAGGACGCCGCCGCCCACTCCGGCCTTGTCCGTGACGTCGGTAAAGGTGCCGTCGCGGTTGTTATGAAAAAGCTGATTCTTGGTCACATTGGCGAGGAAGATGTCCGGCCATCCATCGTTGTCGTAGTCTCCGATGGCGACTCCCATGCCGTAGCCCTCGCCCTTCACGCCGGCTTTCTCCGTAACGTCGGTGAAGGTGCCGTCGTGGTTGTTGTGGAACAGGCGATTCCAGTATTTGGGCGACTCTTTCCGCAGCGACGGGATGGCCGCGCCGTTGACGAAGTAGATGTCCAGGTAGCCGTCGTTGTCGTAATCGAAAAGCGCCACGCCGGCCAGCATCGTCTCGGGCAGATTCTTGTTCGGCGTCGGGCAACTGTCGGCCACGAAGCGCAGGCCGGCGCGGTCCGCGATTTCTTCGAATGCGATGGGCCCCAGCGTGGCGGCGGCCGCGGCCAGAGCCGGCCCACAGAGCGCGAATGTTCGCCATCGCATCAACTTCAGAATAATACGCGGCTCAGTTAACCACAGATGCACACAGATTCACACGGTTGAAAAAAGACTGTCGATCCGCGCGCATCGGCGCAATTGTGTGACAGTCCGTCTTATCCGTGTGAATCCGTGTCCATCTGTGGTTCCGCTCTTGTGCCGCCCGCCGGCCCCCTGCGGAAAGAGATAGAATTGTCCTATGCAGAAGGTTGGTGTTCCTTTCCTTGTATGCCTCGTTGCGATTGCCGCTGGCCCCGGCCGGGCGCAGGACGCAACTTCCCCCGCGCCTGGACCGACGATCCGGGTCACCACCACCGAGGTGGCGCTCGACCTCATCGTGCGCGACAAGAAGGGCCGCCAGGTGAAAAACCTCAAGCCTGGCGATGTCGAAATCTTCGAGGACGGCGTGCGCCAGCAGGTTCTCAGCTTCCGTATGGTGCCGGGCCGCGAAGAGCAGCGCCGGGAAGCTGAAAGCCAGGCGAAGCCGGGACAGACCGCCGGCGCATCCCTGCCGCTCCGGGAAGTAAACACGGTCTGCATCGTTTTCCATAACATCGATCCGGTCACGCGGCCGCATGCGATCGAAATCGTCAAGGAGTTCATCAAGAACGATTTGCCGCCGGAGACATACATCGGCATCTTCAATCTCAACGAGACGCTGATCCCCGTTCACGAGGTCACGAAGAACCGGGATGAGCTTCTGCAATCGGCGTTCAATGGGAAGCCCATGGATTTCGCCAGAGCCTCGGAAGCCCTCCTCACCGCCAGCCCGAACATCGTCACCATTAACGCCCAGGTGAATAACGCCACGCACACGGCCAGTGTGTCGGTGGACACGACCGGGGGCGAGGTCAGTAACGCCGTCATCGTGGGTGCGGACGTCGACACCGGCCTCGGCGCGAACCGGATACGGGGCGATCAGGTTCGCGAACGGAGCGATTTCGCCAATATTACGGGCATGCACGAGACCGATCGGATCGTCACCCTCATCAACCAACTGGGCACGCTGCCAGGACGGAAGACCGTTCTGCTGGTGACCACCGGCTTGGTTACCACGGGAGACCCCGACCGGTTCCAGAAGATTCTCACCAATGCCAATAGCCATGGCATCACGTTTTATGCGCTCGATAGCACCGAGATGAGCGCGACCACCGACACCGCTCAGGCCGGCAAGCTGGCCGTGGCGCAAATGGCATCTGTCAGCCAACAACAGAGCAACAAAAACGCCAGCCTCAGCGTCATGCGGCAGAACAGCCGGCAGGGAGACGACACTGTCGCTGCAGTGCGCACGTCGGATACACAGTCCAGCCTGCGGGCGCTGTCCGAAGGCACGGGCGGATTCCTGATTGCCAACACCAACGACTTCCGCAAGCCGTTTCAACAACTCGTCGAGACTCTGGACGCCCACTATGAAGCGGTATATCATCCCACCTCCACTAAATTTGACGGGCGCCTGCGAAAAATTGAGGTGAAGCTGGCGCGCAACGATCTGCTGGTGGACAGCCGCACCGGATACTTCGCCCTGCCGGATCTGAAAGGCTCCGGCCCGCTCACGCCGGTGGAATCCACCGCTCTCGCCGTGCTGAACGCCGAGCCTCGGCCCCACGCTTTCGATTTCCACGTCACGGCTTACCATTTCCGGAACGACGGCTCGAATTCGCGTGGCACGCTGGCTTTCGAATTGCCTGGCACGAAGTTGGGCGCTACCGCCGAACCGGCGCGCAAGACCCATAAACTCGAAGTGTCGCTGCTCGCGCTCATCAGGGATGCAAACGGACAGATCGTCGACAAATTCAGTGTCGACACGCCTTACTTCATCCCGGACGCCAACTTGGCGGCCGTGCGGGCCACCGCCCTGACCTATACGCATCCGGTCGATCTTCCTCCGGGCCATTACACGGTCGAAACCGCCGTGGTGGACCGCGAAGGAAGCCAGGCCAGCGCCGAGACCGCACAAATCGACATCCCCGCGCCGTCCAAGGGCGTCGGGATCAGCAGTCTCGTGGTGGTGCAACAGCTCGAGCCGGCCAACACCCAGGCGGACACCGCCGATCCGCTCACGTTCAAGGGAAAGCACGTAATTCCGATGGTCGAGGCCACCGTCAACCCCGCTACCAAGCGGTACGTGTACTTTGTCGTGTATCCGGACAAATCGAACACGGAGAAGCCTAAAATCCACGTCGAGTTCAAGACCGGCGGCCAGGTGTTCGCGCAATCGACAGCGGACCTTCCGGCGCCTGACGCTACCGGGACGATACCCATGTTCGTGGCGGCCGCCACGAGGCCGGGCAATTGCGAGCTGCAGATCACGGCACTGCAAGGAAACGAATCCGCCACCGAGCATATCCGGTATGCCGTGGCAGCGCAGTAGCGAAGACCTCGATGGTCTCGAAGGGGATCGGAGTGAAATGACCTTCAGGCCGGGGATCATCCTGGAAGTGGCGCAGGTTCCGGTCCCAACCGCGTAGCCGAAGTGAAGAGCGGTAGTACCGATCAGCAGGTCGGCGAACGGGATCGCGCGCCCGGTCTGTTTCCCATCGGCGTCGATCCTTGCCGCAGCCTGGGCCACTTCTTGGTGAACGGCTCTACTGGGATTGCGGCAAAAACGGTGTCCAGGTACTCCCGCCGCTCCTGGCACGCTCTGGTGTGTTGGCACGGTGGAGACCGTGCTCCAGTTCGACTACGGTAATGGAAGAGAGCACGATGTCCGTCTCACCGTGAACCTGTGCGAGCGTGGCTAGCAGCTCACTAACGGATTTGGCATCACGCTCGGCGGCGATCAATACGCGGAGTCGAGGACTAATCCCATGAAGGCGGGTTCAACGGCTCGCTGTGGGCATCGATGGCCGCTTGCACATCTTTGGCGAAGTCGGGATCGGGTACAGGCGCATAGCCGAGCTTCTCTTCATAAGCCTTCGCCAGCGCGATGCACTCGCTGATCTTTCTGCCCGTAGCTTGCGGCGTTCTGATAACGGCGACGGGGCGCTGGTCTTGCTCCACGATTACTTCAACGCCAGCCTGCACTTTGGCCAGCACGACGTGGATGTCGCGGGTGAGCTCGGCTTCTGTGATGCGGACCGTCATTCCGTCTTCGATTATACCGGTCATTTCTCCTCGTTGTCCTTCGGCTTCCTCGGCGGCGCCTCAACCACTGTGACGTTACCGAGCCGCGACCGTTAAGGGTTCCTCCTCGTCACTCCCCCGGCGACTGCCGCAGGATCTCGTCGGCCACATCCGCCACGGCGCGCATTTCAAGCACATCGTGCACGCGCACCAGGTGCCCCCCGCCCAGGATCGCCGCCGTCGCCGCAGCGGCCGTAGCGAACAGCGTCTCCCGTTCGGTCGGATGCGTCAGAAACGACTTGCGCGAAGGTCCCGTCAGAATGGGCAGGTCCAGGCTGGCCAGCTCATGCAAGCGCGCCAGAATCGCCGAGTTCTGTTCCTTGCGCTTGCCGAAACCCAGCCCCGGGTCCACCACGAT
>PKYZ01000293.1:4631-4769 GCA_003132865.1 Bryobacterales bacterium
CGCATGTGATTCAGGATCAGCCCGGCGTCGTGGTTGGAAACCACCCGCGCAAGCTGCGCCTCAAACGTCAGGCCGGTGGGATCGTTGATGATCTCGGCGCCGTGCTCCAGGGCGCGCTCGGCCACTTCCGCTTTATAT
>PKYZ01000871.1 GCA_003132865.1 Bryobacterales bacterium
GTGCTCTTCCTGGATCTCGACCGGTTCAAAGTGATCAACGACAGCCTGGGTCACATGGCCGGCGATGAGCTGTTGATCCATGTGGCGCAGCGCCTGCGTTCGGCGGTGCGCAACGCGCCGCCTAGCACGGTGAGCCGGGGAGCTACGCACGATGTGATTGCCCGGTTGGGCGGCGATGAATTCGCCATCCTGCTCGAGAACGTGGATGAAGCGGGCGCCATCCGCATCGCCGAGCGTATCCGCGAGTCCATCCACGCGGCTTTCAAGCTGGAAAGCAAAGAAGTGTTCACCACCGCGAGTATCGGCATCGTTCCCGGCAGCTCCGGCTATCACACTCCGACCGAGATCCTGCGCGATGCGGACACGGCCATGTACAAAGCCAAGTCGCTCGGCAGATCGCGCTTCGAAGTATTCGACGCCGGGATGCGCGCACAGGCGGTCGCCTGCCTGGAACTCGAAAGCGATCTGCGGCGCGCGGTCGATAACCAGGAGTTCGTGCTGTACTACCAGCCCAAAGTGAGCCTTAAGACAGACAAGATCGTGGGCGTGGAAGCGCTGATCCGCTGGCGCCATCCGGTGCGCGGCATCGTGCCGCCGGACCAGTTCATTCCGCTAGCCGAGGAGACCGGATTGATTGTGCCCATCGGCCTCTGGGTGTTGCGCGAGGCCTGCACGGCGATGCACCGCTGGCACGCCGAGTTTCCCACGATTCCGCCGCTCGAAGTCAGTGTGAATGTGTCGGTCCGCCAGTTCCGCGAGCCAGATCTGCAGGCCCGGATTGCCGCCATCCTGGCCGAGACGCAGTTGGATCCCGCCACGCTCCAACTGGAGGTCACCGAGAGCGTCCTGATGGACGATGTGGATGCCGTCGCAAGCTTGTTGGGCCGCCTGAAAACCTTGGGCGTGGGTTTGAAGATCGACGACTTCGGAACCGGATACTCCTCGCTCAAGTGCCTCAGCCGTCTTCCATTCGACGTCCTCAAGATCGACCGGACGTTCGTGGTCAACATGTCCGAAACCGACGGTACCGGCGATACCATCCGGGCTATCCTGCTGCTGGCGGAGAACCTGGGCATGCAAGTGGTGGCCGAAGGCATCGAGAGGAAGGAGCAGCTCGCGGAACTGCAATCGCTACACTGCGACTATGGTCAAGGCTACTATTTCTCGCCGCCGCTGGAGCAGGAGGCGCTGTCCGATCTGATCCGCAAATCGCGCGCGCAGTAACCACGTCGCCGCTGGGAGCGCACCGCCGACCGCGTGCGTCCATCCCAAAATGCCCCGGCTGGCCAGTTCTCCGGTTCGCCGACCACGGGGCCAAGTGGTCGGGGCCCGTGCTTCCCAACTGCCGTGAGGGGCGTGTCACGGGACCAAGCGCGCAAAAGGCCCCGGAAACGTCCTGTGCCTCAGGGTCTTCCGTGCGTCCGGGTTCCCCTGCTACGGCGAGCCGGCGAACCCCATCACCCGGGTTAATTCTTCGGGTACACCTGGCCTCGGGATCACGCAGCCCGAATCTGAGAGAAGCACCACGCCAAGGGAGTTAGCTGGCAGCAGGGAGAGGCTACTTCTTATGATCTCCAGAGCGACTCCCCATCAGATTCTTCCAGGACCAAGAATCCCTGCGCACCAAAATCCTTAGCAGCATCGTTTGCAAGTTGCCGGGACGCCTTACGGATACGCTGCTTGAGGGCGTCCCGGTTGTGTTTCCAGTCGAAGACCACTTGGATCGGCATGTTCGGGGGCACTATCTGCACGACCGCTCCCGTGCCAATGATCCTGCCGAAACGGATCCCTTTATAGAAGGGCACCTCCAATTTGGGTAAAACGATGTACCTGCTCCCCCGGACGGAGCTGATTGGCAGTTCCGTGCGGATCACAGCATGGCGGACCTGCCTCTCAATTTCAGCTAGAATAGCCGGCACTACGCTGCTCGAGAACAGCATTGAAAACTTGACCTCGAGCCGAAGCTCATTGCCTTGCAACCAATGATAAAGGGGCTCAAGACACCCGAGGACCTCGTCCGAAAGGCCTTTGGCACTCGACAAGCGTTTGTGCTCTTCCTTATTCTGGCGTTTGATTTCGACGTACGAACGGAAGGAGCTGCTCTCGACAAGCAGGTCGCTGCACCCTTCACCGTTCGGCTCGAAACTCACTGTAAAGCCCCGACGCACATACCTCCCAGCGACGCGGATTGCCAGACTAGTGTCGAGTGCTTCATGGGCGGGAAGACAGAGCCTCCTTATCTGTTCCCCGATACCCGCAACGTTCTTTATATCGAAGATGGTGGAGACAATCTCAGCCCACGTCGCGAGCCAAACACCAAACTTATACTTCTCGGTCCTGATATTGAAGATTGCAGAGGCCCACATAACCCACGCGACCAGCCAATCCTCGCTAAGCTGGGACGCGGCGAAGTCCAACGCGGCCGGCTGCAAAGCGATCCCCTGCTGCGTCAGGAGCGCCAGAATTTCTGCGCGATCATCTGCTAGGCGCAGGTCCAACTTACCCTCGGACGAAGCCATGTTAATCTCTTTGTTAAGCAAGGATTATATCTTGCGGCGCGCACTTACGCAAATCGGTGAAGCGGTTACTCCCGCGAGGTCCCTCACGTCAACTTGACGATAAACCCGCCGNNCCCGCCACTCGGACATTGGGCCGTCGAGTCAACTGGCCTATCAGGTCCGACTCTTCCATCGCACCCGAAGCCGACCCTTTCGGAGGCAAGCCCCACCTTGGATGGGTGGCAGATGATTCGATTCGAAATCCGTGCATGTACGCGTGCGGGCCACCACCTTGCGGTCTATATCCAATCGGATATAATTGAAACATGCGCCCGGTGCGCTTCCTTGGCGATTCGCTCAAGTGCTTGCGAGACTTTCCCGAGAGCGCACGTCACGACGCAGGTTACCAACTTGATAAGGTCCAGCGAGGCGACCAGCCGGACGACTTCAAGCCATTGCCCTCCATCGGCAAGAGTGTTGAAGAGATTCGCGTCTTACAATCGAGCGGCGCCTATCGTGTGATTTACTTCGCCAGACGCGCTGACGTTGTGTACGTTCTGCAGCGGACGCCGAAGAAGGAACTTGAAATCGCGAAAAGACGATTTGGGCAACTATTGGGAGGCAGGATATGAGCAAACCCGAGAGCTACGCGAGTGTTTGGGATGCCATCGCGGACACCCCCGAGCAGGCTGCCAATCTGAGAGCGCGGGCCGAACTGATGCAGAAGANNGCGCTGGTCAACATCGCGACGGCGCTGGGTTGCCGCGTGCGGGTTGATCTCGAAGCTGCCTGAGCCGGGTTCCTTTCTGACGAGGAACTAGCAACCGGACAACCCAGCCTGTGGTCGAGGTCAAGTCTGGGCGGGTTCTGCCCGCGTCGCCAGGACCCGCTCGGAGAGCGAAAGTTCGCCAGGCGAATCGACGATGAACTAAACCGCTTCGCG
>PKYZ01000937.1 GCA_003132865.1 Bryobacterales bacterium
CGAAATTGCGGTGCGTCATCACGCTCACGCGCGAACTCGCGCTCACGCAAGCCAGGTAGGCCGACAGGGAGATCAGCGCGGGCAGATATCGTGGGCCGTTGCACGGTATCCCTTGGGGCGGCAAGGATCTACTTGACACAGCGGGCATTCCGACCACCTATGGTGCCGAGCTATTCCGGAATCGTGTACCTACTCAGGATGCCGCGGTAGTGACGCGTTTGCATGAGGCCGGCGCAGTGCTGGTCGCCAAACTGAGCATGGGCGCGCTCGCCCTGAACGACATCTGGTTCGGCGGTCAGACGATGAACCCCTGGCTGCTGGAGGAGGGATCGTNNAGCTCGGCCCCATGACGCGCAGTGTCGAAGACGCCCTGCTGGTGCTGCAAGCCATTTCCGGCCCCGACGGTGGCGACGTGTCCAGCGTGTCCAGCAGACTGGACTTCGATGCAGGCGCAACGGTGGAGGGGTTGCGGGTGGGATACTTCCCCGGTTGGATGAAGGAAAACCCCGCGACCGAGGTTGACCGCGCCGCCCTTGGCGNNATGAAGGAAAGTCCGGCGACCGATGTGGACCGCGCCGCGCTTGAAACGGTCATGAAGCTCGGCATGAAGCCTGTTGCTGTTTCGATCCCCGACTGGCCTTACGACTCCCTCGACCTGATCCTGTTCGCCGAATCGGCGGCGGCATTCGAGGATCTCACGCTCGGTGGCGGACTGAACCAACTTAAGGTTCAGGTGCCGGATGCTTGGCCCAACGTTTTCCGCCAATCTCGGTTCCTGTCCGCCGTGGACTTTGTACAAGCAGACCGACTGCGGCGCAAAGTGGCCGTTGAGATGGCCCGCGTCTTCTCCCAGGTGGACCTGCTGTTGGTGCCGTCGCTCCGTGACGAGATGCTCACGATCACGAACTTCACGGGACACCCGTCGCTCACTCTTCGCGCGGGCTTCGTGGAGGTTTCCGAGGCGCGCAGTGACTGGGCGCCGAACCCCAGCGCACCGCTGCCGAAGTTCTCGCCGCCGCGACGCGTGCCGCACGGGATCACACTGATCGGTCGGCTGTTTGACGAGGGAACGCTGGGGCGCGCTGGGCTGGCCCTAGAGCGCACCTTTGGGGTAGTATCCGAACGACCGCCTGGATTCTGAACAGGAGGGCGAACAAAAAGCGAACTATGCTACCCTTCTCCGCATGGCCCTCCGTTCCTGCCTGGTCTCCTGTCGCGATCTGGCCGGCACCGAGCACGCGGTCGAGGTAACCGCCGAATCCCTCTACGAGGNNAGGCGGTGGCGCAGGCGCTGGGCATCCTGCGCGGGGACATCTGGGTCGAGGAGATCGGCGAGGGGCTGACGGAGTTGAAGGTGCATGTCAAGCAGCCCGCGGTCGAGCACCGCGTGAGGATGAAGGATTTCAGGCGGTGGCTGGAGTCGCAGGGCAGGACGCCCGCCGAGTGCACGAGGAAAAGCAAGCTGATGGCGTTGGCGAAAGGGGAAGGACGGGAGCGGTGGTCGGCAGAGGGGCACTGCTTGGCCTGCGTTTCCGGAAGACGGATTTCAGGGTGCCAACGGCCCCACCCCGCGAACGCCATATCCGAGGAGTTTCCGGCCCGGCGGCCTTTCTGCCGGATGCCGGCATTACGTCTGGATAGAAGCGCGGTAAAAAGAACGGCTGTCGGTGTTGCTTTCGCCTTGCCGCCGATACGTTACTACGAGCGATGTTGTGCGACGACCTAAAGCCCGCGGCTACGGTTCGCATCGGTTACGCGCTGATGCCAACTTTGCGCGTCGCTGTACTTCGGCCGCTGTGGCGTGGTTGGAAACTCATCCGCGATCAGGGGCAGTACCTGATGCGTCCTGCGGCTGCGATCGGCTCTGGGCACCTCCGTGTCGGAATGGGAGAAGTCTCGCAACGCGCAACCCTCCTGCTTCCAAGAGAAATGGAGATACGTGCGGGAATTGATTTGAGGAGCAAAGATTAAAGCGACACCTTGCACTGGGCGAATCGCCGTCCAACCCGAGGCCGTAACCATCGACTGCTCCGAAAGCGCCGGATCATCCTCTTCGGGGAGTTTCAGACCCAGGAACGTCCACGTGTCAAGAAACAACGAAGGCTCGCCTCGCTTCGACCACTCACCGATCAGGTCTACGATACGTGACCAGCCCACCCAACCGAAGCGCTCCCTTTCCGACTGCCATTGATCAGGCGTCGAGCTGGAGAGAAAGATTTCGGGCATGTACGCGCCCATTTCAGGATCGTCGAATGGATTCTCCGAGTCGAGCGTTAGGATAGCGTGCAAATAGCTGGCATGTGGTAGGCCCCCGAGAGGCTTAAGGAGTCTGTCAAGAACATCCCTGTCCTTGACCTTCCGGATGCTGCTAACGCCGTATGGTGTGTCCAAGATCCACTGCGCCTCTTGGAGTACGGCGGGAGAGTTCCAGCGCTCTAGCGCGAGTGCGAGCCTGTGATTCAGTTCGAGCTGACCGTTGATCGTGCTGTTGAAACCCTTCCTAGCGCGGCCCACTGGTAACTTAGCCGCCTCCGCGTAAAGTCCGCGTTTTGCCTCGAAAAAAATGACTACGCGCCCTTGTTCGTCGAACTCAAGGAGCGCCACGGCATCCGGCCGACCAAAACCTCGATTTCCGAAACTGGGTTCGACGACAACGTGGACGTTCTTGAGCAAACCCCACGAGCGACCTCCGCTCCCGAACCTGATCTGGTTTACGAACTCAGTCCATCGGTTGAGTTCGTTCCCAGCACTCAGGTCGTGAAAAAGAGCGCCGACGAGCCCGCGCTCACCCCACCACCACGTGCGGGGCAACGAGGTTTCGGAAATCCACGCTCCGAACAATATGGCTTCTCCTATGGGTTGCGAGCAGGCAAGGGTGTGTACGCTCCCTCTTCCCGCATTTACGCCACAAACCCGAAGCACTCGGTTGCGCTCGAAATCGTACAATTCAGGCGCCTCGTGCTGCCGGTACTACTTCGGCGGACCTTGGCAAATCCAGAAAGAATTCCAATGCCAGTCTAACGCGTAACCCGTGGATGTGGTTTCGCGCCTCAAACGGAACCACACGCATCTGGGGAGCTACGCAAACGTGAGCCGTTGCTGTGCTGGCGGCGCTGGTGGCGTCTCCTCCACTTCCGGTCGTTGATTCCGCAGCATGGCGACGACCAGTTGCCAGGTGGGGCCGGGCGTGTCGCCGCCATGGCGCCGGAACGGTGATGATGCAGTAACGCCAAAACCCAACGGGTGCACCCGGCGGCCAACTGCACAGCACGCCGTCACGCACTGATATGATTGTTTACGTTGACGCCGCGGTGGATAAGAAATGAGTGCGCGAAGCTTGCGGGCAACGCATTTCATGAAGCCGGGCACGCGGTCATGGCCTACCTTCAACGTGTCCCATTCAGGCAGGTGTCCATAGCCCCTGACGGCGATACCCTGGGCCGTGTGCTGATGGGTGCCTGGCCGGACTGGGCCAATCCAGACTCCTGCGAGTATCGCGAGCGGGCCGCATACGATTATTTCCTGCGCCATGCGCGTGTAAGCCTGGCCGGGCAGATCGGGGAAGCTCACCACCTGGGTAAACTGCCCAAGTCCGGCATGTACGGTGACAACTGTCAGGTGGCGGATCGAGCGCTGCACTTGTGCCTGTGCGTCGAAGACACCGCCAATGCAATGCTCGAATGGCTGTACCTGGACACGCGTGACCGCCTCACATCGCCCCTGGTCTGGCCCGCGGTGGAGAGCCTGGCCGATGCGCTGGTCGAGCGCAAGACACTGGGAACCAGGGCCGCGCGTTCCCTTATCCGCGCAGCTTACCGCCACGGGTGATTTCTTGCTTGTCGCCCCCGCGATGGCTCAAACGCGCTCAGGCGCCCGACGTTGCGCCGCAACGAGGGACTGGTAGGACGAGCCGTCCCGGCGCGGCTGGGCGCAACGTGGGCCAAGTGTGCGCGAACGGCGGCCAATTCCTGGCCCCCTCGGGCGGCCCGCAGGATCGCCTCAGAAGCGAGACGAAGCCAACTATGGGGTGGATTCCCCGGCCCTCGCCCCGGTTTGGCAGGAACTAGGGCGGCCAAAACCGACTTTGCGATGCGCTGGTGGCCACGCGGGAAGTTCTATTGCAGCGCCCGCGTTGAGATGTAGCAGTCTCTTCCGGCCTGAAAGCTGGATTCAATGTGGGCGCTATCGGCCAATCTGGCAACTACGGGCAATGCAGACGGCTGGCATGTTTGCACGATGTTTGCACGGGCGTATTGGATGGTGCTCCTCTTCCCCAGCGCGCGCCGGCCGTTTGGTTGCTTTCCCCCCTATGTAGGGTTCCCAGCCTTCGCCGGTTCATGAACGCCGGGACTAGGCGGCTACGCTTATTTTTGCCAACTCGCACCAAAAACGTCTTGTGTTTCACTGGGGCGGAGGCTGGCAGGTTAATTCGCCCGGCGTGACTACAAAAGGGATGTAGATTTCGGCGGTACTTTCCGACGCCCCGTTCCCCGTCACGCTGAAAACACCGTACGCTAGATATGCGTCGTAGCGCCTTTCCTCCGTCGCCGTCACCTGCGGATAACAAGCTGGAGAAGGGAAGACGATGTTGACCTGATCGAGTCCAACCCACTGCGGCGACTGTCCGGCCCACATAGGGATCGTCTGTCCCGCTCCTCCGGGAATGTCGAACACGCCGTATTGCCTCAGGCCGAAACCCACTGCGCTTGGGCTTGCCTGTTGTAGCAACCCAGTCGTAGGGCTTTTGGTCAATCCCGTAAGCCCGGTCATCCACAAGGTGACGATCTGACCCCCATGCACCGGATTCTCGCTTGTGATTAAGTTACCAGACAGGTCTGTAACTGCCGCTATCGTCGATCTGGCCAGGCCGGGGTTCGCCGAAAAACCGCAAGCTGACGGGTACGTCAAGCTTAGGGAAAACAGGCAATCGTACCCAGCTATGAAGATAGAGGCACTGTTGATCGGATTTTCATAGCTGCCAGAGTCAGGTATGGAGAATGTGCCAGGCGCATCACAATACCCGGGCGGAGATCCGGGCTGCTCGATGCAAGGAAACTCGAATCTCTGTCCGTCACGAATCAGCACAAGTCCGACGCTCAACGAATTGTACTGACCGTAAGCCGCGGCCGAGACATTAGGTACAACGAAATTGATCTGGGTCGGACCCACAAAGAGCAGGTCTACGGGGATTTCGCAGGGCAAGCTGGTTGCGGCATTCGCAGTCGCGCATGGTGCCGCATAGCTGCCGATTAAGATGTGGACTTCCACGCCGCCAAGAAGGCTCGGCCACGGCGGAGCCGTCGAGACTGCTTTATCAGCCAGATTGCTGCCCCATATCGTCGCCAGGATTCCGGGCACGATATCGCCCAGCGAAGGGAGGGCTGCGTTAGTGACCGCCGTGATGGATTGTGCATCTACGACACGGGCAAATACGCTCAGAATCAGCAGGGCGAGCGGTTTCATAGCGATCCTCAAATCCTTTTCAGCGGCGCTGCCTTATATTTCACACCTTCGCATCCGCTAAAGCAAGGGGGTGGCGCGCTCACCCGGCTCAGAGGGTGTTGTCGGGTTTGCGTTCGGCGTAGCGCACTTCCACGTAGCCTATATCGCTGTCACCGGAGGACCGGAGGCGAATCGTCGAAGATTTCAGGCGCCACAGAACCGTCTCTATTACAGAAATGCCGCCGAAGGCGTCCGTTTTCCTGGATGTGTCCTCGTTTGTGGGCTTCCCGTACTTCCCGGTGAGTCCCTCTTTCAGTCCCGCGAATACGGTCGCGCGCTGGCGCGCATCTACGTGGTAGCCGGCATCCGGCCCCATCGTCCGATCCGTAAAGATACCCAGGTCAACGGCACCCAGGTAGTCTTTGCCGGGATAGAACTGAACCTGAACGCTTACATCCACCCTGACCGGGCCAATTTGCGCGATCTTAGTTTCCAGTCGTGTAAGCATAAACTGGTTTTCGGTCGGGGACGCCAGTAGTTGCAATTCGGGCATCGCCTCCCGCGCCTGCTGAAGCGTCATGCCCCACTTCAGGCTGGCCCAACCGTTTGCATCAACGGGTGGGCTTGTTGGCGCGGACTCTTGAGCGAAAGCCGCAGCGATGAAAAGGGTAAAACAGGCGGATGCCACCCTGAACAAGGGCGTGCGCCGTCGCTCATAGGTAATTGGCTTCATCGGACCTCCAATTCTTTGTCGCCATTCATGATAGTCCATTTTGGACTATCCCATCTTGGGCTTGTAGTCTGATTCCGTTGCGTTCGTGAACGCAATGGAAAAATCCATCCACTCGACCCGTTACGCCGTCTTCCTCAAGGTTCTCCGTGAAGCGCGCGAACGGGCCGGTCTAACGCAAGTGCAGCTTGCCCGGAAAATCGGAGAAACACAGACCTTCGTGTCCAAGTGCGAGCGCGGGGAACGACGCGTCGATGTGGTCGAATTGCGAACGTTCTGCCAGGCGTTTGGGGTGGACCTGAAGCTGTTCGTCGCGGCGTTGGAGAAGGCGCTAGGCGAGCGCGCCGGCAAGGGGAGACAGAGGTGACGGCCTAAAGGTGGGAGAGGGCACCGTGGGTCCTTCGATTATCGCCGCTTGTCAGTTGGCAGACCACCAGTGCTAAGATCAAATCGCAACCAGGCTGATTAGAACGCGGTCGCAATTCAGTGTTCTGGGGAGGACACCAATATGCCAAGACAGGCAAAGCCAAAGGACAACACCTTGCTGGAGATGGCCATCGTCGGCTATCAGAGCCAACTCGAAGGAATCTCGGCGAAGATAGCCGACATCAAAGCGCAACTCGGCCAACGCGGTCCGGGCCGGCCAAAGGCCACAGCAGCCACAGCAGCCGCGGCGACCACAAGCGGAACGGATCACACGGGGCCACAGAAGCGTCGCACGATCAGCAAGGCGGGCCGCGCCAGGATCGCCGCCGCACAAAGGGCGAGATGGGCGGCGCAGAAAAAGCAACAGGCGCAACCTGCAACACCGGCGAAGCCCAAGAAACGGAAGTTCTCGGCGGCGGGTTTGAAAGCCATAAGGGAAGCCACGAAGAAGCGCTGGGCAGCTTACCGCAAGGCCCAGAAAGCGGCGGCGTAGGCCCGGTGCCCCGAGGGTGGCCGCAAAGCAGTGGCACCCTTCTGCGTCAGCGCACTTTCTCTGGAAATTGGCTGACATTGCTGATGCGCCCGGCTTCTAAGGCCCGTCCGGTTCGGCGGCCAGATGTAATCTGCCGCCAGACAGTCTCGGAGGTTTTTGTAAGCTAAATGACGTAAGAGGCTGCGAATTTGGCAGCAATGCAGTATGCTTATGCCGTGGCCCCCTGTCGGTTCTGTGCCGTGCCATTCTACCGGATTTGGATCGCCGCGCGGAACAAGCCATTCTCATTGCCTGACGCTTTCCCGGTCGTGGATGGTGATAGCTGGTGGTCCCGTGCAACCACGTCGCTAGCGCCGCAGTCCAGTATCGTTGCGCCTCGCTGATGAGAGTGGGCAGATTTAAAGTTTGGGTGTGTGTTGTTTAATTTTGTTTCGGTCTGAGACATGGCTGATTCAGTTTGCGATCCCACTATCGCTCGTTTGTTTATCACGTCGGAGGCGCTTCACCTGTCCAGTACTAGGCTGGAGGCCGACTATGAGGACCTGAGGGATACTCTGCATCAGATGGACGCTGGGCTCTCCTCACTCGTCGGCTTGGAGTACGAAGAATGCGTCCGCCGATTCGGAGACTGGGCGATCAGACAATTGATACAGAGTCTTGGCCGTTCGGAGTTGGGCTGGTTTGTTCGCGGCGTCTGGGGCGACGCACCCGTGGCGCAGGACCGGCTGAGTGTGCTGGACCGGCCGATTTATGTCCGTGGCTTCGCCCTGTCGTTGCGCTCGCTGAACGGCCTCGCGAGTGCTGGCCTCCGGACTGTGGGGCAGGTCGCCGCGCAAACAGAAGCGCAATTGATGGGTATCAGGAATCTCGGCCGAAAATCCGTCAATGAATTAAAGCGGTTGCTCTCGGAACTGGGGTTGGAACTCGGTTCCCAAACCGATATTCCGAGAAAGGCGGAAGCCTTGCCATGGTGGGATGTTAACCTCTACCTCCTGCTTCCCACGAAGTGCCTGAAGCTTGGCACGCCGCTTGTAGAGCAGTTGGAGAAGCGCGGACTGCCCTACGTCGGAGATTTGGCTAGATGCAGTTCTCGCTCGCTGATTCACGACCACAAGATTCTCCTGGGCCGGATAGCTCAAATTGAACGTGCCCTTCTGCGTGTATGCATGGTGCTTGGGGAGCCTTTTCCCGATTGGCAGTGGAGGCATCTCGCCGAACTGCGGGAGTTTTTCGCGGCTGCCCTAAGTGAACTTCCTAGCGCGGGCGATATAGTCCGGAAGACTCCGTACGAAGCCGTTCAGGAACGAGTTGCGGGCGCAGCCTGTCTTGAGGATGAACTGTTTCGATTGGCTAGCAGGACTTGCGCTGAAAGGGTCGCGCGAGCCGGCATGCGCTACCTCGGTTGGGACGGTAAGGGCGGGGCCACTTTGGAGCAGACAGCATCCGAAGTCGGCTTGACGCGGGAGCGCATCCGACAAATACGGGAACGAATTGTGGACAAGCTCAAGTCGCTGGCGCTGCGCCCGCCCCTGCTGGTCCGGGCGCTGGAGGCTGTCGTCGCGGCACCGCCCTGTCGTGCAGTGAATATTGAGCAATGGATGTGTGATCAGCACATTTCGAAAAACGCGTTTCGAGTGGAGGGCGTGCTTTCCGCAGCGGCGGTGCTTGGCTTGGAGGCGCCGGTTGTTGTTCGGCCGTTTGGGAACGAACGGCTGTTGCTGAGGAAAGGCGAGGAGAACGATATAGACAATCTGGTTAGCGGCTCTGTCGATTTGGCTCTGCGCTGCGGAGTCGGGCGGTTGTGCGAGCTCGGCTTCCACGGAGATAGAGACTTCCTGCAAGCTGTTCTCGGCCAGAGCGATTCGCTGGAGTGGCTTGACGAAGACCAGGAGTGGTTCTGGGCGCCACGGGCCCGAGGAAATCGTCTTCTGAGCCGGGTTCGGCAGATCCTCACGGCGGTTCCGGACATTTTGATCGATCAGCTCAGGGCCGCCCTGCTCTCGAAAGAGGGAATCGCCGATTCCCACCTGCCGATTAGTGTTCTGCGGAGACTGCTTGAGCGCCAGCCATGGTGCAGGTGCGATGGCAACTTGGTTATGCAAGAAGGCGAGGCGGCGCGGAGGGCGGCCCGCAACAGTGCGGAGTTTTGCATGGTTCAGACCCTTGCCGAGAATGGCGGGGCATTGTACATCGAAGATTTTGTTCAAGAGTGCGAACGCCGTGGCGTCACCCGCGGTGCCATTGAGGTCGTGCGATCGGGGTCGGCATTGATCCAGTTTGAATCCGGGATTTGCAGATTGCCCGGCACAACGAATATCCCGGCAATGGAATCCCGAAGGCAGGCAGACGTCAGCTTGGAACCAGCGCCCGCGATCGAAGGGGCCAACGGCGTCCTTGATACTTGTAGTCCCGCATCCGTTACGTTTATCGAAGATGCCGCAGTCAAGCTGTTGGCTCGTGCGGAAGCTCTAGGCTGCCGCGTCTGGTCGCTGATCGAGTTGTCGTTAACGGAATCAGATATTGAGCGGTTGCGTACTTGGGGGCAAGTCGGGACGATTGACTTCCGCCGGCTTGGCGCCAGGGGCACCGATGCGCTTGGCCTCGTCTTCACCGGCTACTGTATGGAGATTGCCCGGCGCGATGCGACGGAAGGCGAAATGTGGCCTCAGGTCTACGCCTCGCTGGGGCCGGTTCTGCGCGCGCTGCTATTCGTTAAGTCGGGATGGCCCAGACCTCGCGTACGTGATGCCATGGAGCGAGCGTGCCGTAGGTTTTGCTTGCGCCACGTCTTCGGCAGCGAGGGTGCGCAGGCATGGCTGCGGACCGTCTATCTGCAATTCGGAATCACCGATGCAGGTTGGAAACGGTTGCCATGGTGGCTTTCCGGGCACGGCTTTCCGATTACAGTCTATGATCTATTACGCGAAGAGAGCACAGTTCACTCTGAGAGTTTTGCGGAACTCTGGCACGCATTCCAGGAATTCCGTTGGGGGGCGCTAACCCGAACGGAGGTCCGCGCCACGCTCGCGGCCAATCCTTGGGTCTCTGGCGTCGGCGTCGATAGGGCATTGGATTTCGCAGCTTCGCATCGCGAAGTCGAACGTACCGATGAAGCGGCTGTACCCGAGAATGAGTCGCTACTTGCGGCTCCGCGACTAAGCTGGCGAGGCGACGAGCCGTGTTTTGAGATCAACCTCGTGCGCCATCTGCCTGGCTGGATGACAGCGCCGCGGTACGTGCTGGCCTTGGGGAGTATCGCCCGGTTGCAGGTATACAGAAATGACGAGGGCGAATATGAGATCGATGGCGGCCCGGTCGTGCTCGCGCCGGAGGGTTCATCCATCGTTGTGGACCTGCTCGAAAATGGCGCCTCGGTCCTGCGGGAGCCATATACGCTGGAATTCTACGCTGCGGAAGAAGAGATCGCTGCATTTGATCTTGCGACTGGGCGCAAACTCAACATTTGGGAGCCAATCCCAGTTGAGAGGCCCTGTGCGCTGCTGTGCGCGCCAGATATCACCCTGAATCCTCCCGCCAAGGAGGTCCGTTTCCTATTTGCCGGGCGGCGGCAGTTGTCGGTTTACCGGCAGGGGATTCCGCAAATGCTCAACGCGAGCCTTGAGGGAGAACCGCTATGGAGCCCAGTCGAGGCGGCGCTAACAAAGGCATTCGGCGGGAATGAACTTGTGGCGAGATGCCGTGGCGGATATTGGAGCGAGAGCGCTCCCGTTGAGATGCAACTCGATTCAGAGATGCACGTCCGAAAGCTCAGGGTCGGAACGCAGGTACTGGGGGCCGTTAGCCTGCAATCAGGAGTTGCGCGTTTCGAACCAGTGACTCTGACACCCGAACTCGACGGCGAAACACACGCGGTTCTGGAAATCTTGCGCGACGGCCAGTTGCGGAGAATCCCGGTGAGATTCGAGATTATACCAGCCTACGGCGCGGCGCTCGAATCGGGGGGGAAGTGGCAGATCCTGCACAAAGCGGCCACACTCGACAAAAGCGATTTCACTGGCCGGAGGCTGTTTGTCAGGCCTCCTGCATTTTTTGATGATCAATCGGCGGCTCCCGAGGATTGGGCATTGTTGGAAGGCACGAACTTCTGCGGCCGCGCGGCATTAACAGAGACCTTAACGCGCTGCTGCACGGGTTCGGTGAGCCCCTTGAGTTGGGACTGGGGCCCTACAACAAGGCTGGCGACCGGCGGCTAACCGTGGCACGAGCCATCACGAACTTCGGCTCGGTCAAATCTGCCATGCGCTCCGGAGATAACTGGGTCATCGAGTTCCGTCACGGGCTGGAACCCGGAGCGGCACATGTCTGGAGTTGGGGCGATTGCGGGTTGGTCCATGTGACTGCTTCGGCGGTAGAGTGGTGCGCCACTTCTTGCAAAATTGAATCTAGCGCTCTGCCAGAAGCTCCAGTTGTCTTAGGCCTCGCATTCGAAGGCATTTGTGTCGGGGCCGCGATAACCGAAGATGCACCCTACGCGCACCTGTGCTCGTTGATCGAGGGAGCTTCCGACTGGGAGGGAACCGCGGCCTGCCTTCGATGGTTCCGCCTGCCCCTGCTCAACGACACACCCCGTCGCTCCGTCGCCAGCCGCATTGCAGGGAACGCATGCTGCACCCTGCTCACCTGGACCAGTGCGGCAACTCGCATGCCTCCCGATTTGCGTCAGGAGGACGCGAGCAATGATCACTGGCAATACGTGCTGCGGCGGTTCTTCGAAAAGTGGCACCCGTCTCCTACCGAAGCAGGCTTGATTGTGCGCCACTTCGAACTGCTGACCGGTGACCCGCCGCAGGATTTCGACCAGTGTTGGGAGCGCCACGACGAATTACTCGATATCCACCCCGTTCTCCTGGCCGCCATCGCGAATCTGGGTGTGGCGGCCGTCTATCCGGCGGCGAGTCCGTATGAACATAGGGTCTTTCTGGATATGTTGATCAATCTTGTCTTGGACTTGGGACGAAACACGGGCGAGTCGGATCGCAGGCGCTCCGAGCAGAAGTGCCTTCAGGACGCGGCAGAATCCATGAGCGTGGATGTCGCGTTCATTGAACGAGGGCTGCTGGGTGACGCGCGCCGGTTGTACCAGGGAGCGCCGGTCAGGACGCGGAATCTCAGAATCGCGCTCGCGGTCCGGCCGTTTCGACAGTGGCTGGCCGCGCGGCTGATCTAAGAAGAGACAATGCCAACGCCTACTAGAAGTACCCTACAGCTCGATGCGCTCGACGCGGAAGCTCGTTTGCGGAAGCGTCTCCTCGAATTCAGTGAAGCGCAGGCCTACCTGCGCGATCCCGCACTACGTGACGCTTGCCGCCATCTGTGGCTTTCAAACGAGCAGGAGGGCGGTCTAGTCAGCGGTATTTGGGTAGAGCCTGTTCTACCGTCGCGCCTTTCCGGCCGGACCTTGGCGGAACTGTCCGCGGAAGGCGTTGTGGAACGATGGCTGGTCGAACAGTTGGACCGTTCCGGCGCTTTCCCGACGAGCCGCCAACTGTTCACGCACCAGGAGAAGACAATCAGGATAGCTGGAAGCAACACCGCTGAAAGGCCTGGGATTGCTGTCACGGCGGGCACCGGATCGGGTAAAACCGAAGCTTTCCTTCTCCCACTCCTGAACGATTTGGTTCGTAACCCCAGGCGCGCTGGTGAGGACGGTGTTCGGGCTATCATCATTTACCCCCTCAACGCCTTAGTGAATGATCAGGTGGATCGCCTCTATCGGTGGCTGCACGGGCAAAAGAGGATCACACTGTTTCATTTCACGGGCGAGACTCCGGAGGACGAGCAGAAAGCGAATAGAACCGGATATCCGAAATTTGAACCGTGCCGTCGGCGAACTCGACAGGAAGCGAGGGCGAACCCGCCCGATGTCCTGGTTACCAACTACTCCATGCTGGAGTACATGTTATGCCGGCCGCAGGACGCCGTATTTTTCGGCTCGGCGCTACGGACATTCGTTCTGGATGAATCACACCTCTATGCAGGAACGCTCGCGGCGGAGTTGACGTTGCTGATGCGGCGCATCCTGATTCGCTGCGGCAAACTCCCGGAACAGGTACTCCACGTCACGACTTCGGCGACTCTCGGCGGCGATGTGCGGAGCTTCAGCGCAACTCTTTTTAGTAAACGCTCGGATCTGATTCATGTAATCGCGGGTGAGGTCGAACGTGCCACTCTTCCGGAGGCGGTTCCGCCGGAGCATCCATGCCGCCCAGAAGATGTGGATATCAGCGAGCTCGACGATTCGGTATTGCTCGCCGGCGGTGAGTTTTTAGAAGACGAGCAGGGCTGCCAACGAGTTCGCTACGTTGGGTCTCGCTTCGTCGGCCGCGATGCCCTTGACGCGGTTGGCAATGAAAGGACACCCGCGCGGGCCCTCGCTAGCCTCGTCGAGCGCGGGCCTGTGTTTCACCGGATCGAGGCCACATTGTGGTTCGCTCGCCAGATGGGAATTGTATCGCTGAAGGAGCTCTCTACCGGAGTCTGGGGGCGTGATGATGATGTTGCGATTGCGGCGACTGTGGCGCTCCTGCGACTCGGGTCCCGGGCCCGGAAGAATCCCGATGAACTACCTGTCATTCCACACAAGCTACACCTGATGGCCCGAGCGCCTTCCACGATCAGTTGCTGCGTGGACTGCGCTTGCACCGCTGCACCTGATGTTCGCCTCCCGGCTGGCGGCCGGATCATAGCCGATGTCCGCGAGTTCTGTCCCGATTGCGGGGGCGCGATGCTGACACTATGCCGGTGCAGGATATGCGGAGAGGCGGTCCTTTCAGGCGTCCTACGACAGCAGACCAACACGCTTCACCTTCGGCAGCGCTGGAACCAAACGAGCCCGGACGTGATGTACAAATATGTCCGGCTCGCGCGGGGAACCGCATCTGCCTTTCTATTCGACATTGGGACCCGGCGATGCGAAGGTGGTCCCGCCGCAAGAACGGTTAGCTTGGAGTTCATCGAGTCTTGTCTGAATTGCGGAGCGGGCGAAGACGAGTTCAGGCCTGTTGGGCTATTCGATACGCTTGTGCTTCCGGTTGTAGCGGAGACGCTTACGGCGTCCATGCCCGTTCATGCAGGTCCGGATCGCGCATGGTTGCCTGCCGAGGGGCGACGGCTACTTGTCTTCAGTGATAGCCGACGAGAATCGGCTCGTTTGGGGCCAGCACTGACAAATCAACACGAGATTCAGATTGCCCGCGCTCTCATCGCAGAGGTTGTGAAACAGGGTGCCTCGGATCCGCAATCCAGGTTGCGGCTAGAGCGGGATATCGCTCGATTGGCGGAGGAGTTGAAGGACGTATCCCTAAGCGAATATCTACGGAACGACATCGAGACAGAACTCGCAGAGAAACGGGGACGATTGGGTGCGCTTCAGACTGGCGCAACCATGGATGAGTGGCAAAACCACATAGCCCGGCACGCTCTGATTCCGCAGTTCTTTGCCCGCGAACACGCGACGGGACAGATCGCTCAGGAGTGGAGCCAGGCAGTCTGGGAGTCCAACGCGCGCACGGTTCGAAAAAACGCTAGGGCGTTGCTTGTGCGGGAATTTGTTGTTCCCGGCTGGGACAGTCTCACCTTGGAAACCACCGGCTTTGCCGAGGTCGGATACCCTGGCATCGAATCGGCCAACGTGAGCGCCCAGTTCCTCGTTCGTTTTGATAGGGAGCCCGCCAAGCGCATTCGGGGCGAATGGACGCTATTCCTTGCTTACCTCTGCGACACGCTCCGAAACGACGCGGCAGTCACATTAGGATCGGAACAAGAGGACTACGAGGCGTATCACTATCCCCTCGGCAGATGGGTAAGCCTATCCGATCGGGCTGGCACGAACATGGTTCCATTCATAGGATCGCGGGATGGCGCCTTCGCGTCGCGCAGGAATTTGTTCGCTCTTGCTGTTCTGAAGGCCTGGGGGTGCAGCGATGAGACAGTACAGGCGCAGTATCGTGATTTGCTCGGGGAGGCGTTTTCGAACCTGTTGTGGCTCGCCCGTGGCGGCAGTGCGCCTTGGATCGAGGCCATGGCCCGCCAGAGTCGTGAAGGCGTGCCGCGTGACAGCATACGCCTGGTTTTTGACCACCTGGGGCTGAAGCGCCCCGAATCCCTGTTCCGATGCACAGTGACGAACCGGATTTGGCCGCGGTCTGTTGGCGCGTGCGCCCCGGCTTCGGAAAGCACCGGCACGCTCGTGCCCATCACTGAGACAGAACTCGACGCGCACGCCCGGCTGGCAGGCCCACGGCGTTCTATCTCCGGGGATACGGTGTTCCGCCAGGGGTTGTGGGCAGAGGAGCACTCTGCGCAGCTCGAATCGGACGAGAACCGGCGATTGCAGGACCTGTTCGCCCGGGGAGCCCGCAACGTCCTCAGTGCCACCACTACCTTAGAGGTTGGCATTGATATCGGCGGGCTGTCTGGCGCTCTGCTAGCGAATGTGCCTCCTGGAAAGGCGAATTACCAACAGAGAAGTGGACGGGCTGGCCGACGTGCGGACGGCTCGTCAATGGTAGTCACCTATGCGAGGCAAACAGCATACGAACAGGCCGTGTACCACGATTTCCGGTCGTTCTTTCAGCAGCCGCTTCGGAAGCCGTACGTATTATTGGATCGGGAGCGGTTCGGCCGCAGGCATCTACACGCGTTCTTGCTGGGGGAGTTCTTCCGGCAGATCTATCCTGCTGGCACACATGTAGGTGCGATGAAGGCGTTTCAACAGATTGGTTGGCTCTGCAAACGACCGCAACTGCTGGTCGTCAGACAAGGCGCCGCACTTCCGCGCAACGTGGAAGAGTTCATTTACCGTGAGGCGATGCTGAAGCCGGCCTGGTGGAGGATGCGAACAGATACTTCGGTCGGCGAACAGTTCGAAACGTACCTGGAATACGTCGCTGAGGGCTCAACTGAGGTGCCGGAGGCTGTCAATAGCTTGGTTGCTGGCACGCCGGTAGCTCAAGAAACGGGAGCATGGAAGGATCTGATATACACTGTCAGGCGCGAATTCCAACGGGTCTGCGCCGACTGGTGCGAGGACTACGACGGATTAACCCGCGAGTGGAGCGCTCTACTAGACGACGGCAATCCGCCGCTGCAAAAACTGAATGCCATTGCATATCAGGCGAACAGTCTGTGGCGGTCAACGGTCATCGAGGAACTCGGCACAAGGCGTTTTCTTCCGCGATACGGTTTTCCGATTGGACTTCAAGGACTCACGTCTCCATACCAGTATGGCGCTGGGAAAGAGCCCGTTCGGCTTGAGCGAGCGGGGATCCTGGCTGTGAACGAATATGTGCCGGGGTCTTCCTTGCTGGTTGGCGGCCGACTGTACCGGTCTCACGGTGTCCTTCGATCATGGTCGCGCAGCGGGTCCGATACAGGTTTTGGCAAGCGCGCTTGGTTGTACACCTGCGCGGCCGGCCATGTCACATACGCATGGACCGGGGATCAGCCGGCTGCATGCCCCGTCTCTGGCTGCTCTGGCGGCGTTGGAAGCGGTGAGCGGCTGCTCATACCTCGCCACGGGTATTCGACAGCGAAATGGGATCCTCCAGTTTGGTCGGGGAATGTCGAACGGGTGGGAAGTACAACGCTGGCATCGACGGCTTTCATTTCAACAAAGACCCCAAAGACGATTGCCGACTTCGGCGGAATCCATGGGTGTATTGCCAAGCTGTCAGAGGGCGGTGAAATGCTCGCATTCAACCGTGGAGAGCTCCGCCGTGGCTTTGCGCTTTGCACGCGATGCGGTTTTGCAGAGAGCGAAACGAAGACTGGTGAGGGCAGAGTTGATCTGCCAAAGAGTTTTGATCTCCACGCCCCGCTGTGGTTGGAGCGTAAGGTGCCATGCTGGGATAAGGGTGAGGCGCCTGTGATGCGTAACCTCCGAATGGCCGCCATTCATGTTACGGATCTCGTTCAATTGGATTTCACGGAGGTTGTACACGATGGTGCGGATTCCGCCGTGTTTACCTGGGGGCATGCCTTGAAACTTGCCGGGGCGGAGTTGCTGGAGATAGATCACCGGGAACTCGGCGTGGTTTTCGGCCCAATCGGTGCAGTTGCTCGCATTGGTGTCCAACTATTTGATAACACAGCCGGTGGCGCTGGACACGTGCTTGAGTTGGCGAACTACGGGGATCAATGGGTCAAACGCGCCACGGACGTGATGCACCGCGATGACCAGCACCACGCGGTTTGCGAAACGGCTTGCCTCAAATGCCTCCTCACAGCCGCAAGCCAAGGCGATTTCGAAGCTGGGAGGCTGCGCCGTAAGGCGGCATATGGGGTGCTGTCAGAATTGCTTAGCGGCGTTGGGGGAAGTAGGCGCGCTGACTCCCATGCCTCGAAGCCGATCTCCGGAACAGCGCGCGCAAGGGCGGAAGCGTTCCGTAATAGAACGAGCCCGCGCTGATTCGCTGTGCAATCTGTTGCTACCAGCGCTACTCCCTGATCCCCCTCTCTCCATGCGCCCGATGGACCGACGGCTCCGAAACTGGTCGTGCAAATCGGCGCTTTGGGAATCCCATCCGAGGGCAACGCCTTAGATCGACAGCCGCGAATACCTGATCGCGGGGGAACCAGACCAGTGCCGTCGAGCAACTCCGGCTGAGATGGCCCCGCCACCGCTGTGGTGCGACGGGTCCGTGGATCTGGTCCCGCTCCGCGAATGGGAATGGCATGCGGGATTCCTGGCGCGGGTCCGGGCGAAGATGGATTAAGACCCCGCGAGCAGGTGTCGGGAAGGCCGAAGAGGCACGCAAGTTCACAGGGTTTGTCGCCCGCTACCATCGCCGCTCATGATATTTTGAGTCGATATGCTGAACCCCTATACCTCCCAACTGGGCGACCTCGATCCCCTGGAAGTGATTGCGGCCACGCCGGCGAAGCTGCGCGCATTGAT
>PKYZ01000188.1 GCA_003132865.1 Bryobacterales bacterium
CCCCCGCCTTCCGCACTCCCGCGGAAGCGGCGGCGGCCGGCATCGCTATGGTGCACCAGGAATCGCTGCTGGCGCCGCATCTAACGGTCGCGGAGAACCTCTTCCTGGGGCGCGAGGAGCGGCTTCCGTTCGGCTGGGTGAACCGGCGGCGCATGATCGAGCAGGCCTCGCAGATGATCGAAGAGCACCACTTTCCGCTCGGTGCGGATTGGCGCGTGGAACGGCTCAGCCCGGCGGGCAAGCAATTGGTGGGCATCTGCCGCGCCATCCAGCACGGTTCCAGTTTGCTGATTTTCGATGAGCCCACGTCGTCGCTCTCGGGCGCGGAGACCGAAGAAGTCTTCCGTATCGTGCGCACGCTGCGCGCGCGGGGCATGGGCGTGATCTACATCACCCACCGGCTGGAGGAACTGCGCGCGATCGGCGACCGGGTCACCATCCTGCGCGACGGCGCCACGGTTCACGACGGGCCGCTGGCGGAGGTCTCGACGGACCGCATCATCCAGCATATGGTGGGCCGCGAGATGGTGTCGATCTATCGGCGGCAGCCGGTCGCGCCGGGTGCGGAGTCGCTGCGCGTCGAAGGACTCACGCGCCGCGGCGCATTTCGCGATGTTTCATTCTCCCTGCGCGCAGGCGAGATCGTGGGGTTGGCCGGTCTGGTCGGCGCCGGAAGAACCGAAACCTGCCTCGCTATTTTCGGAGTGGACCCCATCGAGGGCGGAAAAGTGTTCGTGGATGGCCGCCAGACGCGGATCGGATCGCCGCGGGAAGCGGTGGCGGCGGGGATCGCACTGGTCACCGAAGACCGGCAAAAAACGGGCCTGGCGCTGCGGTTGCCCATCGCATACAACATCACCATGGCGAACCTCCGGGAGATCTGCCGGCTCGGCCTGATCGACTTGCGGGCGCAGGGCCGCGTGACGGCCGAGTACATCGCGCGCCTGCGCATACGCGCTTCGTCCGGCCGGCAGGCGGCCGGCCGCTTGAGCGGCGGCAATCAGCAGAAAGTGGCGATCGCCAAATGGCTGTTCCGCCGCGCGCGCGTGTTCCTGTTTGACGAGCCTACGCGCGGCATTGACGTGGGCGCCAAGGTTGAGGTATTCGAAGTGATGGACGAACTGGCGCGCGCCGGGGCTGCCGTCCTGATGGTGAGCTCCGAGATGCAGGAGTTAATGCAGGTGGCCGATCGCATCCTGGTGATGCGGCAGGGCCGCATTACCGGTGAACTGCCGGGAGGCGCCACACAGGAGGAAATCATGCGCTTCGCCGCGCTCGAACCGGAGTGTGCGCCATGATGCAGCGGCTGCTGCCTTTCTTGAGTCTGGTGGTTCTGTTCGTGGCGCTGGCGATTGCCTCGCCGCATTTCCTGACCGAGACGAATCTATCGAGCGTGGTACGGCAGACGGCGGTGATCAACACCATGTCGCTGGGCATGACTCTGATCATCATCGCCGGCGGCATCGATCTCTCGGTGGGCGCCATGCTGGCGATGTGCGGCGTGCTGGGCACGATGGCAATGGAAAATGGTATGCCGGTGCCGGTGGGCATCCTCGTGGGACTCCTGACCGGGTTGTTCTGGGGATCGGTGAATGGGTTCCTGACCACGCGGCTGCGCATCGCGCCCTTTATCGTGACGCTCGGCACGCTGGGCATTATCCGGGGCTTGACCCTGATTATCACGAACGGTTTGCCCGTGACTCGCGTTCCGCGGAGCTTTGCGTTTCTGGGCGAGGGCAACCTGTTGGGAGTGCCTTTCGTGCTGTGGGTGGTGGTGATCTGCGCGCTGGCGACGCACGTGATTCTGGAGCATACGCGCCTGGGCCGCTACGCGTTCGCCATCGGCAGCAATCCGGATGCGGCGGTCTACGCGGGAGTGCCGGTGGCGTTTGACACCACCGTGATTTATGCCCTGGGCGGCCTGCTCACCGGCCTGGCGGGGATGATCGAAGCGTCGCGGCTGATGACCGGCCAGCCCTCGGCCGGCAACGGCTACGAACTACAGGCCATAGCGGCGGTGGTCATCGGCGGCGGCAGCCTGCATGGCGGCGAAGGCAGCGTCATCGGGACGCTGATCGGGGCGTTGATCATGGGCCTGCTTTCGAACGGCAGCGACCTGTTGGGCATATCGCCGTACCTGCAGCAGGCGATTATCGGCGGGGTGATTATTCTGGCGGTGACCGTGGACGAGCTGCGGAAAAGGCGCGGCCGGGCGGAGGCGTAGTCGGGGCCGGAGTTGACCCGACCAGGGCTGCTGCTAGTAATAAGCGCTGCCAGGCTTGCGGCGGACAATGCGCGACATAGCTTTCGCCGGGCGCTTGTACGGGAAGCCGACACGTCCAAGTGAGCTGTTTCCAGTGGCAGACGATCCGACCGGAGGTGGGAGTGGAACCCTTGCCACAACACGTTTCTTGGGGGGCACCTAAACACGAGAATGTATTTTATCGGGTTTAAAAGCAAGTCCTAACGACGACCATGAGGCGGGATGCCGCACCTGCGGCCCGGCGCTGCACGCGAACTGCCCGCTGGCCGATACGTGCTGTGTGAGCACGCGCCGGTTCTTTTCGTTTCCTCCTGCCCGCCTGCACCCAGGAGGAAAATGCGGCCCGCCGCCACGAAGGCAGGCCCTTGGTTGGGTTGTCTCGGCGTGCTCGCCCGCGGTTCGCAGTCGAGATGCCCGCATACGAACGCTAATGATCGCAGCCGGGTGAAATGCTGTAAAAGGAGTTCCCCTTGTAGTCCAGCTCTTTCAGACCCGCCTGAGATGTATAAAACCCCTCGATGGCGCGGTGCTTGAGCCAACGGACAAACGGATCGCCGCCCGATTCGAGCGATTCGAGTGTGAGCGACGGCTCCGCGCTTATCCGGGCTAGACCGGCGCGGCAGACCTGCTGGGCGTCGAACGTCTCCAGTTCGTGGACCGCCTCTTCACCATAAAAGGCGACCGCCAGCCCGCGGTGGGCCGGAGAAAGCGATTGCGCGGCTTCGCGGACCGCGGCCGCGTCGCGCACGAGCAAGTCGATCCACGCTGTGATTTCCGGCACGGGCGGTGTTCCGGGATCTTCTCCAAGCGTCCTGCCCACAAGGTCTTTGAGTTGTTGGTACTCCGCGGCGGTGAAGAAGAGCGGCGCCGGACGAAGCTCGGCGGCGGCCACGGGTTTCAAAACGTGCGCCAGATGATCGATGGAAGGCTGATACAATCCGGGCGGCAATGGCGATTGTGCGGCGGCCTCCAGATCCAGACCGCTGAACCCAGTCAGCACAACGCCGCTACCCAACCGAAGCAACCATAGACGTCTGGTGAATTCGTCCGGCTCCATCACAAGTTCCCTTTCTTGGATTCGGCGGCGATATAATCCGTAGCCCGGGCAGAGATCGCCATGATGGTCAAGGTCGGCTCATAGCAACCCTGAGTGACGAAGCAGGCGCCGTCTGTGACGAATACGTTGCGAGCATCGTGAACCTGGTTGAAGCGGTTGACGACGCTCTTCTTCGGGTCGTTGCCCATCCGTGCGGTGCCACACTCGTGTATGTTTTTTCCGAAAACGCTTAGCTTCTCCGACGGTGCTTGTAGCTCGTCCACTTTGATGGCGTCCAAAATCTCGTTCAACCGCGTGTGCATGGCCCGCGCCATGGCGCGCTCGTTCTCCCCGTAACTGGCGTTGATGTGCAGCACCGGAATTCCCCACGCATCCGTTTTGGCCGGATCGAGCTTCACATAATTGTCATAGCGCGGCAGACACTCGCCTTGCGCGTAGATGCCAAAGTGATAGGGAATCTCCTGGCTTACCTTGCGCCGAAACTCTCTCCCAAAGCCCTGTATGCCGACTGCGTGTCCGTAGAGATCCTGGTGGCTATCACCGGCCAGATAGTAGCCGCGGAGAAAACTCTTATTCTGGAAGCGCGGGTCGGCGTTGACATATTTCGGGATGATGTAGCCCGCCGGACGCCCCACTGGTTCCCGCCGCGAGGACTTCAAAACGGAAAGAACGCCACCGCCATCTTCCAGCGTAAAATGGTCCATCAGGTAGTGGCCCAGCGCTCCCGACGAGGCCCCCACTCCCTCTGGGAACCGCGGCGACCGCGAGTTGAGCAGGATGCGCGTGGATTCCAGGGCACCCGCTGCCAGGACCACGACGCGCCCGTGTGCTTCCCGCTCGGCGCGGGTCTGGCGGTCGAGGAAAACTACGCCGGTCGCTTTGCCGCGATCGTTCATGACCAGGTGACTCACGATCGCGTCGCTCACCAGCGTCAACCGGCCTGTGCGCGCCGCGTCGGGGAGAGTTGTGGAAGGACTGTTGAAGTAGGAGGCCGTGTAGCAGCCGCGCTGGCATTGATCGCAATAGTGACAGGCGGGCCGGCCATTGTGCGGCACCGTCAGATTTGCCGTCCGATCCGGAATGATCCGCCAGCCGAAGTGGCGCTCCACGATCTTTCCCGCATGGACCTCCCCGCAAGAGAGACGCATAGGCGGGAGGAAGTTTCCGTCCGGAAACTGCGGCAGTCCTTCCGCAGAGCCGCTCACGCCAATGTATCGCTCGACCTTGTCGTAATACGGTTCCAGGTCTTTGTAGCTGATGGGCCAGTTCTCGCCATAACCGTCGCGCGCGGCCGCCTGGAATTCGAAGTCACTGTATCGATAGCTGACGCGTGCCCAGCAGAACGTCTTGCCACCCACCTGCCGGCCGCGAATCCACATGAACGGCTTGCCTTGCGGGAAGGTGTACGGAAGCTCCCGGTCGCCGATGAAGAACTGGTGACTATACTCGTCGCATGCGTAGCAGAGCCGCTGCACCGGCTGATCCCGCAGCAGCGCCTTCTGATCGCCGAAGCCGCGGTAGCGCATGCGGTACGGCCAAACATGCTCGGTGAAATCGCGCGTGGGACTGCGCGGCGGTCCGGCTTCGAGTACAAGCACTTCCAGGCCTTGCTCGGTAAGGATCTTCGCGACCCAGCCGCCGCTGGCGCCGGAGCCTACTACGAGTGCGTCATAGAGTTTGGGTTGGGCCATTGTTCAGAATATGTTCAGGGTTGTTCGGCTTCGTCAACCTTCAAGAGCAAGCCCGTCGCCTTCCGAGCATTATCCCAGAAAACTGCGGCACGGGATTATTGATAGAGGTCGTTGAAGAGTGGTGGAGGCGTGCCACCTGTTGGGTCAGTTCTGGAAAGCAGTGGCGGGTAACCTGTCGCAGGCGCCGAAGCTGCTTCCATATCCGCCCGCTCGAACGCAGCCCTGTACGCGTGGTCGGTTGCCTGCCATCGAGAATGAGTCCGGCGCCTGATATTGGTCGCATGGCGAGAGCGGTTGGCAGGCCCGGCCCATAAGGCACTTCGAACGCACAACTGGGGTTGATTCCAACCCGCGCGCGTCAATCTTTCATCGCCGCGCGCACCCGCTCGGCAACCTCGGCTGCAAGTCGCGTTCCAGTCGAACGGGACCGAAATATCCAACTCCGGGTATGACGTGATCCGCACGGCGAACTTCCGGCGGTCTGGGGTGGCGACGATCCAGCCCTCGCAGAGCTTTGTGAGATGCTGCCGGCAGCAACCACGGGCAGTCCCTCCGGCCGTATCCCGGTCGGAGTTTTTAATTCCCCAGCTTACATTTCCCCTCTAAAATGTTTCGGCTTTACGGTAACATGATCTCGTCGGCATAGGCCGAAGGGGAGAACAATGACTCAATCGCAAATCGTCCAAGCATTGGCAGAGAAGTGCGAGGTTACCAAGAAAGTCTCGCAGGGCCTGCTCGCCGCGCTGTCTGACACGGCCATCAGTGAGGTCAAGAAGAATGGCGTTTTCGTGTTGCCTGGTATAGGGCGGCTGGTCCGTGTGGATCGCAAGGCGCGCATGGGACGTAACCCGGCCACTGGCGAAGCCATCAAGATCGCCGCCAAGAAGGTGGTGAAGTTTCGTATAGCCAAGGCCGCGAAAGAAGCCATCGTACCGCCGAAGAAGGCGAAGGCCTGAGAGAACGCCTCAATCCATGCGCCGCGCCTGCGGCGCATTCAGATTCCCACGTTCAGAGTTATAGGGAGAGAACCAATATGCCAAGACAGGCACAACCGAAAGTAGACAACACCATCCTGGAGATGGCCATCGTCGGGTATCGGACCGAAGTCGAAAAGATCTCAGCGAAGATAGCCGGCATCAAAGCGCAACTCGGCCAGAGCGGTCCAAGCCAGCCAAAAGCCACGGTAGCGAGGGCGACCGGAACAGATCGCGCGGGTCCACAGGAGCGCCGCACGATGAGCAAGTCTGCCCGCGCCAGGATCGCCGCCGCGCAGCAAGCGAGATGGGCGGCGCAGAAAAAGCAACAGGCACAACCAGCCCAACCGGCGAAGCCCAAGAAACGGAAGTTGTCTGCGGCAGGGTTGAAGGCGATAAGAGAAGCCACCAAGAGGCGTTGGGCGGCTTACCGCAAGGCCCGCAACGCTACGGCGTAAGCGGCATGTCGGCCATCCGCAGGCTGGCGGCGCCGGCGACGGACAACGGGCCGCTGGCGCCGGAACTGGCCGCCGGCATCGCCCGCGTGAAGAGCGCGAATGCGCCGGAGCTTTCGGTGTAGTGACGGGACGCATAGCGCCTGCGATCTCCGACCGCGCTTCTTGGCGCGCCTTGCGGGTTCTCGGCGCGGCGGGGCGTGTTGGGTGGTACCGCCCGCGCGAGTGCGTCACGCTCGGGCGAACCGTTTCGCTTCTATCCGCTCCCGATCTTCCCGTGAAACAGACGAACAACAACCTTAGTCGGGAATTCGAATACTTCCATCCTCCGCTATCGGGAAGGATGGATTCCAAGCGACCCCCCATAGAAACCCGTCCAGATCAGAGAAGTACCCCGAATAGCCGCCCCAGAAGGCTTCCTGGACGGGCTTGAGGAGTCTTGCGCCTGCGGCCGCGAAACAATAAAAGAAGCTTCAGATATCGAGAAGATGTATAAATGTGTTCGTAGTCTTCGGGAACTGGGAGACGGCAGAAGACGCACAACAGTGTTAGTTGGCGATTCTGAGGACGGCAGAACGTCCGATTTTGGTTTTGCGGGCTGCGTTCACCAGAATTGGCCGTGCAAGAGACAGGTGACGCTAAAAAACGGCGACCGGACGCAAACATTGTTCTGGGCTTCAACACAGACAGTTGACGGTAAATTTGCCTATTCGTTTTTCTGGAATGGGCAACCTGCGTATATGTTTTTCTGGAATGAACTCACGGAGGATTTGTGGCACCGCCAGCTTGAGCGAACAAGACTCTGGGAGTGGATTAGAACGGCCGGGCCAAAAGACCGTGAGGCGATGGGTGAGTTGATTGTCGAGCATACGCAGTCCGGGTATCGGGCCTGTGTTTACACTATTCCAAAATTCGCAGGCGGCGTAAGAATTGGCAGTACGGTGCTGAGGTTGCCTTGGCCGGACTTGCTACGAATCGAAATCGAGATCAGGAAACTCAGTGTGCCAGACCTTCGCAAGCTGAACAGCCTCATTTCGCTGGGTCGGTCGGAACCCAAAATCTCAGTTGACCGGGCGGATGACGGGCCTGTGGTTCGCAATGAATCCCATCGGGCGGCGTGAGGATTCTCTGCTTTCGAGCCTGAGGCTAATATCATTAATGAAGATGACGACACCGGAAGCAGATTCGACATCGACCAGCCGGTGGGTTAACATTCGGGAAGAAGTTTATTGGTCACCCTCGCCGAATCTTTCGCATTGCCATGAGAGGCCACAGGCCTTCCCCACATTGCGGCAAGCCGCAAACGGGCGGCGGACTGAAGTTCGCCGCTGCACGCTAAAGCGTGAGCCACCAAGCTGCAAAAGAAAGCCCGGCGGCGGCCGGCAAAATCACTAAGCCGCTATATTGGGTCATGGCTGCTCGTACGCGCCTATATCGATGTCCGGACCCTGCACGCGCGGATTGCCCGCGAAGTCGAGTGTCCCAACCACCGTAGGCGCCAGGTTGATACCCTTGTCGACCGCCGGCGAAGAGGGTCGCACCCGCAGATCCGGCGTCGTGGTGCTCAGGAAGAGCGGATTCGCGAAGCTGGAATGGGCGTCCTGACCCGTGGCCTGCCGGTATTTCGTAAAGCCCCGGTACTTCGTTTGATTCCATTGCCAGATCCCGGCGGCCGCGCCGGTGGGAGAGAAGTAGAGATTGTAATCGAGAGTCGCTGGATCCGGTTCCGAATTCGTGAAGCTGTGAAGAAACAGCCCTTGTGAAGTCGCGTTGACTACATTGTTCTCGAAGATGTTATTCGTCGCATAGAACTGGATCTGGAAGTCCCCGCTGCCGGTGTTCTTTGTGTCGTTCATGAAAAGCGTGTTATTGACGATATCGCAATGGTCCGTGCCGCCGCGCCCTGGGCCGTAGCCGCCGATGCTCACGCCCACAGAATTCGCGTAATAGATCAGGTTGCTGCGCGCTGTGATGAAGCTGGTCAGTTTACCGTAATTCTCGCTTGCCAATTCGAGGTTGAGGTCGGTATTATGCACAAGATTTCGCTCGATGACGATCTGGGTGCCGCCATCCACGTAAATGCCGTCGGTCGAGTACGCCTTCCCGTAGGCGGGATTATCGTAGGACGTAATGTTGTAAATGATGTTGCCGCTTAGCTCGCCGTTGCGCGCCTGGTCGTAAGCCTGGTCCGGTGATGTGTTCTCAAACCCGATCGCGTCGAAGCCAATGTTGTTGTTGTCGTGAATAAGGTTGTTGGTGACGCTCCAACCGTCTACGTTGCCATTGAGAGTAACCGACTCGCTGCAGCCCGTGGTCAGGTCGAATACCTGGTTGCCGCTAATGGTCAGGTTGTTAATGGAAGCCGGAGCGCTGCTGCCATATACCGCAAGGCCGAGGGCGTTCGCGTTGCAGCCCTTGGCCGTGGTCACGATATCGTGAATCCGGTTCCCCAGAATTTGGATACAGCTGTCCGCGCCGGTGATATAGATTCCGATGGGCACGTCCGCGATACTGTTCGACTTGTAGTTCCGGATTTCAAAGCCGCCAATCGCCAGATATTCCCGATTCTGAATGGTGAGCAGTCCGTATTGCCCGCCCGGAACCGCCAAGCCCGTGCCGTCGATCGTGGCCGTCTGGCCGCGGTAGCTTTCAAACGTAATGTAGCCCGCCGTGGCGGAGCCGGAATTGGGGAAGGCGACGATTTCGTTGTAAACGCCTCCCATCACGTAAACCGTATCGCCCGCCACCGCCGTGTTGGCGGCGTGCTGGATGGTGCGCCAGGGCGAACCGATGCTGCCGCTGTTGCCGTCATTGCCGGTAGTCGCAACGTAGAAAGCCGCGCCCGTGCCAAGGCTGATGACCGCCACCGCCGCCGCGGCCGGAGTCTGCTCGGAAACGGCGGTCACGATGACGATAGCGGGGCTGGGACTCACGCCGGGCGCAGTGTAGAGTCCGGACGGGGTGATCGTGCCAACCACAGCGTTTCCGCCGGTCACGCCGTTGACTTCCCAGATGACGCCCGTGTTCACCGTATTCGATACCGTGGCCGTCAATTGCTGCGATCCGCCGGGTTCGACCGCCGCAGATGCCGGCGAGATGCTCACGGCCACCTGCGGCGGGGTAATGGTCACCGTGGCCGCGGCCGACACGCTCGAATCCGCCACCAAGACGGCTGTCACGCTGACCGTCGCAGGGCTGGGTACGGCCGATGGGGCAGTGTAGAGACCGGCCGCCGTAATCGTGCCGGTGGTGGAGGTTCCTCCCTGCACGCCATTCACCTTCCAGGCGACTCCGGTGTTTTTCGTATTCCGCACCGTGGCGCTGAACTGCCGGCTCTGGCCAATTGCCAGCGTAGCGGATGTCGGAACGACTGCGACGCTCACCTGCCCGCTGGCTGGCTCGGCGACCGTCCGATCCGGATGCCTGCCTCGGGGCGCGCCCAGCGCGCAGAGGGCCGGAACGAGCAGGGCGGCTCCCGCCTGTAATATATATCGGGCAAAGCGCACTATAGCATTCTAGTGTAGTGCGTCAGAAATT
>PKYZ01000145.1 GCA_003132865.1 Bryobacterales bacterium
AGGAGCGGAGGCAAGCAAGGAAGGGGACGACCATCTCAGCGAAGGGCCGCTGAATCGAACCCTGCACGGCCCAAAAGGATCCTTCCGATGGTTGCCCGTGCTCTCCGGCTGGCCCTCGGCCCAATGTAAGGCGATAACCATCCGGCTCTGTCCTTGTTACGAATCGCTATATACTGTGCAATACGGTCGAAACACAATCTCAATTCAGCGTTCTGGGGAAACCAAATGCCAAGACAGGCAAAGCCAAAAGACAATACCTTGCTGGAGATGGCCATCGTCGGGTATCAGAGCCGACTCGACCAGATCTCCGCGAAGATAGCCGATATCAAAGCGCAACTCGGGCAACGCGGTCCAGGCCGGCCAAAAGCCACGGTGGCCACGGCAACCGGAACGGATCACGCCGGTGCACAAAAGCGCCGCACGATCAGCAAGGCGGGCCGCGCCAGGATCGCCGCCGCGCAGAGAGCCAGGTGGGCGGCGCTGAAAAGGCAACATGCGCAACCAGCCCAACCGGCGAGGCCCAAGAAACGGAAGTTGTCGGCGGCGGGTTTGAAAGCCATAAGGGAAGCCACGAAGAAGCGTTGGGCGGCTTACCGCAAGCCCATAAAGCGGCGGCGTGAGCCCGACGCCCGGAGATTTCGCAGCGAATGCCTCTCGGGGCGCTCGTTGGCCTTCGGTGGTGTAGTGGTGTAGTGACTTCGGCACGGGCAGTCGAATCCGCTATAGTCTGCGCAGCTATGGTCACCGTGCGTTTCCTCTGTTTCCTGGCCTCGGCCTTTGCATTCGCGACTGCCGCTCCCGGCCAAGAGGGACGGCGCACCGTAGTGCTGCTCAGGTTGGCACTGTCGTGTGCCGCTCTGGGGTGCCCGTCGCGTCAGTGTTGGTCCGACAGCCTACGCCGCGCATCTTGACCGCTCTGTTGCACGAACTGACGTTGCTGAGCTGCGACTCCAAATTGCTGAGGAGGTACTATTTTCCGGAGCACGAAGGATTTGTCCGATTGGACCAGCGCTATTTATCGCCCCTGGACCTTGAGCATGGCCACGCCGTGCGAGGGTACGTCGGCGGAGTATTGCGCTGTGGCCTTCTGGTCGGCATGTGCCCACAGGTCGCGGATCTTGGTGATGCGCGTCAAGCCGAGGTCAGCGGCGTGGAAGCTAACCTTTGCCGAGGCGTCGCCACGGTTGAATAGGCCTACCGCCCAGGAGCCGTTCGACAGAGGCCGCGCCCAAACTTCCAGATCGCCGTTCTTGGCAACGCGTCTACCTTGCTTGCCCAGCGGGTCCTGGTCGATGGCGATGACCTCTTTATTCGTCAGGATCTCCAGGATATTGGGCGGCACGTTGCGCAGATCGTTGCCGGCCAGCAAGGGCGCGGCCAGAATCGACCACAGGCTCATATGCGTGCGGTACTCGGCATCGGTCATACCGCCATTGCCAATTTCGAGCATGTCTGGATCGTTCCAATGGCCCGGACCGGCGGCTGATTCCAGGCCCGCCTGCCGATCGAATCCGATCCCCGACATCGATTCCCAGGTATCCCGGATATCGCCAGTGGTACGCCACAGGTTGCCTCCGGCGTTGGCACCCCACTGCTGCACCTTGACTACGCCGTACTGGCACAGGCTGAAAACAATCGGTCGGCCGGAGTTTTCCAACGCCAAACCCATCTTCGCGTAGACCGCCGGCATGGAATGGTAGTCGTACACCTGGCTGGCGCTGCACCAGTCGTATTTCAGGTAATCCAGGCCCCAAGCGGCGTAGGTCTTGGCATCCTGCCCTTCATGCTGGTAGCTGCCTTCGTAACCAGCGCAGGTTTTGGGGCCGGGCGACGAATAGATGCCGAACCTCAGACCCTTGCCGTGGATGTATTCGGCCAGCGCTTTCATATCGGGGAAGCGCTCGTTGCTCTGGATGTTTCCCCGCGCGTCGCGGCCCGCTTCCCAGGTGTCGTCGATGTTCACGTACAGGTACCCGGCGTCCTTCAATCCGTTCTTGACCATGGCGTCGGCCACCTCGCGCACCAGTTGATCGCTCACCTGGTTGCGGAATTTGTTCCAGCTATTCCAGCCCATGGGCGGAGTCTTGGCGAGCCCGTTGTACGGCACATCCTTAGCGGGGGGCAATGTGATCTTGGGTGGCGCCGCGGGCAGGGGCGGAGGATCGGCGGAGGAGACACGGGTGAGCGTCACTTCGCGAGGGGCGCGCCCGCCGACGGCCGGCAGAGTGATTCTCAATTCAGAACTCGCCAGAACACCCGAGTAAATGGCGCGCCGCTCCTCGCCGAAATAATCCATGACGACAACGAACAAAAGATGATCGCCCTCGATCTTGCCTTCAGCGATGGGCGTCTCGCCATTGCGCGCGGACAAATATCCGGTTAAGCGCGTACCGTCGGCTTTGAGCCACAGCGAGATCGCTCGGAGTTGCGGGCCGGGCGCGTCGGGTGCGGGTGCGGCTTGGCCTGTGGGTGTCGGCATGACCCAGTGTCCGGTCCAATCGTCAGCGTGGACGTGCAGCGCGAAGGCGGCGCACGCAAGTGCGAGTAGAATCTGCTTCATAGACACAAGCATAGTTGAGGCGTGTGCTTCGCCGCTCGCCGAAATATCCCTAGGTCCGCTGCGGTGTCATGGTTCGGTGGATACTTGCACAGTCCAGTCCAGCCAGTCGGCGGCCTCACGCCGAAGAAGCAGAAGTATCCGCCGCTATTCTCCAGCCGGGCAGTGTGGCCGCGCTTCGCCAGCTCCACGTTGATGGCCTTGAGCGTGAGAGTCATGCCCATCATTATCCGCCAAGCCTGCCGCGATGGTTTTCGAGATTATGCCTGCATCGCCCGGCGCTCCTCGAAGAACTTCGCCGTCCCGCGGCTTGGCTGACGCCGGTTTTTTGAATTTGAATCAAAGTGGTATCGCGCGTCCGTAGTGGGAATGCCCGGTAGATCGTAG
>PKYZ01000910.1 GCA_003132865.1 Bryobacterales bacterium
GCGGTTTAGTCCAAAGTATGTTTTCGTCTAGCAATGAGCCTACGCGAACGCGCTGCAGCCAGTCGAATCCGGCGGCGTCGCGTCCGTCGCAGCCGGCTGCGATGTGGACCACGGCACACACGCCCAGATCGAGGCGGCCGGCGGAGCGAGTGAGCCGATTGGCGGCTCATTAATACTGCGGAACCAACAGGCTCAAACCTTCGATCATGCCAAAGTGCCGGCGGTTCCTGTCACCAGCGTGAGACCCTCCTCGATTGCGGTTGCCGCCACCAGCGAGTCGAAGACGCGCAACCCGTGAGATTTCGCGTACCGCTTGAGAAGATCGTACGCTCGCGTGCCGGTGGATTCCCGGAGTGGGACGACCACAAAGGCGGACAGGAAGACGTCGATAGCGGTGAGGTCCCGGTTGTCCCTGGCACCGACGATGAGTTCAAGGGCCGAAACCCGAGAGATCGCCCATCCCTCCGGCAGCGCATCAAGGTATTCGCGTGCCGGGCTGCTTCCCACGGGAGACGTCGATCGGGACATCGCTGTCGAGCAGATAAGGCATTGCAGATATCCTCGACGATCAGACTTCGCGCGCGACACGTCAGCCGCGAAGGTCGCGCCGGAGGCTGTTGACGTATTCGACGCTATCGTCGATATCGGTGCGGTCCTTCCACATGCCGTAGAACGCAAAATCCCGAACGGAGGGGGATTTGGCCTTCAAGCGGTCGGCGCACGAAGGGAGCCGCACCTCGACGACGGTTCCTTCCTTGATGGTCACTTCCTCAAGGGGCTTAAAGACGCCTTCCTCGTATTTTGCAGCGATCGTCATGACTCCGTACTGAACCGCGGCCGAAGGCCCGTCAGCGACGGGCGAAGCCTTGCTTCATCGTAGCACCATCGACCGACAGGGCCAAGGCTATTTCTTATTGTGCGAACCCAACATCGATTGTGGCGGGGCGATTGGCTTCACATGGAAGCCTTCCAGGTCGCGCTGCGCGAGCGCAACTTCCACGTGCTGGAACTACTCATCGGGCTGACCCAGATGATGGTCGAGGCCGAGCTGCTGCAGCTCGAGCGCATCGGCCGCATCAAGGTCACTGAAGCCGATTGCATGGAACTGGTGGACCGCAAAACCGCCTGCCTGTTTTTCGCTTTGCGCCAAGCTGGGCGCGCTGGTCTCCGGCGCGGATTCGCAAACCGAAGAGCGCCTGGGCGACTACGCGTGGAACCTGGGCATGGCCTTCCAACTGGTGGACGACCTGCTCGACTTCACGTCGCGCGAGACGGTGCTGGGCAAGCCGGTCGGCAACGATCTGCGCGAAGGCAAAGTGACGCTGCCGCTGGTGTACGCGCTGGAGCAGGCATCTGGCGAAGAGCGCCGCCGCGTGGCCAGGGCATCGCGCGCGTGAAGGAGCGCGCCCAGGCGTTCACGGAGAAGGCGCGCGGCATCATTGGCGAATTTCCGGACTCACCCTATCAACGCGCGTTGTACAGCGTGACCGACCTGGTCACCGAACGCGACCACTAAACTTGTGGGGNNGCTTTGTAGGCTGAACTCGGGCTGCTACAGGCAGGAGGCCGAGAACCCAATCCGCTTGCGTAAGAAGTGAGTCCGTTCCTCGGGCGGCTTTTCCAGCAGCCGGCGGATCCGATCTCGCAGCGCCCGGTCGCTTTCGCGCTGCAAGGCCTCACGCTTGGTCATTCTCGCTTTTCTTTTTTCATCCAGCGCCTTCTCCAGAATCTCCAGCACCGCCCGATCCCGGAACCGACCCGCCGCCCTCTTACTTTTGATGATATCCGCCAGATCCGCCACCACCAACACGTGACCGCCAAAATCGATACGGGAGGCGCGGCTACGCAGGGCTGCCAACGACCGCACTCCGTCGATCCGGCTCATGAAATCGACATGCAACGAATCCTCATCCCGTTCGAAGCGAAACAGATCGGAGACCGGATAGTAAGGCCTCAAAAGGATGGCACCCAGGTTCTTGGCCAACCGCCTTCAGTTTTCGCAGATTGCCGGGAGTCTTCCGGAATAGAAAATCGAAATCCAGAGTCGTGACAGGCGCCCCGTGCAGCGCGGCGGCCGCATTGGCTATCATGATGGCTTCCAGGCCCTGTTCGTCCAGTATCCGGGCCAGCGTGAAGAGTGTGGGGCGCGCGTCCATGCAGCCAAACTCATTGTACGACTCCCGATGTCCGGAAGGAAAACTCTTGCGGCGTGCGTGCGCCGTCCCGACCCGTTACCCGGCTTCCCGCGCGTCTTTGTGTGGGCTTGGGAGCGTCGCGAAGCGACGCGGCTCGCCGTACGCCGTACCGGTATGGCGTGGGCAGCCGATAGCGGGCCGGCGTGGACAGCCGGCCGCAGGACTGGAGTCCGCCCCACGCTATTCTATACCCATGCTTCGCTGGTGTACGCTGTTTTGTTGTATTCCGCTGTTGTTCGCGCAAAGCGACGATGTCCGCGCGGTTCTGACGCATTCCGAAGAAGCCTGGAACCGCGGCGATCTGGCGGCGTTCGCCTCTTACTACGACGATTCGCCGGAGACCACTTTTATCGGCAAGGAAGTAGTCCGGGGAGGCGTACAAGCGATTCTGGGCCGCTATCGCAAAGCCTACCCGACCCGCGAGGCCATGGGCGCGCTTTCATTCTCGAACGTCGACGTGCGGATGCTCGCGCCGGATCTCGCGCTGGTCACCGGTGAGTTCCATCTGGAGCGCACGGCCGCGGGCGGCGGAAACGCCGCGGGACGCTACACGCTGATTCTGCGCAGGACGCCATCCGGATGGAAGATCATCCACGACCACACCAGCTAGCGCCACCTCAAAATGCGTATACTGGTTGCATGCTCAAAATGCTGCTGTCTGCCTCGTTGCTTGTTTTTGCCGCGGCCCTATTCGGCGCCGCCAGCGTTTACGAATTTACGTTGAACTCCATCGACGGCGCGCCCGCGCCGCTCGCCGCCTACAAAGGAAAAGTCCTGCTGCTCGTGAATGTGGCGAGCAAGTGCGGTTTCACGCCGCAG
>PKYZ01000230.1 GCA_003132865.1 Bryobacterales bacterium
ATCTGAATCCGGCGATGCTCGCATACATGTCTTTTTGGCCCCAACCCAACGGTCCGGAGAGACTCGTCGGCGGGCTGCCGACTGGGACGGCGCTCGCCTACAACAATCCCCGCCAGTCGATCCGGGAAGATTTCGGCACCACGCGAGCCGATTACACGCTGGGCAGCCGCGATTGGCTCGCGGGGATCTACACGATCGACGATGGCAATAGTCTGATCCCGCTGTCCGATCCACTGTTTGCGTCTTACGAGACGCTGCGCGCCCAGGTTGCCAGCGCGCAGGAAACGCACGTTTTTTCGCCGTGGTTTCTGAACACATTCGACGCCGGGTTCTCGCGCGCGGGCTTCAACCTGGATTCACCGCTTCTGGCTTCGTTTCCGGCGAGCGATTCGTTTGTCAGCGGGTTGGGGCCTGGCGGAATCGTGATTGGCGGCGGCGTCACCACCACGGGTCTCGGATCCATCACTTCGGCCGGGCCGAACAACGCGGCCAATGTCTGGAGCCGACGCAATCTTTACACCTGGACGGATGGTGTCCAGATCGTCAAGGGGATCCATCAGATCAGTGCCGGAGTGTGGTTTCAGCGGCTACAGGATAACGAGGACACTGCGTCGCGCCAATTGGGACAAGCGAGTTTCACCAGTCTGACGACCTTTCTGCAGGGCAAGGTCAGCAGTTTCCAGGTAGTGCCCACACCCAGTGAACTGGGCTGGAGAAGTCTCTTCGGCGCCTGGTATTTTGAGGACACCATCAAGCTGCTGCCGAATCTCACGCTCCAGGCGGGCATCCGGCACGAGTTTACTAACGGATGGAACGAAGTGGCCGGCCGGGCCGCCAACTACATCACCAACGGTGATGGCGTGCTGGAAACCACCCCGGTCGTCGGCCATTCGGCGTTCACGGAAAACAATGCGACCCGGCTGTTCGGACCCCGGATTGCCCTGGCGTGGGATGTCTTTGGGAATGGCCGCACGGTACTGCGTGCCGGTTTTGGTACCTATTACTCACTGATCGACGATCTCAGCTTCCTTCTGAATTCAGTGCCGCCCTACAACGGGGCTCTCTCGTTTGCGAACGTCTCGCTGCCTCCGATCCTGCCGATTCTTCCGAACGTGGCTCCCCCGCCCTCGTGTGGCCCTGGTGTCCCGGCGCCGTGCACTACTTACGCGCCCCAAGGAATACAGCCAAATGCGAAAACACCAGCGGTTCAGGAGTGGCGTTTCACCGTAGAGCGGCAGCTCGATCGGAATACGGTCCTACGCTTGGCATATGTGGGGTCGTTCGGATACCACGGTCTCCTCAGCGTGGACCCGAACACTATTCCCGCCCGGATCTGCGCGAGCGCTAGCGGTTGCACGGCAGGCGGAACGCCGGGCACCACGACCAGCATCGTGCCCCAAGGCGCGCAGTATATCCCCGCCGGAAGCCGGCCGAACCCGTACTTGGGTGCGGGCTTCTTCTGGTACACGGAGGGGAACAGCAGTTACAACGCTCTGCAGGTGGACGCGAGCCGGCGTCTTACGCAGGGCCTGGAATTCAGGGCAAATTACACATGGTCGAAGAATCTCGACATGAATTCGGCGCTGACTGGCGCGCAGGCGAACAATCAGGCACAAATGATTCTGGACCGCAACGACCTACTGAGAGACTGGGGGCCTTCGGCGTTGAACGTCACAAGCCAGGCCAGCATCTCCTGGATTTACTCACTGCCTTTCGGACGCGACAGGCGTTGGTCGGCAGGTCTGAGCCGAATCCAGGACGCACTCATCGGCGGATGGCAACTCGACGGAATCGCGACGTTGTTGAGCGGTTTCCCGTTCACTCCCCAGATTGGCTCGAACCGTTCCGGCGATGGAGACACGCGAAATCCCGACCGGCCGTCCCTGAATCCGGCATTCAGCGGACCGGTCGTGGTGGGCAACCCAAACCAATGGTTCAACCCGAACGCGTTCGTTCTGCCCGCACCTGGGACATACGGCGACCTCGGCCGGGGAACTTACACCGGCTCAGGACTGGCCGCTTTGGACCTATCCCTAGTCAAGGACATCGCTGCTACCGAGAGAATGAATCTTCAGCTTCGATCGGAATTCTTTAACATATTCAACCACACGAATCTTGGAACGCCTAACGCCATCGTATTCTCGGGCGGCGCGATCAGCCCGTCAGCGGGGTTAATCACCGCGACGGCGACTACGTCGCGGCAGATTCAGTTCGGGCTGAAACTGATTTTTTGAGCTCGGCCGCTCCGCTGCACGGCGCGGAGAGCAATGTTTTTTCAGGGGGCGTAGACGAAACAGGGCAGGGGTAGGCGGAAGATCGTTTGGACGCCGCTCAGATAGAATGGCACGAGATGGGCACCCCACATGCCGACCGAATTCTTTGAAAAATACCCTACGTCGCTTCGCCTGGAAATGTTCACCGTCATGAACAAGGGCTTCCAGCGGTGGGACCCAGTGCCGATATCAGCGGAAGCCAAAGTATTCCTGGTGATCACGGCTGAAGATCTCAGCGACGGAGCCTTCACGACCCAAATTGTCGGCTTGAGCCTGAACGGGCTGAAGGACATGGGGAAGAACGGAATCCAGCACGTCGCGGAACCCACGGAGAAACAGCGCGCGATTGTCAATGGTTGTCTTGAGAGTGCGTCACGGGCAATCGTGAATCGGATGGCTGAGAAGTTCGATCCGTTTATGCGGACCGAGGGGCCGGTTCAATAGGTCTTCCGGGCGTCACCGTTGGAACGTTGCTCGGCGCACGCCTTGGCTGCCTTGAGCAACCCTCAAACGCCCGCCGCCGGCAGGCCCCCGTCTCCACGACCTGCGCCTCGGTCCGGCGCGTCATCCGGTGCCGCGTCTCCTGCTCGCTGACTCCAGAGCTGCTTCGATTTCGATACGAACGGAGTCGAGGCCGTCTTGAACGATGCGGATAGCCAGCACTTGCTCTTCGGACAGCTTGGCCAGGGTTTCCTCGTCGATGAATGGCGCCGGCATGTCGCCGCCCTTACCGGTACCCGGCTGCCTTGCCGCTGGCTTGTACGCGGGGTGGTGTGCCTTGAGCAGTTGCACCAGCAGGCGGTCGGAATACTTCAGTTCGTACCCCACAAGCTTGCCCCGGTAGTAGACGCCCTTCAGGACACCCTCAAACGCCCGCCGACGTGCTGCGTCTTCCAGCACCTGCGCAGCTTCCAGTTCCGCCCGCTCGAACGCAACCTTGTTACGCGTTGTCGGTTGCCAGCCATCGGTCATTGGTGCGGCCCGCCTCGTCCGCCAAGCCGGCCACGCCGCCGCCAAGCCCACGGTCCAAGCAGTAGGCCCGCAGGCTTCGTCACATTGAGGTCTATTGCGCGACGCGTCTCCTCTAGCACGCTGACGACGTTCGGCAATATCACGGGCGCATCGGACGCACGGAATCGGCAGTTCGGCGGGAAGCTTCTGATTGATTTCAAGTCTGCGCGAATTGCGACGCCTGAGGCGCCTGGTAGACCACCTGGAGATGGGGCGTTTCCAGTCGCGCGTTGTTCTGGAGCTTTGAAGCGAGGCAGCTTTCCAGAATGCCGCTAGTGAGAAGCGTCCGCTCCACTGGATAGGGGGCTACACCCGTCTCGAACATCTGCTCCGCCTTGTGCATCAAGCAGGCGGAGTAGGTGACGTTCGGATCGGGAGTCAGAAGAAACTGTGTGGACCAGATCTCTTTCGAGCCTTTCAGCCGGGCAGCGAAATTGAAATCCTTGATGGCGCCATCGAGCATCAGCAGAGTGGCCTTCAGGCCGTCGCGGTACTCGATGAAGTAGGCGGCGGGTGATTTAACCAGTTTCGGCAACTCGTTCGAGGCGACCAGGTCTTGCGTCCGGCCGTCGGTAACCGTCAGTCCCAGGGGAGTGTCGCTGCGGGAGAGCGCGGCAGCGAGCAGATCTTTCGAATAGCGGCCCGCTTCTCCGGCCTGCCAGACGGCACCGCCTTGGACCAATTGAACGGCCTGGACGCCGGTTTCGCCGCCGCGGCGGCGTTCCACCATGCACTGGAGGCCCTCAAGGGCATGAAAATCCATCGCGTCGGAGCCGCCCTCACCCACCATGAGCGCGTCTTCGATCACGCAATCCAGTGGAAGCTCGATTGAGGGCAACCGCCACGTCACGGGAATCGAAGAACCGGCAAGCATCGGGAAGTGTAGCCGGCGCGAGGCGTCGACCATCGCTTTTGCCTTCTCGAAGCTGTAGGAAAGGTGCTTATCGTTGTACAGGGGAACGGCGCGGCGGTCCTCTTCGAAGACCTTGACACACTGCTGGAAGAACTCGGAGCGCGGATAGAGGATCTGGCCCTTTTCATTGCGCGCATAGTTACCGTGCTCTGCGATGAGGAGCACCGCATCTATTGCGAGCTGCTTGCCGCCACAACGAAGGGCCTCGGGAATCGAGGAGTATACCTGGAAGCCGAATTCGCGCGCGCGGGCCGCGCTCAAATCGCCTTCCGGCGTCTGATCGACGTACAGCGACACCACCCGCGCGTCCGGCTTGCGCCACACGCCGCCATATGGATAGCCGACGAGGAAACGATCACCCATGTGCTGTGCGTGCGATTGAAGCCGGTAGATGGTTGCGAGGATCGCGATGCGTTTCGGCGGGGTGGCGGGAGGGGCCGCTAGGGCCGCGGTGGTTTGCAGAAAAGTGCGCCGGGTCAGCATGGTCAGGTTCTCCAGAAGGTGGATTCCTCCGGGGGCTGATAGTGGATTGCGAGGTGCGGCGTCTCAAACCGCTTTTGCCCGAGGTACAAGCTCTCGACGCCAGCGGCCGTCAGGCCAGTGGTGAGTAGCGTGCGTTCGACAGGATACGGCGAGCGGCCTGTGAGAAACAGCTTCTCCATATGGTTAACCAGCGGGCTGAAGAAGTTTGCGAGCGTGGTGCGGCCATCCGGCATGGGTAGATACATCTGCGTCGACCATGGGCCGCGCGAGCCGTTCACGTACGCTGCAAAGTTGAAGTCGCGGACCAGGCCGGTCATCAGGAGCACAGTACACTTGAGGCCATCGGCATGCTCGTAGCGGTAAGCGACCGGGTCCCGCACGAGGCGGCGCATGTCGTCATCGGTCGGGAGGACGTGGCTGAAGCTCTGGCGAGCTGGCGTGAGCGTGTGGCTCCGGGTCAGCGCCGCCTCCATCAGCGGCCGGGGCCAGACGCCTTCGCGCAGCGCGTCCCAAAACTTGTCTCCGCGATATGCCTGTACCCACTCGACGCCGGTCTCGCCGCCGCGCCGCCGTTCGACCATGCATTGGATGGTCTCCAGACCGTGAAAGTCGTAGCTGTCCACGCCGCCGTAGCAGACGCACACGGCTTCTCCGACGCGCGATCCGAGCGGCATCTCGACTGATGGTATACGCCAGGTGACCGGCAGGCTCGATCCTGCCATGAAACCGAATCGCATCTCCCGGGACGTGTCGAACATCTGGCGAGCCCACTCCCAGTTCCACGACAAGTGCTTATCGTTGAAGACGGGTACGGAACGGCCGGTCGCGCGGAAGACCTTCACGATCTCCTCGAAGAATTCGTGGCGCGGATACTGGGTCTGTCCCTTTTCGTTACGCGGGTAATTGCCGTGCTCGGCGACGAGCACTACGCCATCCACCGCAAGCTTCGAGCCGCCCAGCGTCAGCGCTTCCGCAATCGAGGGGCAGGTCTTCATCGTAGGGTGCCGGTTCGCACGTTCCCGGCTGAGATCGTTCTGCCCTACCTGATCGACGTATAGCGACACCAAGTCCATGGGAGGATAATGGTGAGCGCCGTTCCAGCCGTAGCCATCGAGGAAGCGATCCACGATGTGCTGCGCATGCGAGTACTTGAAAAAGGTGGTTACGACGGCGGCCAGTTTGGGGCGATAGGAGCTGCTCATGGGACGAAAGCCAGGCACCCACGATTATAAGCTGGCGACATGTCTGCTGGCGGCGGCGTTCGGGTTGCAAGGGCAGACGGCCGATCGGGCGCGCGCGCTGCACGCGAGCTCGCTGGTGTTCGACGGCCATGTGCATGCGATCGACCGCGAGTTCTATCACGGCGGCGATATCGGCAGCCGGAAGGCCGACGGGCAGTTCGATCTGCCGCGCGCGCAGGAGGGCGGGCTGGGCGCACTCTTTTTCTCCATCTTCGTCACGGAAGACTACTATCCGGCGCGTCTAGAGACCAAACAGGCGCTGCGCATGCTGGATTGCGCGTTCGAGCAGATCGGGAGGAACAGCGCATCGATCGCAATTGCGCGGACGGCGAACGACATTGAACAGATTCATAAGAGCGGCAGGATCGCCGCGGTGCTCGATATCGAGGGCAGTTTCGACCTGGATGGCGACTTGGGCGTTCTGCGCCAGATGTACCGGATGGGGCTTCGGTCCGTTCAGCTCTCGGCGCATAACTGGACCAGCAACTATGCGGATTCCTGCTGCTCGCCCGCAAAGTGGCGCGGGCTGAATGAACGGGGCATCGCCTTCGTTCACGAGATGAATCGGCTCGGCATGGTGATCGATGTGTCGCATGCTTCCGATGACGCGATCTCGCAGGCGATCGATGCCAGCAGCGACCCGGTGATTGCAACTCACCACGGCCTGCGCGCTGTGAACGACATTCCACGGAACATGCCGGATTGGCTGTTGAAAAAGCTTGCGGCCAAGGGCGGCGTGATCGGGTTCCAGCTTGGCAACGAGTTTCACAACCGAAAAGCCTTCGAGTGGCGCACAGAACACGCCGGCAAGCCGTTTTGGGACACGGCGAGCATTGTGGCGCGCGGCACGCAAATGAGCATCGCCGATCTCGACCGGATCGTTGCTCCGCAGTTCCCAATGGTCCCCGCCGGGATCCCCGATGAAATCCGCATGACCGTGGGCGAGTGGGTGGGCGTGATCGACCGCGCCATAGGGCTGATCGGCGAGGACCACGTCGCGCTCGGCAGCGATTTCGATGGCGGGCCGCCGCTGCCGCGCGGGATGCGCGACGTCCGCGATCTCCCGATGATTACGGACGCAATGCTGCGTCGAGGGTATTCCGATGAGCGCATCCGGAAATTTCTGGGCGGCAATCTGCTCCGGGTCTTCCGCAAGGTCACGGAGAAGGCGGGATTGCGCTAGAGCTAGAGTATCCGGTACCCGTCGAAAGGGCGATTCAAGCGCATTGCCGTCCACGCAGACGGCCGCATCGTTTGTGGATGCCCGGCGCAAGCCGGATAGTGGTCGGCGCGTCGCCTGCGAACATCCCGTCCACTTGGATATCGGAGCCCGGCTGGTTGGAGTTGATCGGCAGCGTGGCGGGCATGCCCTGCGTCATCGGGCGGGTCTTTTGCGGGGGGCATTGGCGGTCGCGCTCCTGTGGCTCGCGGCCGATCCATTCGCGGCCGAGCGGGACAGGATGGTCCGCGAGCAGATCGAAGCCCGCGGTATTCTCGACGCGGATGTGCTGCGGGTCATGCGGGATACGCCGCGGTGCCGGTTTGTGCCCGCACTGCTGCGAGCGCACGCCTGCGACGATACGCCGTTGCCGATCGGACACGGCGCCGCGATCTCGCAGCCATTCATCGTGGCGTTGATGACGGAACTGCTGGAACCCGGCAGAGGGCACAGCGTGTTGGAGATTGGCACCGGCTCGGGATACCAGGCGGCGGTGCTGGCGTGACTGGCCCAGCACGTGTACACGATCGAGATCGTGCCGGAACTGGCGCGGTCGGCGGCCGCGCTGCTGGCCGAACTCGGTTACGCCAACGTGACCGTACGGCAGGGTGACGGGTACCGAGGTGGGCCGGCCGAGCGCCTTTCGATCGCATCATCCTGACGGCGGCTCCGCCGGAAGTGCCGCAAGCGCTGCTCGATCAGCTCGCGCGCGGGGGCCGGCTGGTAGCGCCGGTGGGCAGTGCATTGCGGGGACAAGACCTGGTTGTGATCGACAAGACAGCCAGCGGCGCCATTCGCCGGCGCACGGCAAGCGCCGTGCAATTTGTCCCCATGGTGCATGGGCCGGACGAAAAGCCGTAGAGCATGGGACTCTGGACCCCTCGCCCGCCACGATTCAATACGTGCGTGTAGACCATCGTGGTCTGGACGTCCTGCTCTTTTGTTGGGGATGGTCATGCTGGTAAACGGTCTTCCTAATTCATGGCAGCCAGCACCTCAGTGAGTGGGACGGTTGCGAAACGCGTGGCGTGATCGGCCAGACCATAGGGAATGATCAGCGCGCCGTTGTGGAGCAGCGCGCCGCAGGTATAAACGACATTGGGTACGTAGCCTTCACGCTCGTTCTGGTCCGGCTTGAGCAAGGGTTCGCGGAGACGGCCGATCACTTTGGCGGGATCATCGCGATCGAGGAGAAAGGCGCCGATGCAGTACTTTCGCATAGCGCCGACACCGTGGCTGAGGACCAACCATCCGGCGTCGGTCTCGATAGGAGATCCGCAGTTCCCGACCTGGACCAGTTCCCAGGGAAAAGTAGGTTTCAGGAGCACCCTGCGCTCATTCCAGAAGTGGACGTTGTCGGAAAACATCAGGTAGATGTTCTCGTTGTCCTGGCGGGAGAGCATGGCATAGAGGCCGCCGATCTTCCGGGGGAAGATGGCCATGCCTTTGTTTTCGGCGGCCGGACCATTCAAGGTTATGAATCGGAAAAGGAGGAAGTCAGGAGTCTCCACCAGTTCTGGCACCACGATCTTGCCATCGAAGGCGGTGAAGGTTGCATAGTAGATGTGGGTACCGTCCTCATTCTGGAAACAAACGAACCGCGCGTCCTCGATGCCGTTGCGTTGCGAGGGTGTGACTGGGAATAATATGCGCTCAGACAACTGCTGCTCCGGCTGGAACCGGACCTCGTAGTTGGACCGGGCCAGCATCCAAATCCCCTGTGCCTCGTCTTGATCTTCCTGCGTCATTCCATCCGGCAGGCGGAACTGTTCAGCTTGGAGACTGGTGCGAAGCTCTTCCAGCGCGAACGATTTCCCGAGTTTGTTCATGACCCGGCGCGTTAATTCGCGAGTCAATCCAAGCTCAATGAGTTTCCGCGCGAACAGTTCCTTCTCATAAAGAGGGTTTGGGATTTGACGAGGCTCGGTGAGGAAGCCAGTGGGTGTTGATACCTCGATCCGATGATCGGGATGGATGATACCGGTTCGGAACGTGATGGAAGAAATGTGTCCTTCTCCGGTGGCGCGCAGGCTGAGAATGAACCGCAGGGAGCCAGTTGGCAGGTCCGTTTGATCGGGGTGCGGCACGATCGAGGGATTGAACAGCGCAGCGGATTCTAAAGAGTATTCGGCCAGGAAATAGGAGCCGATCAACAGTCGTCTTTGTTCGGAAATTTCCTCATCGGCCACCATCAACTCGCGGACTTGTTCGAAGCGTTCCAGGAAGACTTTGCGGATCTCCTGGTGTCTCTGGGAGAATTCAGCGGAGATTCCGTCCAGTAGGGCGCCGACCTGGTCTTCCGGCAGCGACATGATCCTGCCGATGATCCCGCCGACCCGTTGGGGATCCCCTGGATTGAAGGGCCGCAGAAGAACGCGTGACTGGTCGGGCTTGAGGATCGCGGCGGTTCGTTCGAGGTGAATTGACATGGGATGGTTGTTCCAGGTAGTTTTGACGTCCGGGACGCCCTGATTGTACGTTATTATACACGGATGTCGCCCTCGATGGCGTTGCCCGTGCCTGCTAACAGGCCTGGAACAGGCTGCACGAGTACATGGTGAAATCCCAAAGAGCAGTCTCGCACCGCCTGGATGTCAGGATCAAGTACGGCCGGAAACAGTCCTCTATCAGGGGTCGGAACAGGCGGGCTCAACACACCTCAAGACCCGCCCCCACGGGTCTGCCAGGACACACGATCTCGGAAGCGAGGCCCGAACCGTGTTCCAACTACCCTGGGTGGGCCGAATTTCCCAATAACATCAATCACTTATGGGTTTACGCCTCAATGTTTGTGCAGCCTGTTCTTAGCCTGATCGGCGGAGTGAGGGCTGGTCGACCAGCCCGGAAAAAGCATGTCCTGCGCCAACGACCTTCTCGATGCCCAGCGCCCTGAGCAGTCAGCCGATACCGCGCCCGAACGGGGCCGGCCGAACCGCCTACGCAGCCTTGCCGGAAGGACACGCTCGATTCGAAACTCCAACGCNNCCCATTCACGTTCCCATACCTCCCAATGTCCCTCCCATGGGAACTGGGCCAGCATTTCGGACTCGGTGCGAGTATCGCAGCAACGGATCGATGGACGTCTGAACAGATCTTCGCGCTTCACGACGAGTGCGTTTTTGAGCATCGCTTCCGCCCGGAACCAGTCTTCTTGATCCGATCCAATGGCACAGCCCCTCTCTAGCCATAATTGATACGCAACTGTGGCGATCTCGCTTTCAGTTGGGCAAACGGTTGCGGCGGTTTTCACGGATTCACTTCCGGTGCTCATTTCAGGCATCATTTTTGTTGCATCGCTTGACATGGTTACAGACGACTCTTGGAGGGCCGTCGCGTCCGAGCCCACTTCCCGTCCTTGCCTTGGCATGGTTCACCTCCTTCCTGCCAAAGCCCTGTCGTTGCGTGACTCAGGGCAAGCTCAAGGTTTTGCTGCATCCAACCTCACGCTTTTTAATCAATATGGTTTTAAATCATCTGGGGGTGGTTCACGGACCGCAGAACAGCGGACTTGCACGCCACAACTAAAAGGTCCCAGAGATAATAAGACCTTGGGCTCTGATAGAATTATGTAGCGATTCTTTGACTTACGTCAAGGGGAAAAACCAGACCAAAAAGTCGAATGTACTGTTGAGTACGGACTGTACTTTGCAACAAATCGGGTTCAAACTCCCCCGGTTGCTCGATGATCCCAATCGGCTAGCCCGTAAAGTAGCCTCGAACAACTCGGCGTGCGTCCTGCCGAGGAGCACCATCGCCGCCCGCGCCGTCTCGCGCACGTTGACCATCACGAACGCGTTGCCGGCGCTGCCGGTGGCGTGGGTCGGGGTGTCTATGAATCCATCATAGATCTCCAGGTACGCCCCAAAGTGTGTCAACTTATGTGCGGTTTCCGATTGCGAAGGCCGTTACCGTGCGGCAAATGGCTTGCCACGCACCGTCGTGTAGACGACATCGAAGACGGTCAGGCTATTGATATTCGCCACGCCACCAACGGTGATCGGATCGCCGAGATACTGGACCTTGCTCTCCGCGTTGGTGAACGCCGGCCACGGGGGAAGGCCCGGGCCGTTCGGATTGCCCGACCTCGCGAAGTTGACCCAGTAGCTGGACATCTCCTCAGCCACCTTCCAATCTGCTGCGGTCCAGTTCCAAGGCGACTGGTTGAGATGGTCGAAGACATACCAGAGCTCGGCGTAGTGACTCGCGCCCCAACCCTCGTACAAGGAGCCGGCCGGGAACGGTGGCTGTTCTCGAAACGAGTAGTAGTAGACACGATTCTGCCCGGTTCCGGCTTGCAACCTCGCCCAGGCCCACATGTCCCAGCCGAAGCGGAGGTCGCGTTCGAGGTCGAGCCGCGCCTGCCGAGCTTCTTCGTCGGTCGCGTGGGGATATGCCGCGACCAGCGCAGGGGGAAGTTGGCCGACGCTGTGTTCCAGGTCGCTGTCGAACGTGGCGGCCGTCTCGTGGGTGACATCCACCATCGCACGCGCCTCCTCGGTGTTCGAACCGATCAGCAGCGGGACATCGTTCTGCTGCCCAGAAGTGAACGCCTCGTAGGGCGAAACGGGAAGCACATAGGGTTCGATCACCGGGTGGCATATGCCGCCGGCGTTGCCGGTGAGCAGGCCCGCCGGCAGCCGGCGTAGTTCCTGCAGCGAGGCCGCACCCAGCGAAACGGCGTACTTCTTCCCGTCGCGTTCTGCATTGGCCAGCAGGAACTTTGGTGCGAGCTGGAGCGGCTCAAACAGACCGCCGCTCTCTCCGATGGCGCGCTGAAACAAGCCTTTCGCAAGGGGCGAGGCCATCAGGATGCTGACCGATATCGCTCCGGAGGATTGACCGGCGATGGTTACGCTTTTCGGGTCGCCGCCAAAGGCTGCAATGTTCCTCTGAATCCATTCGAGTGCGGCGATCTGGTCCATCAGGCCGTAGTTCCCGGACGAGTGGTGAGGGGACTCGCGCGTCAGTTCCGGATGCGCAAGAAAGCCAAGGGGGCCAAGTCGATACCCGATGGTGACAACGATTACGCCTTTGTGCGCGAGCCGGTCGCCCCAGTACAAGGGCATCGAGGCCGATCCGTTGATGTACCCCCCGCCGTAGATCCAGACCATCACCGGCAGGTGCTCGTGCGCGGTCTTCGCCGGCGTCCAGATGTTGAGGTAGAGACAATCCTCACTCACCTTCGGCGGCGTCTCGCCCGGCATGGACACCCCAACTTGCATACAGGCCGGGGCAAACGCATCCGCCTTACGCGTGCCAGTCCAGCGTGCGACATGTACCGGGGGGCGCCAACGCAAGTCGCCCACCGGCGGGGCAGCGAATGGGACGCCTTTGTATACACCCAACCCGCTTGCGCGTACCCCGGATATTGCGCCGGCCTCCGTCGGAGTCTGAGGGCTTTGTGCCAGCGTGATAGCAGATATTGCTGGAACGACGACAACAAGTAGGGCTCTGATTAAGACCTTGGAATTGAATCTCGGCATATTGACCTTCTGGTACTCCAGCAACGGGCGCGCCTGCGCGTAGGCGCATTCGCTGAGGACCATGTTCGCCTCTACGCGGCCGAGAAGCACCATAGCCTCGTTGCCGGCGCTGTCGGTGGCGTGGGTCGGGCTGTCCATGAATCCATCATAGATCTCCAGCGGATTGTCGCCCGCAGCTTCCACTCGTCGCGCTGTGAGCACCCCGGCTGCTCGCCAACGGCGCGGGTGACGGCCTCTGGGTATGACGTGATCGGCACGGCGAACTTCCGGCGGTCTGGAGCGGCGACGGTCCAACCCTCAAACGCCCGCTGCCGGCAGGCTCCCGACTCCACGACTTGCGCCTCGCTCCGGCGCTGCATCCGGCAGCCGGGTTTCCTGCTCGTGACTCCAGAGCTGCTTCGATTTCGATGCGGACGGAGTCGAGGGCGTCTCAAGGACGCCGGTGTGGGCTTGCAGTTGCTCCTCGGGCAGCTTGGCCAGGCGGCCTGCTATTGCAGCGGATCAGGTATAATCGAACCCAGCCGCAACCGCGAGCCGTGCCCGGTTCGCTCCACCAATGCCGGCTCCGGACTGAATGGTACCAAACAGTGTCATCCATATTCGGGTCGATGTTACGTACCGTAAGCCAGAGCGCTTGGATTTCATTGTGGACACACTTTGCGGAATCCGCGTCCCCGAGGTGCTGTGTGGGAACCCACAGAAGGCAACGTGCCCGGACTGCCTCGCCGCCCTCCGTCATCGGGGCGTGCGATGAGGACGGACTGCGCAAGAGCGCCAGCTCGTTGCTGACAGGATGAGGCAGTATTGGGCGAGTCGTAGCAAGCGCCGCCACACGAAGTTACTTGACGCTCTCATGGAGCCTGCGCCGCTTCCATCTCCGCCACTCGACCGCAACCCTGTTGGTAGCCAGCCAGCGGTCATGGTGCGGCGGCTGAGCCGCAAGGCAAAAATGCTTCAGGCCCATCGATAAGGTAACTTCAAGCGCGCACCTGGGGTTGATTCCAGCCCGCGTGCGTCAATCTTCCATCGCCGCGCGCAGGCGCTCGGTAACCTCGGCCCGACGGCACGGAAATATCCAGTTCTGGGTATGACGTGATCCGCACGGCGAACTTCCAGCGGTCCGGGCTGGCGACGATCCAACCCTCGAAGAGTTTCACATTTCGGGCGCCCGTTTTCCGGCGAAGGTGGGGGCCGCTTCACGCCCGCGCCCGCGTCAAACGCCCGCCGGCGGCCTTCGTCTTCCAGTACCAGCACAGCTTCCTGTTAAGAATCATCAGGCTATGAGGAATCCAACGGGACTGCTTGGTACGGCGCCGCCACTGCTGACGTACGTCGGCGGAAGGCCGTGTGCGGCAATATAATATGGAACATGGCATCCACACGGAGGCATTTCCTGCAGGCGGGCGGCGCGGCATCGCTCGCGCTCGGCGCGGCCGCGCGCGCTCAGGGCCAGACCACGGCGAACGATAAGATCCAGTTCGCGACCATCGGCTGCGGCATCATGGGCCAGGGCGACACCGCGACGGCCATCAGCGTGCCCGGCACCAAACTCCTGGCTGTGTGCGACGTCTATGAAGGCCGGCTGACGCGCGCCAAGGAGCACTGGGGCGCCGAGCTGTTCACCACGCGCGACTATCGCGAGGTGCTCGCGCGCAAGGACGTCGACGCCGTGATCATCGCCACGCCGGATCACTTGCATGCGCGCATCGCCGCCGAGGCGATGGAGGCGGGCAAGGACGTCTACGTGCAAAAGCCGATGGTGAAGCAATGGCAGGACGGCCACCGGCTGATCGAAACCTCGCAGCGCACCAGGAGAATCCTCCAGGTTGGCAGCCAGCGCGTCAGCTCCGTGATCTACAAGAAGGCCCAGGAACTGTATCGTGCAGGCTCGATCGGCACGCTCAACGCCGTGGAGGCGTGGAGCGACCGCAACTCCGCGATCGGCGCGTGGCGCTACTCCATTCCGCCTGACGCGAGTCCCGCGACCATCGATTGGGACCGTTTTCTGGGCGATGCGCCGAAGCGTCCGTTCGATCCACAGCGCATGTTCCAGTGGCGCAACTGGAACGACTACGGCACCGGCGTCGCCGGCGACCTGTTCGTGCATCTGTTCAGCGGCATCCACTTCGTGCTCGGCTCTCTCGGGCCCACGCGCGTGTTCGCCGCGGGCGGAATCTACTTTTGGAAAGGCGACCGCGACGTGCCTGACATCATGGTCGGGCTGTACGACTATCCCCAGACCGACAGCCACCCCGCGTTCAACCTCGCGCTACGCGTGAATTTCGTTTGTGGCGGGCCCGAAACCGGCGTCTTCCATTTCACCGGCAGCGAGGGCGTAATGACGATCGGCGACGGTGTGAGTCTGAGCAAGCCGCCCAAGGAGACTGAGCCTGGCGAGAGCGCGGGCGGCTTCTCCAAAGAGACGGCGGCGAAGATCATGGCACAGCACCGCGAGCGCTACCCCGAGCATCTGGTCACGGCGGCCACGATGCCCGAAGCGGACGAAGAGCGTTACCTTGCGCCGCGGCGCTACTCGGAGGATTTCGAGCACCACTCCAACTTCTTCAACGCGGTGCGCTCGCGCCAGCCGGTGGTCGAGGACGCCACCTTTGGGCTGCGTGCCGCCGGGCCGGCGCTGCTGGCGAACTTGAGTTACTACGAAGGCCGCATCAAGCATTGGGACCCCGTGGCCATGCGCGTGGTCGAGATCTGAGGAGGAACGCCGATGGGAACGGCCAATGACAAAATCCGGATGGCGTTGCTTGGCGCGGGTGGCATGGGCCAGGGCGACGCGCACGACGCCGCGCGCATCGCGGGCGTGGAGATCGCGGCCGCCGCGGATATTTACGACGCGCGCCTGGACCGCATGAAAGAGATCTATCCCGGTATCGCGACCACGCGCGACTATCGCGAGGTGCTCGCGCGCAAGGACGTCGACGCCGTGATCATCGCCACGCCGGACCACTGGCATGCGCAGATCACTCTCGACGCTCTCGCCGCAGGCAAGGACGTCTACTGCGAAAAGCCGATGGTGCAGAAGATCGAGGACGGCAAGCGCGTGATCGAAGCCGCAAAAAAGAGCGGGCGCATCTTTCAGATGGGCAGCCAGTACGCCAGCGCCCACTGCTTCGAGAAGATTGGCCAGTTGCTTAGAGCCGGCGCCATTGGCGAGCTGAACATGGTGGAAGCGTGGCTCGACCGCAACACCGCCATCGGCGCCTGGCAATACTCCATCCCGCCCGACGCGAGCACGCAGAACATCGACTGGGACCGCTTTCTCGGCTCGGCGCCCAAGCGGCCCTTCGAGCCCATTCGGCTGTTCCGCTGGCGCAACTATCGCGACTACGGCACCGCCGTGGCGGGCGACCTCTACGTGCACCTGTTTACCGGTCTGCACACCGCGACCGGCGCACTGGGCCCCACGCGCATCTACTCTACCGGCGGCCTGCGCTACTGGAACGACGGCCGCGACGCGCCCGACATGCAGATGGGCGTGATCGATTACGAGGCCTCGCCGCGCCACCCGCGCTTCCAGTTCGTCATGCGGGTAAACTTCAAGAGTTCCAAGGCCGACGAGGATTTCGGATACCGCTTCATCGGCAGCGAGGGCGCCATCACCACCGACATCGGCAGCGTCACCCTCAGCCGCGTGCCGCGCGAAAGGGAGCCCGGTCACACCGCCGACACGTTCTCCCGCCTGATGGAGGCCGACTACATCCGCGCCTACCGCGACCAGTACCCGCTCCTGCCGGTGACCACCGCCACGCTCGGCCGACCCACCGTGCAGCGCTTCACCTCGCCGCGCGACGCGCACGAGATCCATATGCGTAACTTCATCGACGCGGTGCGCACGCGCAAGCCGTTCTTCGAGGACGCCGAGTACGGCTTCCGCGCCACGGGGCCCGCGCTGTTGTGCAATCTCAGCTACTTCGAAAATCGCGTCTGCCTTTGGGACGCCGCCACCATGACGGCGTCCTGAGTTGTTGCGGTTCAAGCGCGAAACATGCGCAGAAGCGCTGGCAATGCGCTTGAAGCATCGTCGGGCGGAGCGGGAGTATAGCGCTGTTTTTCAGGGGGCCATTTGGTTGTGACACTTCGGCTGCGTACCCGGCCGGACGAGAATGGTCGCCGAAGCAATGTCGATGGAATCCGGTCCGCTCGGGTGCGTTGCCAAGCCGCTGTAGTAATCTGATCGAAGAATGCTCCAGCGCCGTCCTTCTCCTTTGCGATCAATTCAGCAATTCTCGCGAAACCTCCTTGCCCGAGCGTACCGGCGATCCACAGGTGTCATCCGATGCCTTTGACCTCCACGGTACCCAAGCGGGCGCGCGGCCGGCGATCGAAGCCAACACGAATCCCGGCGAGGCTCTGGGGACTGCTTTTCCTCTCGGCCATAGGAATCGGTGTGGCCGCGGTCGTGTTGCAGGCCCAATACACCCTCACGCTGCAATCACCATTGCGCATCCGATTTCAGTGGCCCCTGATAATTGCTCCACGGATTTCGGCGGAGGAAGCAGGCGCGGCCCAAGCCGATCAATTTGGCCGGCGGTTGACGGCGTACCAACAATACGCTTGCAACAAATTCGGGCCGGCATGCCGCATCGCATTGTCGGTTCAGCGTGCCGAAAACCCGCGCGGCGCCTGCGAGATCTATCATTACAACTCCGACGGCACGCTCGATTGGGGCTACTTCCAGATCAACACGGTGCACTTGAAACGCGCAGGGGTCAATCTTCGAGACCTGCTGGACTGTAAAGCGAACATCGACTTCGCATACAAACTGTACACGGAGAGGGGCTTTGAACCGTGGACCACGTTCAATAGCGGCGCGTATCGCCAATTCCTGAAGCCCTGATCGGGTTTTCGCTGGACGGCGCGACGGGTTGGCGGCCCCGATCAGATAAGTACCCGCAAGTCGGCGTCAGTCCGGCGATCCGCCTTCCCCCGCACGCGACAAGAGTACACAGTGGCGGCGCCGTAAAAAAAGGCGGGAACCGAGGCAATGGCCCGCATGGTCGCGATCACCGCCGCGCAGCTCGCGCACGAAACAGGCGCGCGCTCGAATGCACGCTTCAACGCGTTGTCGGTCTTCAGCCAGCCGAAGTTGCTGGCAGGCCCTGGAGTGTCATAGTGAATCATATGCCCGTAACAATCGAAAACCAAGTCGTCCTCGTGGTCGGAGCTTCGAGCGGTATCGGCCGTGAAACGGCTGCGCTGTTCGCGCGAGAAGGCGCTCGCGTTATGGCCTCCGCGCGGCGCGAGGAGCGCTTGCGCGAATTGAAGGAATCCCTGGCGCGCGAAGGGCGAAACGTGGAAACACTCGCCGCGGATGCCGCGGACGCATCCCAAATGGAAAACCTCGCGCAGCGCACGCGCGAGCGCCTTGGCGAAATCGATGTCATGGTGTTCGCCACCGGAACCAACGTCCCCGATCGCTCGATGAGGCGCCTCACCACGGAGATTTGGGACATGATGGTGGGCGTCAATCTTAGCGCCGCTTACTACATTACCGGGGCGGTGCTTGCGCCTATGCGGGAGAGAGGCGCCGGCCATTTGATCTACATTTCCTCGGTGTCCGGCCTCTTCGCCGATGTTTCTGGTGCGGCCTACCAGGCTTCCAAGCGCGGTCTGCTCGGGCTGGCTCACGCGATACGCGTCGAGGAAAAGGAGAACGGCATTCGGACGTGCGTGGTCTGTCCTGGCCTGGTGGATACCGAGATCCTGGACCGCCGTCCAGTTAAGCCATCCGCAGAGACCCTGGCGAAAGCGCTGCGCCCCGAGGACGTGGCGGAGGCGGTGCTCGCGGTCGCCAGACTGCCCCCTCGCGTCTGCGTTCCCGAGATGCAGGTGGTGCCGACGTATCTGTAGGGGGACAGATCCGAATCGTTTAGACCCGTCACAAGCAGGCGCCTGCAATTCTGCTCGAACGATACGTACGCGCCGGACCCCGGTTGTGGCTGCTGAACCGATTCGCACGGGACTGCTATATAATCGCGTCTGGCGACGCCATGACGAAGTTCTACGCCCGCATCTGCTGGGATGGATGGGTGTTTCCCCTGGGTGATGCGAAAGAACTCGGAACGGCCAGTTATGTTACGCAGGCTGGCTTGAGACATGAGGAATGGCCGTTCAACTTCAGCCTGCGCCGCCAATCAGGAATAGACTCATGGACTTGAATCGACGCGACTTTATCGTGGTGCCAGCGGCCACAATAGCCACTTCCTTATTTGCTGCCGAGCCGGCTGTGCCCTGGCAACGGAGAATCCGCCGGGTCGGCCAGACCAACATGACCGAACACGATCCCGTGGTGCTCGACGTTGAGCAATGGGCGGATTACTGGGCCAGCCTGAAGGTGGACGCCGTGCTGATCAGCGTCACCGGCATTCTTGCGTTTTACCAGACGAAGGTGCCGTACCACCGGAAAGGCAAGTTCCTCGGGGACCGGGATTTCTTCGGCGAGTGTTGCGCGGCCGCCAAGAAGCGCGGCCTACACGTGATCGCGCGCATGAGTCCAGACCTCAATTGGGAAGACGCAGTCGATGCCCATCCGGAGTGGTTCCAACGCGACGCGCAAGGCAATGCCGTGCATCACACCGAGGACCCCAGGCTGTTCCGCACTTGCATGTTCACCACGTACATGACCGATTACACGCGGGCGATCATGAAGGAGATCAACTCTCTCTATGACGTGGACGGCATGTACACCAACGCGTGGCCGCCTCTGGGGGTGCTGCCGGTCTGCTATTGCCAACAGTGTAAGAACCTGCCGCCGCCGGGGACGATAGACTATTGGGACAAATTCAACGAGCGCACTATCTATCTGTGGAAGCTGTACGATTCCATCGCCAAGGAGAAGCCGGCGAACTTCTATTTCGCGAATCTCGGCGGCGGCATCCGCAGCACTGCCGACCTGGTGAAACTGGGCGAGCTGTGCGAGTGGTTCCAGTGCGACAACCAGGGACGCGGCGGAGACGATACGCCGATCTGGGGATGCGCCCTGCAAGGCCGCGTGTGCCACGCCGTCCAAAAGGGCAAGATGGCCGCCAACGTGACGGGGGCGTGGTCCACCGGCACGCCCCGCTGGCGTAACGTCTACAAGTCCAAACAAGAGGAACAGATGTGGTTTGACGAGACGCTCGCCTCGGGAATGGCGCCGTATCACCACATTATCGGCGGCGAGAACGGGATGGGCGAGGACCGCCGCTGGCTGGAGCCGGCCCGGGGATACTTCAATTGGATGGCCAGGCACGATTCCCACTTCGTCAATAAGCGCTCGATCGCGAATCTGGGCGTGGTGATGGGCCAGCGGACCTGCCTGTTCTACAAGCCTCCGCGTGGCGCGCTCATGCGAGAGTACATGGACGGGATGTATTACGCCCTGCTCGAAGGCCGCTTCCTGTTCGATTTCGTGCATGAAGACAAGCTAGCGCTGGAGGACCTTGCCAAGTATTCCGCACTGCTGCTGCCAAACACCGCTCTCCTCAGCGATGAACAGTGCCGGCAGTTGCGCGCCTACGTGGATGCCGGAGGTTCCCTGCTGGCAACGTTCGAGACCAGCATGTACACCGAGCGCAACGAGCGGCGGTTCGATTTCGGCCTGGCCGATGTGTTCGGTATTCGGAAGACCGGGGATATCATTGGCACGGCCGGTAACGCGTATCTTGCTCGTATCGAGAAGCAACATGCCATTCTCAACGGCTTTTCAGGTACCAACTGGATACCCGGCGCAGAAAATCGGATACCCGTCGCTCCGGTGGACGGCCCCCTTCTGACCGTAGTGCCCGGCTTCGTGGCGTACCCTCCGGAACTGTCGTATCCGCTCCTGGCGCGGACGAACGAACCGGCAGTCGTGGTGCGGCAGAAAGGTAAGAGCCGCCTGATCTACTTTCCGGGTGATATCGAGCGCACCATGTGGCGCTCCGGGCATACCGATCTGGCGCGGCTGCTCCAGAACTCTATCCGCTGGGTCGCGGGCGCGAATCCGCCCGTCACGATCCAAGGCGACGGCGTGATCGAGGCCTTCGCATGGGAAACGCAGGCCGGCTTTGCCGTGCACATCCTGAATTACACGAACCCCGCCATGCACCGCGGATGGATACGGAATTTCTATCCTATAGGCGACCAGAAGGTGAGAATGTCACTCCCCCAGGGCAGGCGGGTGACCCGCGTGGAACTGTTGCGGGCCGAAACGAACATCCCGTTTACCGGAGGCACGGGCACAGTCGAGTTCACGATTCCCAGAGTCCTAGACTACGAAGTGGCAGCGCTCTATTCCGCGTGAGCGAACTGGTGGTTGGCGGCCATGCAGCGCCAGGCCGCGCGCCTCACCGACCGATGATCACGGCAAGCCTGCGGCAACGCGGGGGCCAGTCCGGGACGGCCACGGTGCGGAGTCATTGCACGTCGGATGGTGTCACGGCAGGCCGCCGACACGTTCAGAACGGCTGCTTGATGGTCCTGGAAGACCGCTGGTGCAATCCTCGGCGTCCAGGTGATCGTCTCGACGCCGTGAATCTAGCTGGCCGTGCATACGCTTCTGCTGCCAGCGCCGCATCGTGTCCTGCGGCTGCCGGTGCGCCGATCCGCTGGCGGCGCGGCGCCGCGCGATC
>PKYZ01000153.1 GCA_003132865.1 Bryobacterales bacterium
TCGTTCTCGATCATGTGCTCCACGTAGTCGGCGCACGCCACATCGCAGCCCGGATACTCGTGCTTGATGGGGCATGCGTAGCAGTTCACTTCCGGCGCAAAGATGAAGCCCTGCCCCTTGGCGCCCGGCTCGGCGGGCCAGCGCCGCGGATCGCCTGTCGCGCCGATCGACGCCATGGTCGATCCGTGATACGAACGGTAGCGGGCGATGATCTTAGTGCGGCCCGTGTACATACGCGCGATCTTAAAGGCCGCTTCGTTGGCTTCCGTCCCCGATGTGGTGAAGAAGAACTTCGTCAGACCGCGCGGCAGCACTTCCAGCAGCAGCCGGCTCAGCTCCACGCGCACGTCCGTTGCATAGCCGGGCGCGATGTAGGGCAGCGTGCGGGCCTGCTCCTGAATGGCCCGGATCACCGCCGCGTTCTTGTGGCCCAGGTTCACGCACATCAACTGCGCGGAGAAATCCAGATAGCGCTTGCCATCCACATCGATGAAATAGCAGCCTTCCGCATCCACTATATGCAGCGGGTTCCAGTTCTTCTGAAAGCGCCAGGTGCCGTAATTCAGCTCACGGGTCCAGCGAACGATATCCTGCGATGAAAGAACTTCGGGCATGAAACGAAACTGACACGGATCGAGCTTGCTTGTCAAACCCGCTTGTCAAACATGTGCCGCACCCGCGATACAATCGCATGTCATGCCGCTGAATCTCGAATCCAAAACCGCCCTAATCACCGGCGCCAGCAAAGGCGTGGGAAAGGGCATCGCCCTGGAACTGGCGCGCTGCGGATGCCACATCGCAGTGAACTATAACAGCGACGCGCGCGGCGCAGAGGCCACCGCCGCCGAAGTTCGCGCGCTGGGCCGGCAGGCAGTGACCGTGCAAGCCGATGCGGGCCTGGCGGCCGACGTGGACCGTATGTTCGCCGAGGTGCTGCGCCGGTTCCCGCGCCTCGACATCCTGGTGAACAACGCCGGCACCCAAACCTGGAAGCCGCTCCTCGACCTGGAGGAAGCCGAATGGGACCACGTCATCCGCACCAACCTGAAGGGATGTTTCCTGTGCACGCAGCGCGCCGGACGGCATATGCGCGAACAGGGCGGCGGCAGCATCGTCAACATCGGGTCGGGCTGCAACAAGGTGCCGTTTCCCAACCTCTCGAGCTACACCGCGAGCAAAGGCGGCATCGAGATGTTCACCAAATCCGCCGCCATCGAGTTGGCCAGGTACGGAGTCCGCGTGAACTGCGTGGCACCGGGAGCTATCGAGATCGAGCGCACCATGCAGGAAGCTCCCGACTACGGGAAGACCTGGGCCGGCGTGACGCCGCTAGGGCGCGTGGGCCAGCCGCTGGATGTGGCGCGCGCGGTGGCGTTCCTGGCAAGCGACGCGGCCAGCTTCATCACCGGACAGACGCTATTTGTGGATGGCGGGCTGTTCAGCCAGCCTGTCTGGCCCTACTGAACTAAACGTGGCTGGCCCGCGTCGGCCCTATCCGGACCGGAGCGGGGCGCCATAGTAATTCACGGTCACTGCCCCGATCCTTGATGGCCACAATTCCATGTTCTCGTGGGAGTTTGTTCGAGGCGGCAATTGCCTCCAACACGGATGGTTCACTCGCAATTACGCCGCAATCGCAGTGTAGTGAACTTAGTGAACTTAGTGAACTTAACACGATTCCCTTCAGAAATAACAGGTGCAGCCTTGACGCTCCTTGCCCTGGAGGGCATAATCGATTACATGAGATCCTGCATTGCGAATGGAAAAGCAATTTTGTCCTTGCTGGGCCTGTTGTGTGTCCAAAGTGTAAACTTATGCGCAGGTACGCTCTCGGCGACCGCTATGTTCACGGACACCCAAGTGAGCCCCGGTGTATACCAGTATGACCTGACGCTGAACGACACAGGGACCACCACCATCGGCACATTTTGGTTCGCATGGATTCCCGGCGATGGTTTCATGACCGTTACGCCCACTGCTATCCAATCGCCATCTGGTTGGACCGAAATTATCACGAACGGCGGTGCGATTCAATGGGTCGACTCCGGCGTGCTGGGCCAGGGGAGTTCCCAGTCCGGCTTCGAATTTAACAGCACGTTGACTCCATCCCAACTGGAAGGCCCCTCGGTTATCCCGACGGACCCTATTGCTACATCCTTCGTTTACATCGGTGCGCCGTTTGGGGATCCCGGCTTCCAATTGGTTGCGACTCCAGCTCAAGCTCCGGTTCCAGAGTCTGCCACGATCCTACTCACTGCTTTAGGAATAGGTTTTGCGGCTATTGGCCGTAAGTTATCAAGTCGACTTCTGCGATCGAGCCGGTGAATCCGCAAAAAGGCCCGCACCTCGGGCGCCGGTCTGCTCTGGGGCGTCAAAAAGAATTTTGCGTCTGCCGTCGGATGCCGGAGATTGCCGCAGTCGTAGTGGCGGCTTGCGCGCCGCGGAGAGTCGCTTCGGGCGGTGTCAGTTCCGTTCGTATGTTCGTCATGCCGAATCGCCTGCACGCGTTGACGCTCCTCGTGGTTGCCAGGCATTCACCACCATGAAGCCAACCGGATTCTGGAACAGCGCGGCAGACACCTTTGGCAGGACGAGAGCTACGATCGTCTGCTCAGCTCCGGCTGTGAGTTTTGATCGGAATCGGGACTACATTGAACGGAATCCGGTAAAGGGCGGGTTGGTACTAACGGTTTAGCGGAGCCTGCCGGATGCGATAGAGGCTATTGACCGACCTGATATAGACCGAATCGCCCGCGAGAGCCAGCGAAGCGTAGACCGGCTCGCCCAGGGAATTGGTCGCCAGAACCTCAAAATCCGGCCCGGCTTTCACCACGTACGTGTCGCCGTCGTTGCTGGTGATCATCAGCTTCCCATCGAAGGCCACGGGCGCCCCGGTGAATTGTCCGGGTTGCGGAAAGCGCTTTCCTTCATACTTCACCTCGCCCGAGACGGCATCCAGGCAAGTCACCAGTCCAGCGCCGGTCATGACGTACAGGTAGTCGCCATAAAGGATCGGCGAAGGAATGTATCCGGTGCCTTTATCGTACTTCCAGGCGACGCGCGGCTGGCCCTTGGCCGGGTCGAGGCGAATTGCCATGACGATCTTCTTCGGAAATCCGCTGGTGACGTACACCATGCCGTGGCCGAATACCGGCGTGTGCACGGAATTGCTCTGAAGGCCTTCAGAGCAATTCCGNNCGGAATTGCTCTGAAGGCCTTCCGTGCGCCAAAGCTCCTTGCCGTTGCGCGGATCGTAGGCCACCACGTCTTCCATGGCCGGAACGATCAAGGCGGGCTGCTTGCCGGGTTCCACGATCACCGGCGTCGTCCAGTTAACGGCTTCGGTGCGCGGCGTTTTCCAGGCGATCTTGCCGTCCGCGGTGGACACCGCGGCGAGGAAGGACGCCTCGCCTTCATCCTGATCGGCCAGAATCAGGATCTTATCTTCGAACAGGACCGGCGAGACGCCAGTCCCCACACCCAGCGTGGCGATTCCGCCCAGCGACATCTTCCACACCAGGTTGCCGTCGAAATCGTATTTATACAGACCTTGCGATTCGAAGTAGGCATACACGTACTTGCCGTCGGTGACCGGGGTGGGCGAGGCATAGGTGTTGAATTTGTGGATGTCGTCGAAAACAACGCCTTCGTACGCGGTGCGCTCCCAAAGCTGCCGGCCGGCGCCGGCGTCGAAGCAAAGGATCTTGAGCGTATGCTTGTGTGTTCCGCCGACGCTATCGGGGTGGCGGAATGGCTGGCCCTCCAGCTTATGCTTGACGGGAGCGGCGCCGGGTAACACGTCCCCTTCGATGTCCGTAGTGAGGAACACGCGATTGCCCCACACGACCGGCGAGGCGTGGCCGCGTCCGGGCACGGCCGTCTTCCAGGCGACATTG
>PKYZ01000410.1 GCA_003132865.1 Bryobacterales bacterium
CGTCCGCAGGCAAGATTGCCTGCCCCACTCTACCGCGCCCTGCCCTCATGGATGTCGCCATAGACTTCTTCGCGGATGATCCGGTCGGTGGCCTGATTCAGGTAACGATTCAACGCTTCTCTGAGCTGCTGATATTCCGGCCAGAGCGTGCGGTTCACGAACGTCTTGGGAGCCCGCACCACCACCGTCGTATAGCGCTGGCGCTTGTAGCGAAACGGCTCCAGACCGTAGCGGCGGCAGAGTGCGGAGAATAGCCGCCTCTGCCAAAGATCGGGCAGCATGAACTGGAATTCGGATGGCGGCTCGGTGTGCGCGATGGCCGCGATGGCCTTCTTCACCCGCTCGATGGCCGCCGCCGCGGCGCTGCGTTCTCCGGGGGTGGTGGCGCCTTCGTACAGCGCGGAGATTTTGCGCAACTGCTCCCGGAGCTGTTGCTCGGTCATCGCCTAAGCGGTTCCCGCCTGGGCGTGAGCCGCTTTGCGGGTCTGCGCGTCGTCGTAGCTCTCGCCGTAGATCGACGGGACCTTGGCGCCCATCGGCCGCAAATAAACCGATAACTGTCCGCGATGATGAATCGAGTGGTCGATCGCAAACTGCAGATACAAGACCGCCGGATATTGAAACATGCCCCGGAAATCGATAACTTTCAGAAGCTGCTCGCTCGACAACCGGGTCAGGCGGTCGAAATTGGTTTGGAAAGCTTCGCCATACCAGGCGGCCACGTCCGCCGCGTTGCGGATGGAATCCGGCCGGCTGCCGCCCACATAGTTGAACTGACCCGCGGCGACCCCGTCCATAAAGAAGTTCTCCGCCGAGGCCAAGTGCCAAGCCAGCTCCAGCGCGCTCTTCGATACCCCATCGGAGCGATAATCGCCCTGTTCCGCGGGAACGGCCTCGATAATCTTGCGGGTGACACGGTGCTCGTTCTTAAGCGCCGGCAAGGCCATTTGCAGTAGAAACGTGGCTTGCTCAGGTTGTAGTGGTTGCATTTTGGAAACGCCTCCGATGCCGATACAAGTATAAATCAGACCGTGAAGTGTTCGCCGGAGCTCTGATGCAACACGCCCGCAATGTGTGCGCAACCGGTCAGGCATTCCCGCTTGTCTCGCAGGGGGGCAATTCTGAGCCCGATTTCGACGATGGATCCGTCCTTGCGGCGCCGAGTGGTGAAGCAGGTTCGAGCGGCGCCGCCGGCGCGGATGCGTTGCCGCTCGGCAGCCTCATCGTCGGATTGACCAGAAGAGAGCAGGATGGCGATATTGTTCCCGACGATCTCTTCGGCTGTGTAGCCATAAAGCTCCACAGCGCCGGGATTCCAGGTCAGAACGCGCCCATCGAAGTCTTGTGAGACTATCGCCCAGCCGGAGGACTCGACAATGGCCGCCAACAGGGCGAGCTTAGGTTCGGCCAGGGTGCTATTCGTAACGTCCCGGCAGTTGTAAACAATTGCCTGGATGGCGGGATCTTCCAACCGGTCCGTCAAGATACCCTCCAGCCACCTGGCTCCGCCCGCGGCATCGAGGTGGCAATATGCGCCCCGGGATTGGCTGCCAGGAGCCTGCACGACACGTTCCAGATCGGACAGGAACTGCGCGGCACTGTCCGGCCGCATGACATCCGCGGCGCTCCGTCCCACCAACTGGGCTGGCGAATATCCCATGATCGAATGCACCAGTTCTACGACGACTCCCTGGGGATTCAGCAAAAGGATTGCTCCCGGGTTGTTGGCCAGGACTGCATGGAATCGGCGGGCGTCATTCGATCGCTGCTCCACATATAGTTCCATCTGGCTGGCCTGCACATCCACTCGGGCAAGCTCCTCGCGGAGCGATTGGTTTTCGGCGGCCAATTCCTCCACGCGCAACTGAAGAACGGGTCCAGCCGTGTTATCTATTAGTGACATAGGAATCCTCCGAACTCTGACCCTCGACGAAAGCCTGCAACTGGCGGACCAGCTTCTCCACCGGACCAGTCACTGGAAATGCCGTCCACCCCACGGACACGGGGATCGACACCATTCGCGCACCGATGGTGATTTCACGGCTGGGCATAGCGGCAACCAGGCTTCCGATTTCCTGCCGGATTCGAATGAGAGGCACCCTCCTGCTGATGAGGGCCAGCAGCGCCGGCCCACTCCACCGGTAGAATCCCTCTTCCGGATTCGTACCCGACCCCAGATACGTCGATAACCACGCCAGTAGGCCATTACCCGCCTCGTATCCGAACCGCGAATTCAACTGCTTCAGCCGCTTCATTACAAAAACCACAGCCACGGCTTGGGTGCCGCTATCGGCGATTTTGGACAGCGCCGCTTCAGCTTGGGCCCGCGGGGGCAAGCCGGTTACGTGATCGGCTATAGTCCGCCCGTGCCTACGATCGACCGAACTTTCAAATTCCTGCGCCCCCTCGGCCAGCCGCGCCATGCCGGACGCGGAGTTCTTTTTGTGCTCCTCGACTTCGGCCGCCATGCCATTCAGGCAGTCGCATAAGTGCATCTTTAGAACCCGCAAGTCGTCGATTTTTTCGGCGGCCGAAAGCTGCGATTGAATCTCGTGTAGCCGCACCAGGGAAGCGTCGCTGGCTGAAACCATTGTTGCGACTGCGCCGCTGAATGTGGCGATGATGGACCGCATTTCCTGGAATTGTGAGCGGAGTCTTCCGGCGGTCCGCTGGTTATACTCCTCAAAGGTTTTGATGGCCCCGCCAACCAGAACCAGCATTTCTGGCACCGGCGTCTCCGGAAGGAGTACCTGCTGAATCCCGGCCAAGCCGGCCCGGAAGCGCACGTAATCCTCCTTGTTGTAATCGAGGGTATGCAGCTCCATGCCCTGAACGAGCAGGCTCAGCGCCCTTACGTATTGCGCGGCCTCGGGCTCGTCCTGGCCCCTGAGAAATTTGCCCAGAGAGATCAACGGTACTCCCGATCCTCTATCGGCAGATCGGGAACCAGCTTTAGCCTGTCCGTGGCGCACGGGGTGCCCTCTGGGCCCGTGTGTGCCGCATCGAGACCCTCTTCTCGACGCCTGCGACCTACTCCTCCCGCAACGCCGCAGTCGGGTCCAGCCCTGCGGCCCGCCGCGCGGGGAGCCACGAGGCGATCGCCGCGATCGCGAAGAACAGCACTGCCATCGACGCAAAAGTCGCGGGGTCGGTCGCCTTCACGCCCACCAGCATGCTGGTCATCGCGCGCGTCAGCTCGAAGGCCGCCACCAAGCCCAGCGCGATGCCCGCCGCGCTGAGGCGCAGCCCTTGTCCCACCACCAGGCTGAAGATGGTCCCCGGCGCCGCGCCCAGCGCCATGCGGACGCCGATCTCCGGCGTGCGCTGCCGCACCACCGTCGAGAGCACGCCATAAAGTCCCACGCCCGCCAGCAGCGCGGCCACGCTCGCAAATACGCCGATGAGCAGGAGCGAAAAGCGCGTGGAGGCCTGCGCGTGTTCCACCAACGCGTCCATCGGCTGCATCTCGGTGAGCAGCAGGTGCGGGTCCAGCTTGGCGATCACCGCGCGCACCGCGGACGCGTATTTGGCCGGATCGCCCGCCGTATGAATCGCCCAATATCCGGCCGCGCCATGTCCCAGGAAACCGTCCGTGAAGTAAATCTGCTCGCGCCCCGCTACGGCCAACGACGTATCGCGCTGGTGCGCCACCACCCCAATCACTTCCACCCATTCCGGCTCGGGCGTGCGAATGCGGATGAGCAACCGCTTCCCCACGGCGGATTCGCCGGGGAATGCCTTGGCCGCCAGCATCTGGTCGATGACCACACCTTTCCGGTCGGGCGCATTGTCGGCTTTGGTGAAGGTGCGCCCGGCGATCAGCGGCGTGTGCAGCACCTCGAAGTAGCCTGGCAGCACGATCTGGAAATCGACGGCCTGGAATTTGCTCGGGTCGGTCAACGCCGGCTCCAGCCCCCAGCGGATGGGGCTGAATCCGCCCGCCAACGGCAACGCCAAGGACGCGGTGACAGCTTGCACGCCCGGCAGCGCTTGCAGGCGACCCTGAATCTCCCGCTGGCGGGCCGCGCGCTCCTGCGGTTGCTGCCCTCCGCGGCCTCCCAGCAACTGAAACGTCAGCAGCCCATGCGGATTGAAGCCGGGGTCGATGCGTTGCAGTTCCAGGAAGCTGCGGAACATCAGGCCCGATCCGATCAGCAGCACGAACGAGAGCGCCACTTCCGCCACCACCACGAAGTTACGCAGCAACCCTGCGCCGCTGAGCGCGGCATTACGTCCGCTGGCGCGCAGTAGCGGAGCGACGCTGGGCCGCGCGGCGCGTACCGCCGGCGCCAGACCGAACAACGCGGCGGCCGCCAGCGCCGCCAGCGCGGTGAACCCCAGCACGGCGGGATCGATGCCAATGGCATCCAGGCGCGGCAGGCTGGCGGGCCCAATCGCACGCAACTCGTGGATGCCCACCCACGCGAGCCCCAGGCCCAGTAGCGCGCCGGTGAACGCCAGCAGTACGGCCTCCGCGAGCGTCTGGCTGACCAGGCGCCACCAACTGCCGCCCAGCGCCGTGCGGATGGCCAACTCGCGCTCGCGCAACGACGCCCGCACCAGCAGCAGGTTCGCCACATT
>PKYZ01000217.1 GCA_003132865.1 Bryobacterales bacterium
ATTTGAGGTTTAGTAATACAACAAGGTGGTCCACCGGGTGGCGCGGGCGCTGCGCAGTTCCGGTTACGTGGTGCTGCGCTTCAATTTCCGCGGCGTGGGGAAAAGCGAGGGCTGCCACGACTTGGGCGTGGGCGAAATCGAGGATGCGCGCGCGGCGCTCCGCTGGCTGCGTCACCGCTATCCGGACCTGCCGTACACCCTGGCGGGGTTTTCGTTCGGCTCCCGGGTGGTCCTGAGCTTGGGATGCGCCTTGCCGGACGCTGAACGCCTGATCGCGCTGGGCTTCCCCGCCAAACGCGATCCGGTGGGCGTGCTGGAGCACTGCACCGCGCCCAAGGTCTTCATCCAGAGCACGCACGATGAGTACGGTCCACCGCCGGAGATGGAAGCCTTGTATGCCCAAGTGGCCGATCCCAAGCGGCTGATTTGGGTGGAGGCGCAGGATCACTTCTTTGCGGGAGGCTTGGACGAGTTGGAGAGGCAGGTTACTGCGTTGGAGTGAGGCTACTGCGGCGGTAGCACCTAGAAAGGTGCTATTTATAAAAGGAGTTCGCCATGCTTGATATCACCAAGGACATTCAATCGCTCACGACGTTTCGCCGCCGATCGGGGGATTTTATGAAGCACCTCAAGAAGAGCAAGCGGCCAGTGGTGCTCACTGTGAAGGGCAAGGCCGAAGCCATCGTCCAGGATGCCGGAGCGTATCAACGACTGCTCGATATCGCAGCCCGCGCCGACACTCACGAAGGCATCCGCCAGGGCGTTGAGCAGTCCAAGCAAGGACAAGGCCGCGACGCCGAGGAGTTCTTCGCAGCATTCGAAGCCGCGCATGGCATATCGAATTAAGATCATGCCCCCGCACAGCGGGATCTTTCCGGCCTCTATGACTGGATTGATGCAAGTTCTTCGGATGCGGCTCTTACCTGATATCGCGGCCTCAGGGACGCCATTCGCACCCTGCGAAGCGGCCCCAACCGCTGCCCGGTGACGCCAGAAGACCGTGACCTCAGACACCTGCTCTTTGGCAACAAGCCGCACGTGTACCGCGTAATCTACCGCGTCATGGAGAAGCAGAAGCAGGTCGACGTGCTCCACATCCGCCACGGTGCCCGGCAAGAATTCAAGACCGATGAACTGACATGACCATGGAACTGAGCGGAGTGCTAGTCTAGGGTGAAGTTATGTCTTTCCAGCCGGATTGGTGCTTCGAAAGCCTGACTGAGGCGTTCAATTATATTCTTGGTCAATATTCGCTCCAACCGAATGCACACGTTTGGGCCCGATCGACGTCAGGCCTGGTATACCCACGCGAACTGCCGAGCTACTTGTTCCGGGGCGAGTGCGGTGTCTTTCCAACGACCACAGACGGCGGGAGGCGGTTGCAAGCGGAGGTACTAGCTGGCGAGTGTCGACTGTCCAACACGGACGTGGTGCAGCTTGGAAAGCTCGTTTTCAATCTGGTGGAACTGCTCTGCAAGGAACCCTACAGCCTCGATCGGATGGGCGCCATGGGACTTTTGCAGCACTATCGTCTGCCGACACGTATGGTTGACTTCACGGCGAATCTTAATTACGCATTCGCGTTCGCCGTAACTGGAACCTCTTCGAGAGGGCGAGTCGCCGTGATGCCGCGTGCGCCCCAGAGCCTTCGAATTGTTGACCTGATGGCCCATCCTTGGGCCGAACGCGCACAACGCCAAGGCGCATATGCCGCTGTGATCACCGACGAACTGGCCGACCTGAAATCGGAGATCGTCGCGCGCCAATACCAAATGGTATGAGTTTCCCATTGTTCCTTCCGACCGCGACCACTTCAAGGAAATGTATCAGGAACTGCTAAGAGAGTCGGACGACGCTAGCGTTGGTTTCCTCCGATTCCACATTACCGAGTACGTCGAGGCTTTTGGAAAGCTTTCGCCAATACTGACGGAGTGGTTGCTTGAACACATTCCCATTGCCCCCTACTGCTATCTCGTCGAGGCCTACGAAGGGAAGGAAGTCGTTGTGTTCCATCACGGCTCCGATGCCCTGCCAGCGTTTAACAAGGACGCAGAGGCTGAGCACACGCGGCGGTATTGGTCATCCGCTTACGTTGACCACAGTTTCGAACGCATGAACGATTTTGTGTGGCCCGCGTCGGGAGTGATTGTCGCCGATCCCCGAACGTACCATCCAGAAGTCTGATAGATTGAACGCCACGACCGCGCCGACGCTGCGTGAGACTACTGGGCTGCCGCGCGATTCGCCCGCCGCTGCGCGCGCATGCCGATCAGGTCGGCCACTTGGCCGAGCAACGCGGAAACATTCTCCGCGTTGATGGAAACCTGCTGCTCATCGCCTACCGGATAGCGGGAGGCTTTGGCTTCCCTATAGGCTGTCACCAACGCCGTAGCGGGCTGATATGGCTTCACCCGGGCATACGAAAGCACCTGCCGGCCGGCTTGCGGCGATTCCACCTCAGCTTCGCTCAGGACCAGTTCGTATTGGCCCTGGTCCAGCTTCGAGAAGGCCTCGGCCGCCGATCCCGCCACGTCCACGCTGTAACCGCCGGCTTCGAGGAGGGTCTGCAAGGTCAGGCGGGAGGACAACTCGTCGTCCACCACCAACACGCGCGCCAGTTCCAGGCTCTTCCGCATTACCGTACAGATCTACTTTAACCGAAAAGCCCAAACATTACACGTAAAAAATGATAACGTTTTCAGAGATGCCGGACTCTGCGCTAATCAGTTGAAAACACGGCGGAAAATGGCGTCGACGTTGCGCAACTGGCGCTCTAGCGAGAAGCTTTCGGCGATTTGGCCGGAGTTGAGGACCGCCCGGATCTCGGGATCGGCCTCGATGGCGGCCCGAAAGTCCGATTCCTGCTCCCAGGCGCGCATGGCGTGGTTCTGTACGATTCGATACGCCGTCTCCCGCAACATACCGGCGGCTGCCAGATCCAGCAGCAGTTGCCCGGAGAAGACCAGCCCCCGGGTCATCTCCAGGTTGCGCCGCATGCGCTCCGGATAGACCAGGAGTTGATCGACCAGTTGCGTGGTCTTATCCAGGAGGTAGTCGGTAAGGATTGTGGAGTCGGGCAGGATGATCCGTTCGACCGAGGAATGCGAGATATCCCGCTCGTGCCACAGGGCGACATCTTCGAACGCAGCCTGCACGTTGGCGCGCACCACGCGCGCCAAGCCGCAGATCTGCTCGCAGGTTACCGGGTTGCGCTTGTGGGGCATGGCTGAGCTGCCCTTTTGCCCGCGCGCGAAATATTCCTCGGCCTCGCGCACCTCGGTGCGCTGCAGGTGCCGCACCTCCAGGGCGATCTTCTCGCACAGGGCGGTCGCCAACGCCAGCGCGGCGATGAGGGCGGCGTGCCGGTCGCGCTGGATCACCTGCGAAGCGGCCGGCGCGGGCTTCAGTTCCAGCCGGGCGCAGATGCGCTCCTCGGCTTCGGGGCCGATGTGCGCGAACGTGCCCACGGCGCCCGAGATCTTGCCCACGCGCAGGTCCTCGGCGGCGGTCCGCAGCCGCACCAGATTGCGCCCCGCTTCGCTGTACCAGATGGCCAGCTTCAGCCCGAAAGTGATTGGCTCCGCATGCACGCCGTGGGTGCGGCCGATCTGCACGGTATCTTTGAACTCGAAGGCGCGGCGCTTCAGCACTGATTGCAGGCGCTCGAGCCCGGCCAGCAGGATCCCGCAAGCCTGCCGGATCTGCAAGGCCTGCGCGGTATCCACCACGTCGTTGGATGTGAGTCCGTAGTGCAGCCAGCGCGACGGCTCGGCGTGCCCGGCGGCCTGCATGCTCTCGGCCACCGCCGTGGTGAAGGCGATCACATCGTGCTTGACTTCCCTCTCGATCTGCAGAATGCGGGCGGTATCGAAGCTGGCATGCACCCGCAACGCGCGCGCCGCTTCCGGCGGCACCACGCCCATTTCCGCCAGCGCCTCGGAGGCCGCCAGCTCCACTTCCAGCCACTGCCGGAACTTGTTTTCATCCGTCCAAATGCGGCCCATTTCCGGCCGCGTATAACGCGCGATCAAAACCGATATACCTCCGTGGGGCGCGACTGGCTGGCGATTTCGAGCGGCGTCGCCAGACCCCGCCGCTCCAGCGCTTGCGTAGCCATCAGCCGCACGATCTCCGGATGGTTGTTATGCTCGCTGAGGTGCCCCAGCACCAGCCGCGCCGGGAAACCGTCGAAATCGCGCAGCAGGAAGTCGCTCATGGTGTCGTTGGAAAGATGGCCGACCCGGCTCATTACCCGCTGCTTCACGGACCAGGGATACGGGCCGACCTTCAGCATCTCGAGGTCGTGGTTCGATTCCAGCAGCATCAGGTTCGAGCGCCGCAGATGGAATTTGACGGACTCGGTGATGTAACCGAGATCGGTGGCTACGGCGATCTTGACGCCCTCGGCGTGGAAGCAGAAACCGACCGGATCGATGGCGTCGTGCGGGATGCCGAAGCTATCCACTTCGATATCGCCCACCGCGAAGCTGGCGCCGGCTTGAAAGCATTCCAGGCGCGGCTGGATTTCACCCCAATCGACGGCTGGCGCGGTGAGCTTGCTGATGTACACCGGAATCCCCAGACGGCGGGCCAGGCGCGCGAGACCGGAGACGTGGTCGGTATGCTCGTGCGTGACCAGGACGGCGTTGAGCGTTTCGACCTGCTCGCCGGCGGATTCCAGGCGGCGGACTAAAGCCTTGAAGCTCAGGCCGGCATCCACCAGAATGCGTGTGCGATCGGTCGCCAGCAGCGCGCAATTGCCGGAGCTGCCGCTGGCCAGCACGCAGAATTTGACGATGAGTGGCCTCCGTGAAACTTCAGCATACCAGCATGCCGCCGCAGTTGATACGCTGGACTGGATGAAAGTCGCACGCATCCACCAACACGGTGGGCCGGAAGTGCTGGTCTACGAAGACGCGCCCGAGCCCCAGATTAAAGCCAACGAAATCCTGCTGCGGGTAGGCGCCTGCGCGCTCAATCACCTGGACCTTTTCGTGCGCGGCGGAATCCCGGGCATGAAGTTCGACATGCCCCACGTGTTGGGCAGCGACATCGCGGGCGAAGTAGTGCGCGTGGGCGAATTGTGCGAGCGCGTGAAGCCCGGCTGGCGCGTGCTGCTTTCGCCCGGATTGAGTTGCCGGCAGTGCGCGCAGTGCGTCTCCGGCAACGACAACTTGTGCCGCCGCTATACCATGTTCGGCTATCGCGCCGATGGCGGCAACGCCGAGTACCTGCCGGCGCCTGAGTATAGCGCTATCCAAATTCCGGACGTAATGAGCTTCGAACAAGCCGCCGCCGTGCCGCTGGTGTTCCTCACGGCGTGGCACATGTTGATGGCGCGCGCCAATCTGCAGCCCGGCGAAGACGTGCTGGTGCTGGCCGCTTCGAGCGGCGTGGGATCGGCCGCCATCCAGATTGCCAAGCTGTTCCACTGCCGGGTGATCGCCACGGCCGGCGGCGAAGCCAAGCTGGCCAAGGCGCGCGAACTGGGCGCCGATCACGTGATCGACCATTATCAGCAGGACATCTCGGCCGAGGTGCGCAAGATCACCGCCAAGCGCGGTGTGGACGTAGCCATCGAGCACGTCGGCACGGCAACGTGGCAGAAGAGCCTGGAATCGCTCGCGCCCGCCGGCCGCGTGGTCACCTGCGGCGCCACCACGGGCTTCGACGCCAAGGTGGATCTGCGCTTCCTGTTCAGCCGCCAGCTTTCGCTGCTGGGATCGTTCATGGGGACCATGGGAGAGCTGCACCGGGTGTTGCAGTTCGTTTTCCGCGGCCAGTTGAAGCCGGTGATCGACCGGGTCTANNTGGAGAATAAGGAGCAGTTTGGCAAGGTGGTGGTGGTGCCGTAGCGGCTCCGCTGCCCGCTGCGAGCCGCTCGCAAGTCAATCGAACATCAGCGAGACGGGCGCTACTGGCCTGTGCCCGTTAGCTTCACGACCTGAGGACTGCCGCTCGCATCGTGTGTTACAGTGGCCGCCCCTTCAATCGCTCCAGTGTTCGTCGGAGTGAAGGTAACCTGGAACGTGCAGGTTGCGTGGGCAGCCACGCTGGTTCCACAAGGCGCGGTTCCCCCAGCGAACACCGTATAGTTGCCACTCCCGGTCAGGCTAAGCAAACTGAGTGCTACAGCCTGGTTATTCGCTATCGTCACGGTCTGGGCGGCACTAGTCGTACCCACGTTCTGCGCCCCGAATACCAGGCTTGTGGGATTTAGTGTCACAGCCGTGACGCCGGTTCCTGCCAGATCGTAAATCAGAGGACTGACGCTTGACTTAATCGTCAGGGCCACGCTTCCCCTAATCGAGCCCGTCACTGAGGGCGAGAAGGTGACTGATATCGTGCACTTCGCGTTAGCTGCCAGTTTGCCGCCGCAAGGTTTGGTGCCGCTGCCCGTCGCCGTGAAATCCGCCGACCCCGTTAACGAAACGATATTTACGCTCGCCACACTGCTGTTGGTGACCGTTACGGTGCGAGCCGACGCAGAGGTGCCGATCTGCTGACTCGTGAAGGCAACGCTACTGGGACTGAAGGTGAGCGGAGACACTGAACCGCCCGTGCCGCTTCCCGTGAGCAACACAAGCTGTGTCGCAAACGATGTCCCAGAAAGGGCCAGCGTCCCGCTGATGGAGCCATTCTGGGACGGCGTAAAAGTGACGGCAACCGTACAGTTGGCTCCGGCGGCCAAGCTTGCGCCGCAAGGCTGGGAACCGCTGGCACTGACAGCAAAGTCCGGGCTAGCGGTTAAGTTGAACGCAACGCTGCTCGCGGAGTTGTTCGTTAGGGTTATATTCTTGGATGGACTGGCCACACCGACGGCGCCTGTCCCAAACGCGATGCTCAAGGGCGCCGCCGAGAGAGCGTTGACTCCGACGCCAGTCAGGCCGACGACTTGCGGAGAGTTGCCCGCGCTGTCGATGAGGGTAAGCGCGCCAGGAATGCCGCCGGCCACCGACGGAGTGAAGGTCACCGCGATGGAGCATGCCGTTCCCGCCGCGAGCGATGACGGACAATTGTTCGCCTGGGCATAATCGCCGCTCGCCACGATCTTCCCGCGAGACAGCGACGCCGTTCCCGAATTCGTAAGCTTGACGGTCTTCTTCGCGCTCGCTGAACCGACCACCACCGACCCTAAATTGAGGCTGGCGGGCGAGATCGTTACGGAAGGCGCGCCCTGCTGGAGCGTCAAAGAGGCGGTAGTAGCCCCGCCATTGTAGGTCGCGGTGACGGTCACAACGGTTTGGGACGAAGCCGCCGACGCCGTGGCCGTGAAGTTTGCGGACACAAAGCCGGCCGTAACCGGGACTGTGGCCGGCACTAGGACAGCCGAGTTGTCGCTCGAAAGACCAACTGTCGCGCCGCCCGCGGGCGCGAGTCCGCTAAGCGTGACGGTTCCCGCGGACGTGCCAGGCCCTGTGAGAGTCGTAGGATTGAATGTCAATGAGCTGACGACAACCGGAGCGGGGCTAACAATCAGGGTCACTGCGACGCTTTGCGGTGAGTTCGAGGCGCCTGTGGCCGAGACGGTGATTATCGCGTTGTACGTCCCGGGACTCAGCCCAGAGGGATTGACGGAAACTGTGACGGTCGCAGGCGCCGTCCCCGATGTCTGGCCTAGCGAGAGCCATGATTGGGACGTGGTCGCTGTCCACGTAGCAGCTCCGGTGCCGGTGTTTGAGATAGTTATGGACAGCGGCAAAGGACTGCCACTACCCTGCACCGCCGTGTAGGACAAGCTCGTCGGGGCGACCTGCAGGACTGGTGCGACGGTCTGGAGAAGAATGCTGATGTCCCCGGCGCCGCCATTAGAATTCGTCGTCACAATGTCCGGGGCACCATCGCCGTTCAGGTCGACTACGGCATTATAGTACACGCCGGAGCCAGTGGGCAGCGCCAGTGGCGTGACGTTGAAAGTGCCGTCGCCGTTCCCAAGGAATATGAGCGTCTGCTGACTGGGATACGTGATCGCAGCAACCAAGTCGAGCTTCCCGTCCCCGTTTACGTCCTCGGTAGACAGGAAATAGGCCCCGTTGCCAGCCCCGTAGCTGACAGGTGCCGCGAAGGTTCCATTGCCGTTGTTCAGAAGAACCGCAAGTCCACCGGCACTGCCGGGGTTGGCGACAGCGATGTCCGGGTACCCATCACCGTTGAAGTCCGCAACGACGAGGGCGTCCGGATACCCGTTTGCCGGGTACTCGACCTGTTGCTGAAAGGTGCCATCTCCATTGCCGAACAGGACCGCCACGGAAGAATTGCCGGTATCCGTCAATACCAGGTCAAGCTTGCCATCGCCGTTGAAATCGCCAACCGCCACGCCTAACGGCTGATTGACGGAGCCGAAACTCGTGGCCGGACCGAAGGTCCCGTCTCCATTCCCCAGCAGCACAAAGGCCTGGGATGGTCCTTCATCAGCTACTATCACAATGTCCAGTTTGCCGTCCCCATTGAAATCGCNNAGGTCCCGTCGCCGTTGCCGAGGAATAACCGGACCGCGCCGCCTGTGAACGAATTCTCGACCGTCACAATGTCCGGTTTCCCATCGCCATTAAAATCGGCGATCATGGCCGCACTGGAAACAGAGGGCATCAAGAATTCGGGTCCGAAGCTCCCATCTCCATTTCCTAAGAAGACTGATATTACGCCACCGTCGTTGCTGACGACGAGGTCGGGCTTACCGTCGCCGTTCAAGTCTGCCGCCGCCACACCCGTTGGCTGGCGGCTGGCCGTCAATCCAACAGTGCTGAACGATGGAGACGACGTAGGGAACGTCGAATATTCCGCGAGTCCGTTGGACGGGGCATTCAACGACCCAGCGTTTCTGACGGTCACCACAGCCGAACCATTGGCTTGCACGTCACCGACCGGTACTGCTGCCTGTAATTGGGATCGGTTAAGGTACGTTGTCGGCATTGCGGTCCCGTTCCAATACGCTTGCGCGCCGGAGACAAATCCGGTACCGTTTATCGTCAGCGAAAGGCCATTTCCGCCCGGAGGGCGGCTCACGGGCAAAAGGGGAGCGGCAAGGAGGGGCACCGGATTNNCTCGGCTGGGTACCGGAAGGTTTAATGGTGAGCAGGCTGCTTTGCGAGAGTCCGTTATAGATCACTCTGATCGTTGCCGTCGAGATGGACGAGATGGCGGATGTGGTCACCAGGAATGCCGCGGTGTTCAGTCCCGCAGCCACTGACAGAACAGGCGTTACCTGGACGGAGGGATTATCGCTGGAAACCGACAGCGCCGCACCCGAGGATGGGGCAGGTCCAGTTAGCATGACCGTTGCCGTAGACGGGGATCCGCCCGTGACGGTGAAAGGAGCAAGGGTCAGAGAACTCGGCGCGAGAGGGGTCCCCGGAGGCACAACCGTAACGACCGCGCTCTGCGTCTGTCCGTTATACGTCGCCGTCACATTTACTGGCGCGATGAAACCGATCGGCGACGTGTTCACGGCAAACGTCGCGGTGGTAGCGCCGGGTTGGACTGTCACCGCATTAGTTACGGGTGCAATAGCTTGAAAGCTACCCGTCAGCGTGATGGTCGAACCCTCAATCGGTGCCGGACTGGTTAGCGTTACAGTTCCGGTCGCCGCGGAACCGCTGTTCACTGTAGTCGGGCTAAAGCTCAGCGACGCCAGATAAGGGAGCGGGGGAACCAGCGTAAGCGGCAGACTGTACGACACGCCATTGCAGCTCGCGGTCAAAGCTACATTGTTGACCGAACTGACCGCCGAAGTTGTCGCCGTGAAGTTCACAGACGCGAAACCTTGGGGGATGTTGACCGTGGGAGGAACCTGAACGAGCGTGCTATTAGACGAAAGTGACACATTCACGCCGCCGGACGGTGCAAGACCGCTGATCTCAACGGTTCCAGCGACATTCGATCCGCCGGTTACTTCAACCGGGTTCAGGCTGAAGCCTAGCAGGACTAGCGGATAGATCGTTACAGACCCTTGGGCCGAGCCGCCATTATAAGTTGCAGTGACCGTCGCGCTCGTCTGCGAACTAATTCCCGCGGTGGTCGCGGCCACAGAGACGCTGGTCGCCCCGGTGGGTACAGGCACGCTTCCGGGCACCTGAAGCGCGGACGGATTGGAACTCACCAGAGAAATAGCCGCGCCCGCCGGGGCGGGGCCGTTTAAGTACACGGTGAACTGTGCGGCGGACCCGGCGGCCACGGTTGAGGGATAGAAGGAAACCCCTTCCGCAACAACGGGCAGAACAGTCACGGTCGCCCCATACTGCGTATTGTTGTAGCTGGCGATGATGGTCGCCCCGACCGTGTTGGAAGTAAACGACGTTGTAATTGGGAATGCCACGCTGGTGTAGCCCGGTTGCACGGTAGCTGTATGCGAGGATGGAACTTGTGCAAAGCTGGGGTTGTTGCTGGAAAGATTGACGACCGCGCCAGTAGCAGGTGCTGGTCCGGTGAGAAACACATTTCCCTGCGTCGCATAGCCGCCGACAATGGTCGGCGGAGTGATCGTGAAAGAACTCAGGAGCACGGACCCGCCCGACGGCGCAACGGTGACGGTTGCGTTTGCCGATGAGCCGGCGTAGGTTGCGGTGACCGTCACGGCGGTCGAAGTGCTAACACTCCCACTCGCCACTGAAACGCTTGCTGTGGTATTTCCTGCCGCTATGGGAATGCTGGACGGCGCCGGAAAAGCCGAGGTATTGGAACTCGTGAGCGTCACTTGGGCGCCCCCAGCTGGTGCCGGCCCATTCAAGGTGACCGTCACGGTGGCCGAGGACCCGGTCGTGATGGTGGTTGGACTGATGGCAAAGCTCGCCAGGGTTGGGGCAATAGTGACAAAACTAAACGGCGGTTGGGTCCAGTTACCAAACTGAAGCGTACCGCGCGCGTGTACCTCCCAATAGTACGTCGTGGCCGCCTGGAGAACGCCTGCAGGTGGCGTGTAGGTTGTGCCAAGCGGCGTGACATCGAGAACGCAGCCCACTCCGCAATTAGGCGACGTGGGGTCCGTTGGCAGCGCGGCAGGATTCGTCGCTACCAGTAGCCGATAAGAAGGTGGGTTGCCGACTGGGGACCATGTGAACGTCGGCGCCGTTGCAACATTAGTGCTGGAATTGGGCGGCGTCAAGAGGGTAGGGCTTGGCAGCGTTCCCAGCGTCGTAAAAGTAAAGACGCCGCCCGGCACCGTTATCGTGCCATTGCTTGCTTCCAATTGGTAGTAGTAGGTCGTGTTGGACTCCAGGCCCCCAAGCGCGAACGAGAGGTTCTGCGCGGCTGTTCCCGACCCGAGGGCTTGTACGGGCGTCGTATTGCCGAAAGTGTTGCTCGTCCCCCATTCAAACCATGCCGTGGTGTTTGCTCCGTTCGGACTTGCCGTCCCGAGAAGCGTTGCCCCGTCGCCCGATATTCCTGTGGCTTGTTGGGTCGTCGCGGTGGGGGGAGCGGGCGTACCGGAGGGGAAGCTCACCGAGAATGTCAATGCCCAATTTCCAGGCTGAATGTAGCAAGGAGAGCAAGAGCTTCCGTCGGCATTCTGGCCTTGGATCGTTGGCGCGCCTGCGCCTACCGGTCCGCCAGAAACGTACGTGAGGGCGTATGGGGCAGGAGACAACGGCGGGACCTGCGGCACCTGAAGAGACGGCGGTACCTGATTTCCCTGCAACGTCTGCTGCGGACTAGTAATTGGTATGGATGCGTTTGGAGTCTGCAAGGCCAAAGTGATCGAACCTGAGTATAGCTGGCCGTTGCTGTAGGTCGTTTGGATTCTTACGGTGGTCAACTGCCCTGCAGTATACATGCCTACCCGCTGATACACTAGATCCCCTGTTTGTACCTGGGCGCTAGTGTGCCCGTCGCCAAGGCAGGGCAGAAGGTGAAGGATACCTGGAACGGGAGTCGGGGGCAGGACGCCAAATTGCGATCCCTCGAGGAGTGAGCAATTCGGGTCCCCAGTGATCGATGTGTCTATCCACGAAAACGAATTTGAATAATCGCTGAGTCCCTCAAAGGTTTTTGGCAGTGGCTCAACGATAGATTGGCTATCGTTGGGAACTACGTAATCCCAAGTACAGGTAGATGCGGGAGTCAAAATGCAGGCGACGGAAAATGGGTAATTGTCGTAATAATTAATAATCCCGTCGACTGTAAGCCCATTAGGAAATGGCTGCGCCCAGCCATAATAGGGGCCCCCTTGGTCGTTATTGTATGATCTATGGTAGTTGAGCGCCTGCACCATAGCGCTCTGTGGATTCAGCTCCGATACGGTTAAGATTCCAGCACCGCCTAAGCCGTCAAAAAACCAACCTGCAAGGTTAGTATAATCTCCCCCCGCATTGGCGCCGTCCAGTGTGATCAGGTGTCCTACTTCACCCGAATACGTTAGCGATCCGGGCAGATAGCAGGGCTGGGAAGCGTTAGTGCACGGGCCTGGGTAGGTTGAACCCAGTTCCTCAATGTAGGCCCTGGCGTCGAGAGCGCCCATGCTGTGCGCGATTACGATCACGTCCCGCACATAGGTAAGGCCGGAAATAGCCTTGAGCACTTGCGACAGCTCGTAAGCCTTCGTGATTATCGAAACCTGGTCCACCGTCCACGGGTCGAACGTTAATACGTTAGTTGCCCAACCATAGAAGCTGATTGCGAAATTGCGGGCATCACACGGAACATTTTCGCTGCTCGCGACGGGACCAGGGGACAGATCATCGCCCGCCGCTTGAGCCAAGCGGACATTTGTGCCGTCGAAGTACAGATCATACTCCATCTGTGCGTTGGCACTCGAATAGCCTGGAGTGCCCGCCAGCGACTGCACCACATTGCCTCTTATACCGCCGCTACCACCCCAGGCAGTCGAATTTTCGTTGAATCCCGGCACGAAAAGAATTGGACGTGTAGCCGTCGCATCCGTGCACTGCCCCTCAGAGGTACTCGCTGCGCAGAAGATGAAGCCGAGGGCCGCCACTAGCGGCAACAGGCTCGCGGTCGCCGTATTCTTCGTGAAACGAGGTGTCATCTATTTTGCTCCGCGGGCCGGTGGTTCCCGACTTCTCGTACTCCCGAACGCTTATAATTCTGGTACGCCCAGTACGCAATGGCCGTGTGATGTGAACGCCTCAGGGAAGCACTTCGGCACAGCGCCGAATGCTATCCTGAACGGCGAGGCGGCCAGCCTGACCATTGAAGAGCACAACACCGGCAAAGCGCATTTGAATTATAGTATATTGTGGCGGGATCCGAGCTGAAAATACGCTGAATAGTTGCTGAAATTTAGCTGGATGATCCCTAACGCCTCGGAAACGAGATGCCGTCCGACACCAGCGGGACAGATGAACAGCTCGTAGCGTGCTTCGGCGCTTTTAGGCTTGACCACCACTTGCGTTCGCTGCAGCGCGCCGATCAACCGGTCCGGCTTAGCGCCAAGCCCCTGGCTACGCTTGAGTTCCTCATCCGGAACCGCCACCGCGTGGTGGCCAAAACGGAACTTCTGCGCGAGGTATGGGGCGGACATCAGGAAATCAATACCGTCGAGCAGGCAGTTGGCCAAGTCAGAAGGGCTTTGGGAGACGACTCCTCCCAGCCGCGGTTTATCGAGACGGTACCGGGCCAAGGATACCGCTTTATCGCAGAGGTGCAGGCCCCGGTCCGTACCCACACATCAGCGGGAGTTACAAGCGCCGGCCCACGTCGCCGCCGCCCTTTGATCGCGGCCGTGCCTGGGGCGCTGGTTGTCGTCATCGTGGCCGGATTCGCGGTCAATCACCTGTTCCGCCAGCCGGATCGGGTCGCCCGCGTGGTCGTGAGCGGAAGGTCGCTGGCCGCTCTAAACGCCACCGGCGCGATACTCTGGACGCACGAGTTTGACGCACCCCTCCAAGAGCCGCCGCCCGAAGAGGCTGCTTGGCGGACCCAGATCGTAGACGTGGACGGCGACAGGTTCCCGGAAATTCTCATGGTCGCGACCAGCGCCCGCGAGCTTCTGTCCACCTCGGAAAGGCTTTTCTGCTTTTCCTCTAGGGGGAAGGTGCTTTGGCAGTACGAGCCGCAAGTGGATGTCGAATTCGGTACGCCTGGCATGAAGGGTTTGTGGAAATTCGAGGATGTTCTCGTCACGTCCGGGGACCGTGGCTCCTCCATCTGGATTGCGGTCGTCCACGCGGTCTGGTGGCCTTCGTTCATCGTCCGCCTCTCGGCCACTGGTGTTGCCAAGTTGGCGTTCGCAAATCCGGGAAACGTCAGGTCCCTGCGGAGAATCGAGACAAAATCCGGTTCGTATATTCTGGCGGCCGGGGTCAACAACGGCTATCGGCGGGCGTTCGTCGCGATGCTTGCGGAAAATGCTGCTCCCGCTACGTCGCCCGAGGCCGTTGAGGCTGCGTACCGATGCGTCCGAGGCTGCCCGAGCGGCCGGCCTTACCGATACATCCTGCTGCCGCAGTCGGAGGTCGGCGCGGCGATGTACCCTTACAGCATCGGGGAAAAGATACTCACTCGACCAGGCGGGCTAATTGTGCAAACCATGGAGGTTCCTGCGGGTGACCTTAGGCCGGGCGGCAGGCCTGGCGCTTTTTTCTATTTCTCCAACGACCTTCAGCCCGAGGGTGTCGCTTATGCCGAGGGCTATCGCCAAGTTCATGAAAGCTTAGAGAAGCGGGGTCGCATCACGCACCGCTTCAAGGACTGCCCCGAGCAGAAGAGCCCCGCAGTTCTTGATGTGTGCGACGAGAACGGACACTGGAGCCGGATGGCCGTGCCGCGTGTGCCTTCATCCAACTGAAGGTGGTCCGGTCCGCTCGCGCCGGCCGGTCGCCTGGTCACCTGCGGCGCCACCACCGGCTTCGACGCCAAGGTGGACCTGCGCTTCCTGTTCAGCCGCCAGCTTTCGCTGCTGGGATCGTTCATGGGGACCATCGGAGAGCTGCACCGGGTGTTGCAGTTCGTCTTCCGCGGACAGTTGAAGCCGGTGATCGACCGGGTCTATCCGCGGGAGGACATCCGCGCGGCGCACGAGAGGCTGGAGAATAAGGAGCAGTTTGGCAAGGTGGTGGTGGTGGTGCCGTAGCGCCTAGCCAGCCTTGTGCGAATTCGCGGACGCCTGTAACCGTTCGCGCAGACGCTCTCTGGTAAGAACCTTCGCCTCCCCAGATCTGGCCGCCTCTATCAGATCGCGTGAGATCCGGCTGCGGTTCCGATACCACCATTGAGCCTCTTCAGCCTCACTGTTGAATTTCGGAACGACCCTCTGGTTCACGGCCATCGGAATGTGACCCCGCTCCAACGGCTACGCCGCGGGCGGCATGTTGAGGCGCTTCTCGACTTCGAGCAGACGCGTTTCGACGCTTCCGAGGCGGCTGCGGATGGCGGCTTGGTCGCTGTCAATCTCGGCGAGCCGCTTCTGATTGCTCTCGGCCAAATTGTAGAAGGCTTTGAGGAGCCGTGTTTCCCCGTCGGCGATGCGTTCCACGAGGTCGTTGTACATGTGGTTCGTCTCCGAACGGAGTTGGTCCACCTGTGTTACAAGGTCAGAACGGACGTGGTCCACCTGTGCTTTAAGGCCAGAACCAAGCTCGTCCATGTGTCCTTTAAGATCGGCGATATCGCCTTTGGTAGCTGGCGCGTTTGGATCTTCCATACGGGTCTCCTTACACTGTACGACAAATGTGCCCACTCCACACAACGGGACCGAGGGCCGCAGCCCCGGCGCACCGCCCGCCGCCCCCTATAATGGTGGTGAATCCGATGTCCGGCCCTTCCATCGTCGTCAGCGCCACCTACACGGCGGATGCTATCGAACAAACCCTGTCCTTCTGGATGCGCGAGCTGGGTTTCGATTACCGCATCCGGATGGCGCCGTACAACCAGGTGTTCCAGCTCCTGCTGGACGCGGCCGGCGCGCTGGCGTCCAACCGCGACGGCGTGAACGTCGTGCTGGTGCGGTTCGAAGATTGGGCGCATGCGCAGAATGGCGCGGCGCCGGACTTGGTGCGCCTGGAAGCCGACATCCAACACTTCGCCGCCAGCCTGAACACAGCCGCGCAGTCCTGCGCCGCGCCGCTGTTGGTTTGCGTCTGTCCGGCATCGCCCGGCTTCGCCGCCGATTTCCAAAGGCGCATGGAGGATCTCGTCGCGGCCGCCGTCGCTGAGTTGAGCACCGTCCACCTGGTGACGCCGCACGAGATCGACGCTCTGTATCCGGTGGCGCAGCCGCACGATGCGCTCGGTGACAAGCTGGGTCACATCCCTTACACCCCGGCATATTTCGCGGCGCTGGGCACCATGGTGGCGCGCAAGATCCACGCGCTGCGCACGCCGCCATTCAAAGTCATCGCGCTCGATTGCGACGATACGCTCTGGCGCGGCATCTGCGGCGAGGACGGGCCGCAAGGCGTCGTGGTGGACCCGCCGCGCAGGGCACTGCAGGAGTTCATGCTGGCGCAGCATGCGCAGGGCATGCTGCTGACGCTGTGCAGCAAGAACAATGTGGAAGACGTGCTGGACACCTTCCGGCTGCATCCCGAAATGGCGCTGCGGATGGACCATTTCGCCGCATGGCGCATCAACTGGTCGTCGAAGCCGGCGAACCTGGCGGCGCTGGCCGAAGAACTCGAACTGGGGCTCGACAGCTTCATCCTCGTGGACGACAACCCCCGCGAGTGCCGCGAGGTGGAGGCTACCTATCCGCAAGTGCCGGCCCTTACGCTGCCGCAGCGCGACGAGGAAATCCCAGAGTTTCTGCGGCACGTGTGGGCTTTCGACCGGCTACGGGTGACCGAAGAGGATCGCGCGCGTCCCGCGATGTACGCGCAGGAACTCGAGCGCCAGCGCGCCGAAAAGCAGGCGGCCAGTCTGGAAGATTTTCTCCGGAACCTGCAGCTTGAAGTGCGCATCGCGCCCATGTCGCCGAAGGATCTGGCGCGCGTCGCGCAGTTGACCGAGCGCACCAACCAGATGAACTTCACCACCGTGCGGCGGTCGGAGAGCGACATTCAGGCGCTGCTCGAATCGGGCAAAGCCGAATGCCTGACCGTGCACGTGAGCGATCGCTTCGGCAGCTACGGACTGGCGGGCGCCATGATTTTCCGCGGTGGCGTGGACGCAATCACCGTCGACACGTTCTTGCTGAGTTGCCGCGCGCTGGGCCGCGGGGTGGAGCATCGCATGCTCGCGGCGCTCGGGCGGACCGCGCAGCAGCGGGGCCTCGCCGCCGTGGAGGCCCGCTATGTGCGCAGCCAGCGCAATCGGCCGGCGCTGCTATTTCTGGAGAGTGTCGGGCTGCCGTTCCAGAGCGTGCGCGGCGAAGCGCTGCTGTTCCGGTTTCCGGCGGAGTTCGCAGCGGGGATTCAATACGAACCGTCGGTTGCACCGCGGCCGGCGGCCGGCGCCGCCCCGCAACCCGCGACTGCCAGCCGCGATGGAATTCCGTATGCGCGGATCGCCAGTGAGCTACACAATATCGAACAAATCATGGACCAGAGCATGACTGAAAGCACTCGGCGGCTAACGCCTGCTCCGCCGGAGCCGCCGCGCTCGGACCTGGAGCGCGTCCTGTGCCGCATCTGGTCCGAAATGCTGGGCGTGCAGCCAGTGGGCATTCACGACAACTTCTTCGACCTGGGCGGCCATTCTCTGCTGGCCGTGCAATTGCTCTCGCGCCTGAAGGAGGAACTCGGCATCGAACTGTCGCTCGAAGTGGTGTATGGCGCGGACTTCACCGTGGCGGAACTGGCCAAGGCCATCGAGCTGCGCGAAATCGAGATGGCGGGCGCGGATCGGTACGCCGCTATGTTGGCCGAAGTGGAAAGCCTCACCGACGAGGAGGTGCGCGAGTTGCTGGCCAAGGAAAGCGGGGAAGCGCCCTACTGAGCGATGCGGATTCTGCTGACCGCCAATGCATCCTACGTGCCGCCCCGCGGAGGAGCGACGCGCAGCAACCTGCTGTGGCTGGAGTATATGGCGGCGCGGGGCCACGAATGCCGTATAGTGGCGGCCGCGCTGGCCGAAGGCGCCGCGAAGCGCGCGCAGATGGCGCAAGAAGGCTTGGACCGGCAAACGCTCGTGGAGCGTGGCGTCGAGCTTTATGAGGTCGCGGAACGCGCGCGGCAAGCGGCCGTGCTGCGCCGGCAGATCCGCGAATTCCAGCCGGATTGGGTGCTGGTTTCGTCGGAAGATTTGGGCCACGCGCTGCTCCGCGAAGCGCATGAGGCGGCGCCCGGACGCGTGGTTTATCTGGCGCACACGCCGCAGTTCTTCCCGTTCGGGCCGGCCA
>PKYZ01000078.1 GCA_003132865.1 Bryobacterales bacterium
CATCATCGTCACCGAAATCCCCTACCAGGTGAACAAAGCGCGTCTCATCGAGAATGCCGCCGCCCTGGTCAACGAAAAGAAGATCGAAGGCATTTCGGAAATCCGCGACGAAAGCGACCGCGACGGCACCCGCATCGTCTTCGAGCTGAAGCGCGGCGAGCAGGCCGAAGTCGTCCTCAACAATCTCTACAAGCACACCCAGTTGCAAATCGGCTTCGGCGTGATCATGCTCTCCATCGTCAACGGCCAGCCGCGCGAGCTGGGCCTCATCGATTGCATCAAGTTCTTCATCGAGCACCGCGTGGAAGTGGTCCGGCGGCGCACCGACTTTGAGTTGCGCAAGGCCCGCGAACGCGAGCACCTCCTGCTCGGATTCCAGAAAGCGCTGGAGAACCTCGATGAAGTGATCCGCCTGATCCGCGCCGCGCGCGCCCCCCGCGAGGCCCGCGATTCGCTGATCGGCGCCTTCCAGTTCACCGAGCGCCAGGCGCAGGCTATCATCGAGCTGCAGTTGCAGCGCCTCACCGGCATGGAGCAGCAGAAGGTCGCCGACGAGCTGGCTGAAATCCAGCGCCGCATCGCCGAGTACCTGGAACTGCTGGGCTCCGAGAAATTGGTGCGCGAGCGAATCGTCGAAGAGTTGAAGGAAGTCCGGAAGTCGTATGGCGACGAGCGCCGCACCCAGATCATTGAAGACACCGGCGAGATCCGCCTGGAAGACTTGGTGGCCGTCGAGGACGTGGCCGTCACCGTCACCCACGGCGGCTATCTCAAGCGCACGTCCGTCGATACCTACCGCAGGCAATCGCGCGGCGGCAAGGGCCGCATCGGCATGGGCACGCGCACCGAGGATTTCCTCGAGCACCTGATCGTGGCCTCCACCCACAGCTACCTGCTGATCTTCACCGACAAGGGCCGCGTGTATTGGCTCAAGATCTACGAGATTCCGGACGCCGCCACCGTCGGCAAGGGCAAGCATGTCTCGAACCTGATCAACCTGCAGCCGGACGATACCGTGAAGGCGTTCCTGGCCGTGCGCGAATTCGTGCCCGATCAGTTCATCGTGATGTCCACCAAGCATGGTGTGATCAAGAAGAGTGAGCTGACCGAGTTCGACAACCCCATGGCGCGCGGCATCATCGCGGTGTCGCTGGATGAAGGCGACGAGCTGATCGCGGCCCGCCTGACTAATGGCAAGAACTACATCTTCCTGGGATCTCACAAAGGGCAGGCCATCCGCTTCGCGGAGAGCCAGGTGCGTTCCATGGGCCGGCCGGCGCGCGGCGTGCGCGGCATGGACCTGGAGGAAGGCGACTACCTGGTCGGCATGGAAATTGTCGAAGAGGAGGGCCTCATTCTATCCATCTCCGAGAATGGCTTCGGCAAGCGAACCAAGCTGACTGACTACCGTCTGCAGTCGCGCGGCGGCAAGGGCGTCATCAATATGAAGACCTCCACGCGCAACGGCAAGGTAGTTGGCATTCTGTCAGTGAGGGAAGATACCGATCTGATGATCGTGACTAAGAACGGCAAGATCATCCGGTTGGAATCGGCCGAGATCCGGCAGGCGGGCCGCTCCACGCAGGGCGTCCGTCTTGTTCGGATGGAGGACGACGACCAGGTGGCGGCAGCCTCCGTCATTCCAGAAGCGGCGGAGAACGGCGAGGGGAAGAACGGCGAGAACGGGCAGCCGGAGCTGCCGTTGCAATAGGGCGGTAGCACAGGCTTCAGCCTGTGATGGCTTCAGCCTGTGATGGAGCGGATGGAGCGGATAGGGATTTGAGTATGGACATCTGGAACGTAGACAAGCTTACTCTCTTCCTCGTCTTCTTCGTTCCCTGGTTTATTTCAATCAAGGTCTATGACCTCATGGTGCCCGGAGAGCGCAGAGACTTTTCAAAGTCTCTGCTTGAAGCCATCAGCTATAGCACGTTGAACTTTGCTGCATTGTTTTGGCTGATCGCCCTGATCCAGACGGGTGGCTTCTACCGCAGTCATTTCATTCTGTATTCGCTGTCGGTCGCCATGATAATGGTCGGCGTTTCCGCCTGCTGGCCGTTCCTTTTTCTCAGACTTTCAACTTGGCGGCCTATTGCCAAGCACCTCCTACACCCGATACGAAAGCCCTGGGACTACGTGTTTGGGAAACGCGAACCGTTCTGGATAATTGTTCATCTTCAGAATGGTCAGAAAATTGGCGGACGCTTCGGTATCGGGTCCTTCGCCTCCTCCGACCCGGCGCATGAGCAGATCTATTTGGAGGAAGTCTGGGTTTTGGACGAACGCGGCCGTTTTGTCAGCCCGGTTGAGCGCTTCGTCCTGAAGTCCACCATCGAGTAACGCTATAATTTGGCTATGACCTCCTTGGTCGATGTTTCCCATCCCGCTCTGCTGCATGAGAAGCAGGAGAGGCTCTTTTCCGTGCTGCGCGGCCTCGATCGGGTAATGGTGGCCTATTCCGGCGGAGCGGATTCCGCCTATCTGGCGTGGGCCGCGCACCAGGTGCTGGGCGGCAGAGCTCTGGCGGTGACCGCGGATTCGGCTTCCATCCCGGAGTCGCATAAGCGCGATGCCGAAGCCTTCGTGCGGCAGTTCGGAATTCCGCACGAGTATATCGAGACGCACGAATTCGAGAATCCCGACTACCTGAAGAACGACGCGAACCGCTGCTTCCACTGCAAGGACGAATTGTTTACGCGTCTGGAAGAAGTCGGCCGCGAGCGTGGCATCGGCAACATTATCTACGGCGTGAACGCCGACGACTTGGGGGACTATCGCCCCGGCCAGAACGCCGCGGGGTTGCACAAGGTGAAGGCGCCGCTGGTGGAAGCGGGCTTGCGTAAAGCGGAGATCCGGGAATTGTCGCGCGTGGCCGGACTGCCCACCTGGGACCGGCCGGCGTCCGCTTGCCTCAGCTCCCGCATCCCCTACGGCACGCAGGTGACGATCGAAAACATCAAGACCGTGGAGCGCGGCGAGGAGGAAGTGAAGGCGCTCGGATTCCGCCAATTCCGCGTGCGCTACCACGGCGAGCTGGTGCGGCTGGAGATCGCGCCCGACGAACTGGCGAACGCCTTGACGCCCGAAATGGCGAGGCAATTCACGGCCATTTTCAAAGCGCTGGGCTTCAAATACGTGACGCTCGACCTGGAAGGCTACCGTCAAGGCTCGCTAAACGAGGTGCTCAACCTACCCCCGCGCGACGCGCTCCAAGTCTGACACGAAGCCCGTATTGGGCGCGCCACAGACTGAATCTTCGGTTATGCCGTTATTGGAGCCCCAACGGGAATTCTGTTCGTTACGGAGGACGTCTGCGGCGTTCCCGTCGGCCCGCGCGTTGCGGCGCTGCCCTTCTGACTTCCGGCTCCTGACTTCTGGCTTCCATATCCGGCAGGGATATCAAGGCGAAGTCTTGCCCAGTGCCGTCTCATCGGCCGGCCTGAAAGAGGTGCAACGGTGCCTTTGCCTGAGCAGCCGGAAATGGTTCCGGTCCCTTCAACATGTGCCAAAGAATGTTGTTGAACACCGCGTCATTCACCCGATCCGGCGCGCTGAAATCAAGCCCTTCAGACATTGTTGCCGCCGTCGTTGTGGATGGGTTCATCTCATTCATGTCGACCTGAGGTACAATCGCAGTCCACGGGGACATATCCGGAGTGTCGGCAAAGATGTCTGCCAGGGACCGGCTGAAGTAATCGAACTTCGAGAGTCGCCCCATGCCGAGGATGTCCTCGATCGCCGCAACTACGTCCGTCGTGTTGATGAAGCGATGTACGGTGCCCGACCGGTTGTAGGCCGAGATGGCGTAAAACGGCGCGCGGTGCGAATCGGTGTGGTCGGGCCCTGCCTGCGCGTCGTCCTCAACGACGAAAATCACCGTGTCCTTCCAATACGGACTGTGCGAGAGCGCCTGCACGATCCGCCCAAGAGCGAGGTCGTTGTCGGCCATGCACGCGCGCGGCGTGCACTTGCCCGGCCGGCCGGCGGCCAGGTGGTCCATCGGTAGCCACATGACTTCAAGCTGTGGCATGTTGCGGTCGCGCACATAGCGCTGGAGTTCGGCGATCCACACATCAGCGCGCTTCTGGTCCTGCGTCACCAGATCCATCGGGACGTAGTCAGGATTCACGTCGGCGCCCAAGTCGTGTTGCGTCACCGGCCAGCCGGGATTCCCCTTGACCATTTCGCCGTAGTCGCGGAAAGTGATGCCGTCTCGGGTTGCGAGCGTCCACAGGAACCCGCGTTCCGGCTCATCGCTCTCTTCGCCATCCATGTCGGCCCGCTTGCCGGCGTAGCCGGAGGGCACGACCTTCTCACCGTAGTTCGTGACGTAGGCGGCGGTGGACCAGATGTGTCCTTGCGAACTGACCTCGGCATTCACGAAAAAGCGATCGAACAGGCCGAAGCGCCGGGCCAGCGCGTGGTGGTTCGGAGTAATGGTGATGTCTGGGAAAAAGAGGAGGCTCGCGTCG
>PKYZ01000717.1 GCA_003132865.1 Bryobacterales bacterium
TCACCAGCGAATGGGCCGTGGCGGTTTTTCGCGAAGCGCGCGCCGCCGGCCTCGTCACCGGATTCGTCTCCAACGGCAATGCCACTCCCCAGGTGCTCGAATATCTGCGGCCCTGGGTGGACCTCTACAAGGTGGACCTGAAGAGCTTCGACGATCGCCACTATCACGAGTTGGGCGGCCGCCTGGCGCCCATCCTGGACTCCATCCGCCGCATCCACGCCATGGGCTACTGGCTGGAAATCGTGACCCTGGTGGTGCCCGGCTTCAACGATTCGGCGGCGGAATTGACGGCCATCGCGGAATTCCTGGCGGACATTTCGCCGGATATCCCCTGGCACGTCACGGCGTTTCACGAAGACTACAAAATGTTTGGGCAGGGCAACACCGGCGCGGCCGGGTTGCAGCGGGCGGTGGAAATCGGCCGGGCGGCCGGCCTTCGTTATGTGTACGCCGGCAACCTGCCGGGACAACTAGGCAAACTGGAAGACACGCATTGCCCGGGGTGCGGCGCGGCCGTGGTCGAGCGCCGCGGATTCCGGGTGTTGCGTAACCGGCTGACGGAAGACGGGCATTGTCCCGATTGCAACACTTCCATCGCCGGACAGTGGGGCAGGNNGGGCAGGCCCTCGGCCTGCGGCGGCCTCCCAGGCCGCCAGGCTGCGCTTTCAACAGGGTGACATATGCATGCAGTGCACGTTTCGCCGTACGTCGGTACGTGGTATCCGGACTGCCGCACGGATCTCGAGCGCCTGCTCGATGACTTGTTCGAAACTTCCGCGCAACGAACCGGCGCCTTTCTCTTCGCGAACCCGCTGGGGTTCGTGGTGCCGCATGCCGGATTGCAGTATTCCGGCGCCGTAGCGGCCGCCGCCTACCGCCATGTCCGCCGGCGGCAGCCCCGGCGCGCCGTCGTTTTGGGGTTCGCGCACAGGGGCGGGCCGCCGGGAGTCTCCATCCCGGATATAGATGAGTACGAAACGCCGCTGGGCGAGGTCGCAGTCGACCGCCAGACCATGGAGCGGCTGGCCAACCACCGGCCATTCCGGTTCGTCGCCGAGGACCGCATCTGCGATCATTCCGTCGAGATCCAGTTGCCCTTGCTGCAGCACGCCGCGCCGCACGCGCGAGTCGTGCCGCTCTTCGCCGGTCAACTGGATCCTCACGAGCGGGACGCGGCAGCGGAAACACTGGCCGCCTTGTGCGGGCCGGATACGGTTTTCCTGGTCAGCTCCGATCTTACGCACTACGGGCGGGCCTTCGGCTACCAACCGTTCCCCGCGGATTCGAAGATATCCGCGCGGCTGGCCCAGCTCGACCGCGGCGCAATGGAAGCCGCGGCCAGCCTCGACCCGCAGTTCTTCCTTGAAGAGATCGAGAAGAGCCGCGCCACGCTGTGCGGCCGTTCGCCCATCGCACTGTGGCTGCGTACCCTGGCGTTCGTCACCGGAGACGAGATCTTCCAGGAAATGCTGGATTACCAGACATCGGGTGACATCACGGGCGATTACGATCACACGGTCAGCTATGGCGCGCTGGGCTACTTTCCGGTGCAGTCGTTTTGGGTGGACGCCGCCGAGCGCAGCCTGTTGCTCGAAAGCGCCCGGGAGACCCTCCGGCTGCTTCGCGCCACCGGCGAGCACCGGCCCATTCCGCCGCGCGAGATCACGCCCGCCCTTTCGCGGAAGTCGGGCGTGTTCGTCAGCCTGCACCAGGGGCAGCGCTTGCTGGGCTGCGTGGGCAACCGGAATAGCTACGAGAGCCTGGCGGAAAACGTGCCGGAGACGACGCTGCGGGCGGCGCTGGACGATCCGCGCTTTCCTACCGTGCTGGGCGTGGAAGGCGAAATCGATATCGAGATTTCGATACTGTCTCCCATGAAGCCGATCCGCGACGCCCGCGCGTTTCGCATCGGCCAGCACGGCGCAACACTCGACTGCGGCGGCCGCCAAGCGCTGCTGCTGCCGCAGGTGGGGCGGGGCCGCGATTGGAGCGGCGAGCAGTTCCTGAGCTCGCTATCGGTGAAGGCCGGGCTGGGCACCAAGGGATATCAAAGCGCGGACGCACGCTTGAGTGTGTTTCAGGCGCAGGTCTTCGCCACGGTTTAACGCGGAACTACTGGATGTCCACCGTTACGGTATTGGCGGTCTGTCCGCCCGCTGTGAGCACGACGTTCACCGTGCCCGATCCAACCAGGCTTCGCGGCAACAGGACGTTTACCTGATCCAGGCCATAGTAAGAGCCCGCCGCGCCGCCGCCTTGCGCCCCGGCATATTGCACCGTTCCCTGGGTGTTGCCCACGGTGACGGTTACGTTCGAGGCGCCGCCCGCGCCTCGGATGCCCGTTCCGAACAGCTCCAGGACGGCTTGGTCGGTGCTCGATCCGAGATCGACCGGCGTGGCTGTGCAGCCGCTGCTGTTGCACGAAGCAATGGCGCCAATGAATGTCTGGCTGCCATCCTGATGCGCAATCACCACCTGGGCAGCCGCAATGCCCTTGCCGCTTTCGTCGGCGGTGAATAACGACGGCGCTACCGTAACCAAGGTGACATCGCCCGTAATCGGAAGGCCGGTGCTCGACACCAGATCGATGGTAGCTTCACCGGTTTCGAGACCGGCCGGAAGCACGGCGTTAACCTGGCTCGGCGTGACCACGATCAGCCCGATTGGCGCCGTCTTTCCGGAGCTATCCGTGATGGTTGCGCTGACGCCGCCCAAGGCGGGAGGCAAGGGAGCCGGAGGCCCCGCCGACGCGGTGTAGACCGCCGTAGAGATATTCACGCCGTACAGGCTGACGATGGAGTCCGCCGTCACCGGCGCCGTGCCGCTGGCCGCCGAGACGGTGGTCACCACCGCGGTTGAAGGGTTAGCCACGATGGTGGCCGTATCGGTGGCGCCAGTGGCCAGCGCTTGGCCTCCGCCCGTCAAGGTCACCTGATTGGTCACCTGGGAGGGTCCATCATCTGCTACGTTCACCGTCACGGTAATGGGCGGATAGCTGGTTCCCCCGCTTAGCGCGTCGCTGCGTGTACACGTCTCGGCGACCGATGCGCAGTTCCAGCCGGTGCCCGACATGCTTTGTAACGTCAACCCGGCCGGAATGGTCTCGCTCAAAGTCGCTGTGCCATTGGTCGTTCCCGCGTTGGCGGCGTTGCTGACCACGACCGAATAGGTCGCCCCGGTCTGTCCCAGTGTGAAACTGCCTGTATGCGTCTTGGTCACACTCAGCAGGGCGTGGCTTGCCTCGGGTACCAGCATTCGAATCCTGGCGTTGCCGCTGTCCGCGATGTAGACGTTGCCGGAGCCATCCACCGCCAGGTTGTTTGGCAAACGGAGCTCGGCGCTAGTGGCCGGGCCACCATCACCCGAATAACCCTCGGCGCGATTGCCCGCCACAGTGGTAATGATGTCAGTCGCCGCCGCCACCTTGCGGATTACCTCGTTTTGCCAGTCCACGATGTAGAGGTTGCCGGAACCATCCACCGCCACACTCATAGGGCTGTAGAGTTCGGCCTTGGTGGCCGGGCCGCCATCGCCCGAATAACCGGCTGCGCCATTGCCGGCCACCGTGGTGATGATGCCAGTGGCCGCCACCACTTTCCGGATCGCGTTGTTTTGAGTGTCCGCGATATAAAGGTTGCCGGCGCCGTCCACCGCCACGCCCGAAGGTCCACTGAGTTTGGCCTTGATGGCGGCGCCGCCGTTTCCCGCATAACCTGCGGTGCCATTCCCGGCCACCGTGGTGATAATGCCAGTTGCCGCCGCTACCTTGCGCATCACGGCGTTGCCGGTGTCTGCAACGAAGAGGTTGCCGGAGCCGTCCACTGCGACACCCTGAGGGCCGGAGAGATCGGCGCTAGAGGCCGGACCTCCGTCGCCCGAGTAACCCGCGGCGCCATTCCCGGCCACTGTGGTGACGATGCCAGTTGCCGCCGCCACTTTGCGAATCGCGTCGTTCCCGGTGTCGGCGATGTAGAGGTTGCCGGAGCCGTCCACAGCCATGCCGGACGGCGAATGGAAGCTGGCGTTGATGGCCGGGCCCCCATCGCCGGAATAACCCGCGGCGCCATTTCCGGCCACCGTGGTGATGATGCCAGTCGCCGCCACTACCTTCCGCACTACGTCACTCAGGTCAGATATGTAAAGATTGCCGGAGCCATCCACCGCCACCCCGGGCGGGTACACAAGTTGGGCGTTGGTGGCCAGGCCTCCGTCACCCGAGTAATAGGCGGCGCCATTCCCGGCCGCCGTGGTGATGATGCCAGTCGCCGCCGCTACCTTTCGAATCACGTTGTCTTTGTCGTCCGCGATGTAGATGTCGCCGGAACCATCCACTGCTAAGCCGGTGGCGACGATCTGAGCGCTGGTGGCTGGACCGCCATCGCCCGAATAGCCAGC
>PKYZ01000206.1 GCA_003132865.1 Bryobacterales bacterium
TGGAGTACGCCGGGCGGCTGCGCGGCCTGCCCGTCGGCGAGGCGCGGTCGCGGGGCGCGCAGCTGCTGGATGTGCTCGACCTGACCGCAGACTCCAGGCGGCTGGTCGCTGACTACTCCACCGGCATGCGCAAGAAGGCCACGCTTGGGTGCGCCCTGATCCACAACCCGTCCGTGCTGTTCCTGGACGAGCCGTTGGAGGGCGTGGATCCGGTCTCCGCCGATGCGATCCGCCGCCTGCTCACCCGCTTCGTCGGCTCCGGTTCCACCGTGCTGTTCTCCAGTCACGTGATGGAGCTGGTCGAGCAGGTCTGCGATCACGTCTCCATCATCAACAAGGGCGAGATCGTGATCACCGGCACGACGCAGGAGGTGCGGGGCGGCAAGACCCTGCAGCAGGCGTTCATCGACCTGGTTGGCCCGCGGCCGGGCGACGAGGAGGGATTGTCATGGCTCGGATCCTCGTCCAGCTGAAGCTGCGCCTGCTGCGCAACGCGCTGCGCGCGTCCACGGCCGGGAAGCTCTCCTTCATCATCAGCCTCACCTTCGCCGTGCTGGTCGCGGCGGGCACGTTCACCGTGCTGGCCCTGCTACGCGGGCAGCGCGCGTCGGTGGACGTGACCACGGTCATCTTCACCATGTTCGCGTTCGGCTGGCTGATCCTGCCGATCTTCGTCTTTGGCCTGGACGGCACCCTCGACCCGGCCACGCTGGCGCTCTACCCGCTGCGTACCCGCCCCCTGGCCGTAGGGCTGCTGGCCGCCTGGATCGGTTGGAAATTCGCGCAACGCCGGCGCTTCCTCAAGAAGCTGGCGGTGGCGCGCATCACGGCGGCGGAACTGAAGACCAAGCTGGAAGCCGGCGAAGAGATCGTGGTGGTGGACGTCCGGACCGCTCTCGAAAGCGAAGTGGACTCCGTGCCGGGAGCCTTGCGCATTCCCCTCGAAGACCTGGAGACACGCCACGACGAAATCCCGCGCGACCGCGATATCATCCTGTTTTGCAGTTGACCAAACGAAGCTTCCAGCGCCCGTGCGGCGCTGCTGTTGCAGAGGCGGGGGATCGTGCGCGTGCACCCGCTTCACGGCGGCGTGGATGCCTGGCGCGCGCTTCAGTGGCCCGTATAGCGCGCGCACGACAAAGACGATAGCAGGGTGATAGAATGCCCATCGCGTGCAAAAAACCTCTCTCCTCGCGGAACTGGCAGCCGAGTTCCTGGGCACATTGATCCTGATCCTGCTGGGCAATGGCGTGGTCGCCATGGTGGTGCTTTTCGGCAAAGGCACGCCCGGCGAAGTCGTGCATGGCGGGTTCACCAACATCACCTTCGGCTGGGGCTTGGGCGTGACCATGGGCTGCTACGTCGCGGGGCGCATCTCGGGCGCGCATCTGAATCCGGCGGTGACCATCGCATTCGCCATCTTTCGCGATTTCGCCTGGCGCAAGGTGGCGCCGTACATCCTGGCGCAGGTGGCGGGCGCATTCCTGGCGGCGGCGCTGGTGTTTTGGAACTACCTGCCCGCGTTCCACGCGGCCGATCCCAACCTGGACCACACCGCGGGCGTCTTCACCACTTTCCCGGCGTTTCCGGAAGTCCCCAGCGCCGGTCTGCTCGATCAGACCATCGGGACCGCCATCCTGCTGTTCATGGTGATGGCGCTGACCGACGCGCGCAATCAGCCGCCCGGCGCCAATTTGACGCCGGTGCTGGTAGGCGCCGTGGTGGTCGCCATCGGCATGTCGTTCGGCGGGATGCACGGGTATGCCATCAACCCGGCGCGCGACTTCGGCCCGCGGCTGTTCACGGTGGTCGCGGGGTTCAAGAATAATGGCCTCACGGACGGGCGCATGGTCTTCTGGGTGCCGATTGTCGGGCCGATTCTGGGAGGCATCATCGGCGCGGCGGCGTATGATTGGGGCGTACGCCGGTTCTTGCCGGAGTAGTCAGTCCGGATCGTAACGCCACAAGAACCGACCGGATGCCGCCAGAGTTCGCTCCACAGCGCGCCTAACAGTTTCCTGCGGCCCCGCGTGTCCAGGTTCCGCGCCCGCAAAGCCAACCACAGGCCGAGCGCAAAGGACACGCTGAAGTTCAGCAGCCCGGTCGCCGCCACCCCGAGCAGCGCCCACGACAACTCGCGCCAAGGTAAGGGTCCGCTCCAGGCCAGGGAACTCACGTCGTAAGCGAGTGATGCGCTCGCCAGGGTGATGTGCCGGACTTCGACCGGCACGCCGGCGAAGACGCCGACAAACGGAAGCAGGCCAAGCAGCAGGCCCAGGCAAACATATCCAACGACCCCACTCAGGTGATGTTCGACGATCCGCGCCAGATCCACGGCCGATTCCGTGCCCATAGACCGCCGCAGTCTCCGGCTCTGCGCGAGGGCCGCCGGAAGGCGGTGCAGCGCCATCCAGTTGGCGGTCCATCCGGCAGCCAAACTGGAAAGCCACAGAAAGCAGCCGGTGAGCGCCGCAAACGGAACGGTCGGGGACCGCCACAAATGCATGGATTCAATGCCGTGCAGCGCGGCATCGTGGGTGAGGAAAGGGTTGCCATTCTTCCATTGCATCAAGACGTCGATCAGGATCGACGCGGGAATCGCGCCGAGCAGGTTTCCTACGGTCACAATGGTCTGAGTCCGAGTGATGGCGGTAACCAGGCTCACCTCGGATCGCATCCCATCGTCCTTCTCCAACGCGCTGCAAAGAGCCGCCGCCGTCATGGACGGCATCTTGGAGGCCAGCATCCAGCCCAGAAACTGCATCAGTACAAAGCTGGCGGTGTAATTGAGGCTATGCGCGATTCCGGTCCACAGCGGCGCCAGCGCCATGGCAGCGAAAACGTATTTGAACAGGGCTGTGAACGCCGTGATGCCTCCGGCTCCCACAGCGCCATAACCCATGCTCCACCACGCGCACCAGCATGGATGCAAACGCGCGCCCATCTTCCCGGCCCGAGCTCAGGCGCAAAAGCGCCTCCATCCTTTCAAGTTGCGCGCTCACGAGATCCAGGCGAAAGACCAGGTCTGACGAAACCCCCTGCTCCTCCAGGCGTGCATTGCGAGATGCCGGTGGAGACCCGGCAATTGAAGATGGTTTCTTTCAATGCATCGCGGATACCTGCGCCGCCAGGCGAGCGCGCGAACTGGTCTGCGGCATCCAGCAGATTTAGGAAGGGAGATTCGGCTTCACACCGGTGCGGCATCACTTTCATGACGCCGCTGGACAGTCCGATCGACGCGGCCCGAATCGCCAGCAGACGGATTGCCGCAAGGAGGTGGCCGGCCGAACTGCCCAGCAACTCGCGCCATTCGGATGCGTCCGCTTCGTTAAGACCGGCGATCCACTCGGCATCCGCGGCATCCGGATCCGTCACATGGAGAGCCGCGTACAGGTCGAGTTCATCTTCCAACTGGGGAAGGATGCGCCGCTTGAGGCGCGCGATCAGCTCTCGCGGCAACGAGGTGGCCTCCGCGAATCCCGCCTCGGAAAACAGCCGTGAAGGGCACGCCTTGCCCCATATCTGCTGGAATCTCTGCCCCGCGTCAGGCAGCTTGCGCATGCCTTCGGCCAGATGGCGGAGGCGTTGGGTGCGCGTCTCCGGCGGCGCGCTCTTCAGCCACGCGAGGGTATTCTGCAGCCACTGGCGCTCGGTCTCCTCACCCTGATCCAGGGGCAGCAGCGCAAGGGCTTGCACGGGATCGTCGGAGATTGCCTGCATCTCTCGATAATCGCGCAAAGTCGGGGCGGGAGTGAGTTAGCTCGGAGGCTGGTTCGGCGGGTGGAGCCGTTTCGCAAGATCGTCGATAGCGCGCTGTTGAGCCGCTTGCGTATTTAGCGTTTCCAGGTTTTCCCGGTCGAGACGGTTGGCCCAGCGGGTCAGCGTAGCAAGCTCCGTGGCGATCGTGGCAGTGGTTTCTCCGATGCGGTCCATGCGATGTTCCAGGGCGTCCATGCGACGGCCCAGGGCATCTATGCGCTGGGCCAGTTCTTTGCGGAGTTCTGAAAAATCGGTGTCGAAGGAGCCGGTCGCGGCTCCCAGCCGTTCTGTGAATTCCTGACGGAGGGCTACCAAGACGGCCGTCAGATGGTCGTGGAACTCCGTCCGGAGTCTCTCCAGACCAACGGCGAATTCTGTGCGTAGGGCAGCGGAGAGAGTTTCGTTGCTGCTTGCTATTTCCTCGCGCATGATCGCACGGATTTGGTTGAGATCTTCCTGGGTCATGTGGGGCGGCGACTGTTCGCAGTGTCGCACACTTCCCGCGAACGTGTCTGCGCTATAATGACAGTTGCGTTTCCCCGCTCCCGGGTATTCCTATGTTCCTTAGCATCAAAGAGATGGAATTGCGTAAGATTCGTTTCGACGAGACTTTCGCGCCCCAGGATCTGGATTTCGAGCAAGATGAAATCTGGCAGGCGGGTCCGCTGCACGCGCTGGGAACGGCCGAATTGCTGGCCAATACCGAGGGCGAAGTCCGCATCCAGGGCCGCTTCGAAGTGCAGATGGAGGCGGAGTGCGACCGCTGTCTGGGCCGCGCGCGATTTCCGCTGGACACCAGTTTCGATCTCTTCTACCGGCCGGCGTCTTTCATCGCGCGGGAGGAAGAAGTGGAGATCGATGAAGGCGAAGCTCAATTGGGCTTCTACCAGGGCGGCGGGATGGAGTTGGAAGACCTTTTACGCGAACAAATCCTGCTGGTCATGCCCATGCAGCGAGTCTGCAACGAAGATTGCAGAGGGATCTGTCCGACGTGCGGCAAGAACCGCAATGAAACGCCGTGCGACTGCAAGGATGAGCGGGCCGGCAACCGGTGGGCCGCTCTCCAAGGTCTGAAGGACCTGAAAACACTTTGAAAGCCCCGCAGTTCCGGGGTAAACTCTTTGAGGTACCGAAATGCCGAATCCGAAACGACGCCACTCCGCGCGACGGACACAAAATCGCCGTGCGCACGATTCGTTGAAAACGCCCGGGATGTCCGAATGCCCCAACTGTCATGAGCCCAAGCTGCCGCATCGCGTGTGCCCGCACTGCGGACAATACAAGGGCCGCGAAGTCGTGGAAGTCGAGCAGGAGTAGCCACCCGCCCAACATGGTCACCATTGCTGTTGACGCAATGGGCGGAGACAACGCCCCGAAAGCGGAAGTCGAGGGGGCCGTCGAGGCGGCCAGAGCGTTGGGGATCAGGGTCATCCTGGTCGGCCGGCAGGAAGTTCTGCGGCGGGAGTTGCAGCAATACGACGACTACCGCGGCTTGCCGGTGGAGGTGGTCAACGCCACCCAGCAGGTCACCATGGAGGACAGCGCGGCGCGCGCCGTCCGGGCCAAGCGCGACAGTTCCGTGCGGGTGGCCTCCCGCCTAGTGCGCGACGGCATCGCGCAGGGATTCGTCTCGGCCGGCAACACCGGGGCCGTCATGGCCACCGCCAAGATGGTGCAGGGTGTCATACACGGCGTGGACCGTCCGGCGCTGGCGGGCATTTTCCCGACGCTGATCGGCAAGCCCGTGGTGGTGATCGATGTGGGCGCCAATGTGGATTGTTCCCCGCGCATGCTGGCGCAGTTCGCGGTGATGGGGGAGGTTTATTCCCGCGTGGTGTTGCATCAGCCGCGTCCCAAGGTCGGATTGCTCTCGATCGGCGAGGAAGAGCATAAGGGCAACGACACCACGCGTGGTGCGACGCCCTTGCTCAAGAGCCTGCCTATCGATTTCGTGGGCAACCTGGAGGGCCGCGATATTTACACGGGCAAGTCCGACGTGATCGTGTGCGATGGGTTCATCGGCAACGTGGCGCTCAAAGTCAGCGAAGGGCTGGTGGACATGCTCAAGCAGATGTTGCAGGAATCGCTGCGGGCCACCATCACGCGGCAGATCGGATCTTTGCTGGCGCGGGCGGCTTTCACCGATTTTAAGAAGCGCGTGGACTACTCCGAATACGGCGGCGCGCCGCTGTTGGGAGTACGCGGCATCTGTATCATATGCCACGGCCGGTCGAACGCGAATGCCATCAAGAACGCTATCCGGGTGGGCGCGGAGTTCTCCAGCGGAAAGGTCAACGAGCGCATCGAGGACGAGTTACGCCAATGGGCTGCCGAACACGTAGCGTTTTAGGCTGGCTCCTGCTTGTGATGCCTTTGTTGGCCCTGCCGGCCGTGGCGCAGGGTCCCAACAACGTAAAGTGGTCGCTCTCGCTGGAACCTAGGGCCGCAGCGCCGGGATCGAAGGTACTGGCGCGTCTGGAGGGCCAGATCGACCCGGGCTGGCACCTCTATTCGATGACCAGCGCGGGGGCTATTCCCACCACGATCAAGGTGGCCGCGAATGCCGCCGTGGAGAAGATCCGGGTGTTCCCGGCGCCTCCCAAGAAGGCTTACGATCCAAACTTCCAGCTTGATACGGAGACTTACGAAGGCTCCGCGGTTTTCCTGCTTGAGCTGCAACTGAAGCCGGACGCCGCGGCGGGCGCCTCGGAGGTTTCCGCGGAAGTCCGCTACCAGACCTGCAACGACAAGGTGTGCATTCCACCGCGGCGCCGCACGGCCAGCGCAACATTGACCGTTGACCCGGCGGCGCACGGCGCCGCCCCACCCATTCCCGCGGGATACGCCGAGGCGACCGGACCGCCGAAAACGCGCGCAGCCGCGGCGCCGTCCGCGCAGGTTAGCCCGGGCACCCAGAGCCTGGGAGCGTTCCTGCTGGTGGCTTTCGGCTTCGGCCTGGCGGCGATCTTCACGCCGTGCGTCTTCCCCATGATTCCCATTACGATGTCGTTCTTTCTGAACCGCCAGGGGACCCGGCGCGAAGGCATCTTTCAAGCGGTACTGTTCTGCCTGGGGATCGTGGTGCTGTTCTCGGGGCTGGGTCTGCTCACCACGGCCATTCTGGGCCCGTTCGGCGTGGTGCAACTCGGATCGAATCCCTGGGTCAACGGTTTCATTGCCCTGGTCTTTCTGGCGTTCGGGCTGAGCCTGCTGGGAGCGTTCGAGATCACCATCCCGTCGTCGGTGCTGACCAGCCTGGACCGGGGCACGCAGAAGGGCGGCATCGCGGGCACCCTGCTGATGGGGCTGACGTTCTCGCTTTCCTCGTTCGCGTGCGTGGGGCCTTTCATGGGTACGCTCCTGGCGGCTTCGGTGGGCAGCGGAGGAGCGCGGCCGCTGCTGGGCATGCTCACGTTCGCCTCCGGCCTGGCGCTGCCGTTCTTCCTGCTGGCGCTGTTTCCGTCGTACCTGAAGCGCCTGCCCAAAAGCGGCGCCTGGATGGCGCGAGTGAAGGTGGTGATGGGATTCATCGTGCTGGCCGCCATGCTGAAGTTCCTGGCCAGCGTGGACCAGGTGCTGCAATGGAACGTCATCACGCGCGAGCGGTTCCTGGCGGCGTGGATCGTGCTGTTCGCGATGGCCGGTCTGTATCTGCTCGGCTTCCTGCGCCTGGAGGGCATTTCCAAAGACGAGCCGATGGGGCTGGGGCGCCTGCTGACTGGGATGGTGTTCCTGATCTTCGCGATCAGCCTGCTACCGGGGATGTTCGGTGCCAAGCTCGGAGAGTTGGACGCATATATTCCAGTGGCTTCGGGCAGCGGCGGGCTTGGCGGGGCAGGCCAGAGCGGGCTGGTCTGGATGAAGAACCAGTATCGCGAGGCGCTCGACCGCGCGCGGCACGAAGGCAGGCTGGTGTTCGTCAACTTCACCGGCNNACGCAGCTTCGCTGGCCAATCAGGAATTGGAGGACAGTAAATTCCATACGCCTGCCATACCGTATTACGCGATCCTGGATGCCGATGGGAACGCCGTCGCCACGTCTGGGGGCCTGACCCGAGATGCGGGCGTGTACCTGGCGTTTCTGCAGAAAGGCGTGACTGCGAAACCGGCGGCGACCGCGGCGGCTCCAGTCGAAAGCGCGCAGAGCGATCTGGCGGCCCTGCCGGTGACTACGCTCGATGGCGCGCCGGTAGACACCGCCGCCCTGCAGGGCAAGGTGGTGGTGGTAGATTTCTGGGCAACTTACTGCGTGCCGTGCCTGAAGGAGATTCCAACCTTTAACCGGTTACACGAGCAGTACGCGGACCGCGGCGTGGTGGTGCTGGGCGTATCCATGGACGTGGATGGCGGCGCGCCATTGGTCAAATCGTTCCTCAAGAAGCACCCGATGAAGTACCGCGTGGCGCTGGGATCGGAGAAGACGACGGATCTGTTCCACGTGGGCCGTTTGCCTACGACGGTGGTCTTTGACCGCCACGGGAAGACGCTGCAGCGCTTCGAGGGTGATACGCCCGCGGATGCGCTGGAGAGCGTGGTGAAGGCGGCTTTGTAACGGTCGTACCAGATCTACTGAGCCGCGCACGTTAGTATTCGGTGGTAGGATCGATGATAGGATATGAGCCGCGCTCCCTCGACTTCCGCTGTTCCGGAGGAGATTCTACAAGCCGTTCGCTTTCCCGCGAGGAAGCGGAAGAGCTAGCCAAGTGGGGTGAGTTCGCGCTTCGCCAATTCCCCAAAGAAAGTGCCTGAGTGCCGTCGCGCAAGAAACCTCCTCTCCCTGGTGTTCTTCCGCGTCGATATTCGGATGGCGGAGACGCTGGGTCTCGAACCCAGACGCCCCGAAGGGCCCTCCCGTTTCGAGCGGGCTGCCGCTAGGCCGTAACTCGGCTTACGTCTCCGCATTGGAGCGCCGGGTGGCCGTCGAAACCACTAACTCGGGATTTGCAGTCCCGCCGCTCCTCCACTTTGCGTTCCGGCGCATGGTGCGCCCCCTGGGATTTGAACCCAGATGCCCGAAGGCCACAGTTTTTGAGGCTGCTGCGTAAACCGTTCCGCCAGGGGCGCATAACTTGGTGGGCCTGGAGAGACTCGAACTCTCATGTCCGAAGACGCCAGTTTCTAAGACTGGTGTGTATGCAATTCCACCACAGGCCCATGGCACTCCGGGGCCGATTCGAACGGCCAATCGTGGGTTTGGAGGCCACTCGCGTCACCATCCGCATCCGGAGCACACTGGCGGGGAGAGCGGGATTCGAACCTGCGAGGTTTTCCCGAAAGGTTACTGGAGCTACAGCGCAGCGGCTTAGACCAACTCACCCATCTCCCCGATGTCAAAGAACTTACACGAATATATGGCTTGGCGGAAGGCCGGCGAGGCGAACGCCAACGTGCCGGGGCAGACTGGCCGGCAAACCAGCCGGGATTGCCGATATCCCACGCCTTCCGGGCCGGCAATTACCAATACAATAACGATGAGAGTGGATAACTGGACAGGCAGGAGCAACAGAGGATGCGAGTTTTTGTTGCGGTGTCCATGAGTTGATCGTACAACAAGCTGTGACTCAGAGTCAAGAGTTATTGGTCATTAAAAGACGATTAAATCAGATGCGCTACGTTGGCCAGCAACGCGTCATACTTGGCAAGGTACGGAAAGTCTGGCGGGATCAACAGGTTATCCAGGTTGTAGCCGGCCNNTCGGCCTCCCAGAGGTTCGGGTCGAAGGTCCCCCACTTCGCGCTCGTGACCGCGATCAGGCCGTGGTTGGCGTCGCCGGTTTTGGCCGAGATGTACTGGTGGAACAGGAACAACGGGGCGGAGACTGGCGGATAGCCGGTCCGGCCGCGTCCGGCAACCGAAAAGTACGCGACGTCCGGATTGTCGCGATAGGTGGGGTTGAACACCCGCTGGCATTGCGTGGTCAGGTCGCGCAATCCGTCGAGTGAGATGCCGAGCTTGTTGACGATTTCAGCTCGATCTCCGTGCCTTGGTTTACGACGGCACCAACTTCTTCACCTACATCAACACCCGCACCCCTTCCCAACTGCCCCAGCGCGGCCATAACAAACAGAAGCGAGGCGACCTGCGGCAAGTCAATCTGGGCCTGCTGGTGAGCACCGATTTTCACATCCCACTGTTTCACCGCGTCTATGCCGGCAACCTCCACGACAGCGTCGAGTTCCGTTCCATCACCGAAGACTTGGCCGCCCACTACCGGCATTTGGTCCAGTCCTGTGATCACATCACGCTGATCTTCGACAAAGGCAACAACAGCGCCGAAGCGTTCCACACCTTGACCGAGACACCCTTTCACTTCGTCGGTTCGCTGGTCCCCACGCAACATCCGGATCTGCTGGCCGTTCCCCGCCGCCGGTTCCGCGCTCTCACCACGCCACGGTTAGAGTTAGAAGGGGTGGAGGTTTACCGCACCGAGAAAACAGTCTTCGGCCAAACACGCACGGTCCTGATCACGTTCAATCCGAATCTGCTCGACGGGCAACTCCAGGGTCTGACCGCCAGTTTAAACAAGGCGCGGCGCAAATTGCGGGACTTGCAGCAGCAGCTCAGACGCTGGCGACAGGGAAGGGTGAAGGGCAAAGCGCCGGCGCTGGAGTCAGTGAGAAAGCAAGTCCAGGCGATCTGCTCGGGGCAGTTTGTGAAGCTGATTCTCAAGGCCGAGGTAGGCGCTGTCCGCAAAGGTCTGGAACTCACCTATTCCACCGACCAGGCAGCGCTGGACCGCCTGTGCCGGGTGCAACTCGGCAAAACCATTCTGTTCACCGATAACGCCGACTGGTTGGATGAAGACATTGTGCTGGCTTATCGCTCGCAATACCACATCGAGAACGCTTTCCGGCAGATGAAAAATCCCCATTTCCTGGGCTGGAGCCCCATGTATCACTGGACCGACTCCAAAATCCAGGTGCACGCCTTCTACTGCGTCTTGGCGCTCCTGCTGACTTCCTTGCTACAGCGGGAACTGGCCCGTCAGGGTGAGGAACTGAGCGTCAACCGCATTCTGGAAGAGTTGGGTGAAATTCAGGAGACCCTCATCGTTTACCCGCGCCGGCAAGGCCAGCGACAGCACACGACAGCCACCTGTCTGACCCGCATGAGCCCGCTGCAGAGCCGGTTGTTTTCTCTGCTGGACCTGAAACGTTACGCCTCTCCGTCGCGTTAGGTCATACACACCGCTTCCCCTCAAACATCTCAGCAACCAAAGCTTGCCTCCGAATCGCCCGCTATCTTGTAAACTACCGCTAGGAGATAGCCGAATTGAGAAACTCAACCCGTTGCATGTCGCTCTCTGTCGAGCCAGACTCCAAACACGTCGATTAAAGTCGAGCAACGTCTCGCCGGCGTGGATGGATCCGCGGATCTGGAGGTCATCCGGTATGCGGCCTGACGATGCCGGTTTCTGGCGAAGGGGGTTGGCCCGAGCCTCGGGGCGGTGGGTGCCGCTTCATGGCCATCGTCTCTCAGAATAAGCTTGCACCAAGAAATCCAGGCCTCGATGGACGAACTGGCCGCCGGGGCCGCGCGAAAGTCGGGGAGAAGGATTACCGTGACCGCTGCTAAGTCCGCCCGTCTGGCCGTCCGCGAATTCCACGTTTTCAGATCTCGGAACCGCCGGCGGCGTGTGCCGGCGGCAGCCGGACTGAACGGTCCTCGCGGGGGCCTCACGCATGCTTCGCTTTGGTGTCGGGCCGCGCGCGATCCATGTACTTAATGGTCTCCAGATCGAGCCGAATCATGTCGCCGGTCTTGATGAATTGCGGCACCCTCACTTCGATGCCGTTGGCGAGCTTTGCCGGCTTGAACGCGCTGTCCGCCTGTTAGTGCGCGGCGGGAGCGGTGTCCGCGATTTTCGCCTCGATGGCATCCGGAAACATCAGGTGGGCCGGCCGGCCGCTTACGAATTCGACCGTTAGCCTCATCCCCGGTTCCAGGAAGGCGGCGCGGGCACCGGCCACCGATCTGGCGATTTCGGCCTGCTCGTAGTTTCCGGGATCCATGAAACAACAGTGATTGCCGTCCATGTACAGGAATTCCAACGCCTGCTTCTCGACTGGCAGATCCTGCAGCCTCAGTTCGGCGCGGAAGCTATGCTCTCGAAATGTTCCGGTATCGATATTCTGCAAGCGCGCGTGCGTGGCGCCGCCATCTGGCCTTGGCCCGGATGGTATTCCGCGCCGACCACGCGATAAGTCTGATTTTCGAAAACAATCGCCATTCCCGCGCGCATTTGAGATGCAGGCACCATTGTCAGTTCCTCTCCCGCCCAAGGCGGGCAAATGGATCGCTCAGTTACAATATGGTCGCCCCGTCAAAACCGATACCGCGATCCGGTTTCATTCTACCTCCGCTTCTGGCGGATTCTCTCAGTTCTTTCGGAACCAGCGGCGCCTTCGAACGTATTATTCTTAGGGCCGCTGGCGCGCCCGCCAAATCCATGTGGAACGACATTCGCTACGCTTTCCGAACCCTGCTGCGCGAGCGGGGATTCGCATCCATGGCCGTGTTGAGCCTGGCCGTGGGTATCGGCGCCAATACGGCCATCTTTTCGGTAGTGAACGGCGTGTTGCTGCGCCCGCTGCCGTACCGCGATCCGGGGCGGCTGTTTACGATCCGCGAGGCGATCCCCAAGCTCGCGCACCTGTATCCGAGCCTGCCGGTCAACTTCAGCCATTATTACGAGTGGCGAAAGCGCTGCTCGGCGCTGGAATCGATTGCCATCATGGAAACCTCCGCGCCGAATCTGACGGGCGTGGGCGAGCCTGAATTGCTCAACGGCGCGCTGGTCTCCGCGAGCGTCTTCCGGGTTCTGGGAGTCAGCCCGCAACTGGGCCGCGGTTTCCTGGACGAGGAAGATCCCGAGGGTCACAATCAAGTGGCGGTTATTTCCGATGCGCTCTGGAAGCGGCGGTTCAGCGCCGACCCCGCGATTGTCGGCCGGAAGATCACGCTGAATGGACGGCCGCACGTGGTGGTGGGGGTGTTGCCGCCTGGATTCCAGTTCCCCAACCGCGAGGGTCTGGGCCCCAAAACGGACGTGTTCCAGCCGCTGGGCTACTCAAAGGACGACTTCGAAGAGATCAACGGCGATTACAATTATGCGGCTATCGCGCGCCTGCGGCCGGGCGTGAGTCCGCAGAAGGCCCTTGCCGAACTGAACGTGATACAGGCTGAGATCTCCAAGCGGATCCCGGAGAAGATGGACCTGCACGCTGAGATGTCTTCGTTGCAGGAGGACATCGTGGGGCAGTCGCGCCGCGGATTGCTGGTGCTGCTGGGAGCCGTGGGCGCGGTGCTGCTGATCCTGTGCGTGAACCTCGCGAATCTTTCGCTGGCGCGCACGGCCGGCCGCGCGCGCGAATCGGCCATCCGCACGGCGTTGGGAGCGGGCCGCGCACAGCTTGTGCGCCAAACGCTGACGGAAAGCCTGGTGCTCGCGCTGGCGGGCGGCATTCTGGGGATCGTGCTGGCGGCGTGCGGCGGTCGGCTTCTGGTGGGCGCTGCGCCGCTGGATCTGCCCCGCCTGGGCGAGGTCAGCCTGGATGGGCGCGTCCTGGGCTTCGCCTTGCTGATCTCGCTCGTCACCGGCGTGGCGTTCGGCATCCTGCCCGCGCTGCGTGCCGCTGGGGCGCATCCTCAGGAAGCATTGAAGTCCGGCAGTTACACCACTACCGAGGGCCGGCGCGGTGTGCGGCTGCGCGGCGTGTTGGTGGCCGTGGAGGCGGCCCTCGGCGCCGTGCTGCTGATTACCGCCGGTCTGCTGATCGGCAGCTTCGTGCGCCTGACGCATGTGGATAAGGGCTTCGATATCCAGCGTGTGCTGGCTGTCCGCGTGGCGATGCCGTCCACCAAGTACACCGAGAAGGTGCAGCAAGCCGCCTTTTTCGATCGCCTGCTGGAGAAGACGCGGCCGCTGCCGGGTGTGCTCTCCGCCGGGCTGGTCTCCGCGCTTCCCTTGCAAGGCGAAACCTGGCTCGATTTGGTCGCGGCTGAAGGCGACCAGCGCCCCCTGTTCGAGCGCCCGATGGTGAACGTGCGATTCGTGAGCCCGGATTACTTCAAGACGTTGCGCATCCCCTTCCGCGAAGGGCGGCCGTTCGACGATAGCCAGCGCAATCGCAAGGTGGTGATCGTTTCGCAAGGCACCGCCCGGCGCTTGTGGCCGGGCCAGAGCCCGCTCGGGCGCCGCATGCTGCACAATGAGACTCTGGAGGAGGTGGTTGGGGTGACAGCGGACGTCCGCAGCACCAGCCTCGACAAAGACCCGGTGCTGATCATTTACGTTCCGTACTGGCAGCGCCCGCGGCTATCGGCTGCGCTGCTGGTGCGCACGACGATGGACCCGCGTGGCATTGCGGCGGGCGTGCGCGAGGCGATCCACCAGGTGGACGCAGACGTGCCGGTTCCGAAGATGCAGACGCTGGAAGAAGTGATGGCCAACTCGGTGGCGCAGCGCCGTTTCCAGATGATGCTCGTGATGTTATTCGCCGCCGCCGCGTTGGCCCTGGCCGGGTTCGGCATTTACGGCGTGGTTTCGTATTCGGTGGCGCGCCGCCGCACGGAAATGGGCATCCGCCTGGCATTAGGCGCGGACACGGGCGGTCTGCAGCGGATGGTGTTGTGGCAAGGGATCCGTCCGGTGGTGGCGGGGCTGGCGGTGGGCATCGCGGGCGCGCTGGCGGCCGGCCGGATCTTGAGTAGCCTGCTGTTCCAGGTGAGCGCGCGGGACCCGCTGACCATCGGCGGGGTGGCGCTGGTGCCATTGGCGGTATCGGTGGTGGCGGCGCTGGCGCCGGCCCGCCGGGCGACACGCGTGGATCCGATGAATGCGCTGCGATTTGAGTGAGACGGAAGAAGAAGTCAGGAGACAGGAGTCAGAAGACAGAATGGCCGCCGGGGCGATTGCGAGTCTGACTTCTGTCTCCTGTCTTCCGCTTCTTAGGCCCTGTCCCGCCCCGTTCCGCGAGCGTATTTGATGGCCAGCGCGTGATGCAGGGGCCGCGGAAAAGCGCGCATAATGCGGACCAGCAGGCGATAGCGCCAGCCGGGAATTACGAACAACTGGTCGCGGTCGAGGGCGCGCAGGGAGGCGTCCACCACCTCGTCCGCGGACATCCACATCCAGGCGGGAATCGTTTTGCGGTCGAAATGCATGGTGTCGTGGAACTCGGAGAGCGTGAAGCCGGGGCACAACGCCTGCACCCGCACCGGCGAGCCGATGCTCTTCAGCTCCATGTAGATGCCCTCGGTGAAACTGCTCATCCAGGTCTTGGTCGCGGAATAGCTGACGCTGCCGGGGTTCTGTCCGAAGCCCGAAACCGAGGAGACGTTGATAATGTTACCGCACCCCCTGGCGACCATGCCCTGGAGTGCGGCATGCATTAGCCGCATAGGCGCGAGAACGTGCAGCCGGTGCATCTGGTCCTGGCCGTCCAACGGAACCGAAAAGAAGCGCCCGGTGATGCCGAATCCGGCGTTATTAACCAGGAATTCAAGATTCGGCGCGGCGGCGATGCGATCTTCGACGGCCTTCAAATCCGCATCGCGGGTGAGATCGGCCGGCAGGATTTCAGCCTGCACGGAATGGCCGGCTTGGATGGCGCGGGCCTCCTGTTCCAGCCGGTCTCGCCGCCGCGCAACCAGCGCCAGGTCGTAGCCGCGCGCGGCCAGTTGACGGGCGAAAGTGGCGCCGATACCGCTCGAAGCGCCGGTAATCAGGGCCAAGGGACGCATTTGCTGCATGTAGTCAGGGGTCATCATAACATTTGCGGCCGGCTGCCTGGCCGCATGCGGCGGGTGCGGCAGTCAGGTCAAATTGCAGTCAGGTCAGACTAAGGTTATGGCTGAGGGTTGTCAGACAAATCCGCAAAGGTTAACAGCCGGGGCGCCGAGTTTCAAGCATCTCCTGAATTTACAGTAAGCTACGCACCAATGGCGCGAACCGGCCGGAGTGCGCGCACAATATAGGAAACGATATGTCGATTTTGCGTCACAATATAGTCAAGACTGACCGGCGCCTATGACCGAGACTGTGAAGCCGGCCCACAAACGCGGCGGCAAACGCGAAGGCCCCGCCACCGCCCGGAACGCATCCGCGCTGTTAGTGAACCCGCTCGACTCCCAGCACATTGTGGGCGTCGAGGGAATCACTTTACCGGGCGGTGTGCCGGTCATTTCCGCGCGCACCAGCTTCGATGGCGGCACCTGCTGGAAGGAATCCTGGCCGTTGCCCGCGGAAACGGAATGGGCGGGTGTGGTGGGACCGGTGCTGGCGATGGACGCGCACGGTACCCTGAACCTGGCGGCGCTGGCCCTGGACCCGGACCGCTCCCGCGCTTCGCTGGTGGTCTACCGTTCCGAGGATGGCGGCATTCACTGGACCCTCCCGGCGGCAGTGCTGCAGGGAGCCGCCGAGTGCTGCTACTCGATAGCGACGGATCTCAACCCTGGCAGCGCGTTCCGGGGCAGCGGGAATGCACTTGCTTCGGCAGATGTTCTTTTCGGTGGCGTCGGTGCAGGGCGACGACCCGGTGCTGCTGGTGGGCGCGCCGCTGCTGCTGGCCAGTCTGGCACTGCTGGCGTGCTACGTGCCGGCGCGCAGGTCGACGCGCATCGACCCGGTGGTGGCGCTGCGGCAGGAGTAAGCCATTCCGGCCATTCCGCGGGCGCTTGCGCAGGGCCGCATTCTGTGCCATAATCTAGCTAGATTGTCTAGCTAGGAGGATCGTCATGGAATGGCAGCTTGCAGACGCCAAGAATCGCTTTAGCGAGGTTGTGAACAAGGCACTGGCCAAAGGCCCCCAGTTCGTGCGCAGGCGCGGCGATGTGGTGGTCATCGTGGCCCAGCGGGAATACGAGAAGCTAACCGGCAAGCGCCAGGGGTTCAAAGAGTTTCTCACCGCCAAGGGTCCTAGCCTGGAGGGAGTCGACTTGGCGCGCGACCGGTCTCCCATGCGGGACGTGAAACTGTGAGAGTGTTGCTGGACACCTGCGTCGTATCCGAACTGCGCCTCCCAAAACCGGACCCGGGCGTGGCGCGGGCCATCCGGGGTCTCGACAGTGACGATTTGTTCGTCAGCGCGATCTCGATCGGCAAGATTGTCAAAGGCGTGGCGCTTCTGCCAGACGGCCAGAAGAAGCGCCTCCTGCAAAGCTGGTTGCGGGCCTTGGAACGGCACTATGGCGACCGGCTTCTTCCCATCGATCTGGAAACCTGCCGCATGTGGGGCGAACTCGCAGCCGCGGCGCAAAAAGGGGGCCGCACGATACCAGCCAGTGACGGTCTGATCGCGGCCACCGCCCGCCAGCACGGCCTGTATATCATGACCCGGAACACCGCGGATTTCGAGCCTTCCGGCGTGCCGCAGCTCAATCCGTGGGAGAGCGCATGAAAACGAAGCTCATCTGGCCCGTGACCGTGCTCTCCCTCACGCTGTTTGCGGCGGAAACGCGCGTTCAAATGAAGGATCTGCCGCCTCCCGTGCAAAAGGCCGTCGAGGAGCAAATCAAGACGGCGAAGCTGCGCGGGCTGTCGAGGGAAGTGGAGCACGGTAAGACGTATTACGAAGCCGAGACCACGGTCAATGGGAAATCCCGCGACATCCTGATGGACAGTACGGGCGCGGTCGTGGAGGTGGAAGAGGCGACCGCCTTCGAAAGCATACCCGAAGCTGCGCAGAGGGCCCTTCGGACCAAGGCCGGGTCCGGCAAGATTTTGAGCGTCGAATCGGTTACCAAGGGATCGGTAGTGAGCTACGAAGCCGTCATCCAGAAAAACGGCCGGAAATCGGAAATCGCCGTTAATTCCGACGGCAGCGTTAATAAGTAAGACCGAGCCACGTCCTTACGAGAGGAGGATTCCCATGAAACTACCCGCTGGATTCTGGATATTGGCCGCGGTGGCCACCCTTGCGACAGCCGCGGAGGCGCCCGGGTTCAAGCTGACGAAGAAGTACCCCGTGCCGGGCGATGGCGGTTTTGACTATATCGTCTTCGACGGCTCGGCCAACCGTGTTTATGCATCGCATGGCACGGAGGTAGACGTCCTCGACGCCGACTCTGGAAAGCTGCTCGGCAAGGTCGAAGACACGCCAGGTGTCCACGGCATCGCCATCGTTCCGAACCTGCATCGCGGATTCGTAACCAACGGAGGGAACGCCACGGTATCGGTTTTCGATACGGAGACGTTCAAGACCCTCACCAAGATTCCGGTCGCCAAGGATCCGGACTTTGTCCTGTACGATCCGCTATCCAGGCGCGTGCTGGTGTGCCATGGGGACGCCGCCCAGATCACCGCCATCGATCCCGAGAAGCAGGCGGTCGCCGGCAAGATCGATCTTGGCGGCGGCGCAGAAGCGGCGGTGGTAAACGGGCGCGGCCAGGGATTCGTAAACCTAGAGGAATCCGCCATGGTGGTCAGCTTCGATCCGCAGGCTTTAAAGGTGATACACAAATGGCCGATCACGGGGTGCAAGACTCCCACGGGCTTGGCCATGGACACCGCTAACGACCGCCTCTTCATCGGCTGCCGGAGCAAGGTTTTGGCTGTGATGGACGCCGGCAACGGCAAGGTGATTACAACGCTGCCGATCGGCGAACGCGTCGATGCGGTGGCTTTCGATGCGGACAACAAATTGATCTTCGCTTCGAATTGGGACGGCACTGTGTCGGTGGTCCGGCAGAAGAGCGCCAATGAATACGAATCCGCCGGGGACATTCAGACGCAGAAAAGCGCCAAAACCATGGCCTTCGATCCCAAGACCAAACGACTGTTTCTCTCCGCGGCTGAGATGGTACCGCCGGCCAGCGGGCAAGGCTCCAGGATGAGGCCGAAGCCGGGATCGTTCACCGTGCTGGTTGTGGAACGGCAGTAAGCAAAAGGGCAAAAGGGCGCAGGGAAGCATTTTCTCATCCAAGAATGAGCCTGGGGAATCGGTATCGGATATGCGGGTCTCCTTTCTTTGAATATTGATTTGTGCGTAACTGTCTCAGGGCCGACCAACGGGAG
>PKYZ01000896.1 GCA_003132865.1 Bryobacterales bacterium
CCGAATTGATGGCCACCATCCGGTCGTTCTGGGCGATCGTGAACGGATCGTTGGTGTATTGCGTGGGATGGAATTCGAAGACCGGGTTGTTGTGGATGAAGTCGAAGATCCGTTTCGTTCCCAGCACAAAGCCCGCGACGATTTTGCCCCGGTGCAGCGTCTTGCNNCTTGCGGTCGCCGGTGATGACGCCGGCTTCGATCAGCGGCACCGCGCCATCGGGGCACAACTCGCTGTGAATGCCCAGATCCTTCCGGTCGAATAGCGATTCCAGCACGGCATTGGGAATGCCGCCGATGCCGAGCTGCAGCGTGGCGCCATCCGGGATTAGCGCGGCCACGTTCCGGGCGATGCGGTTCTGCACGTCGCTTGCTGGCACGGGGGGCAGTTCCAGCAGCGGACGCGAGGTCTCCACAATAGCCGCGACTTTGTTCACGTGCAGGAACGTATCGCCCAGCGTACGCGGCATCTGGTCGTTGACTTCCACGATGACGTGGCGCGCGCACTGCGCCGCGCTCAGCGTGCAGTCGATGCTGGTGCCCAGGCTGAGGTAGCCGTACTCATCCGGCGGCGACGTTTGGATGAAAGCCACGTCCAGCGGCATTTCTCCGGACCAGAACAGCTTCTCGATTTCGCTGAGGCAGATGGGCGTATAATCGGCCCGTCCGGCGGCGATTGCCGGGCGCACATTTCCCCCCAGAAAGAGACCGTTGTGCCGGAAGTGCCCTTCGTACTCCGGCAGGGTGTAATCGGCGCTGCCGAGGGTCAGCATGTGCACGATCTCGACATTGCGAAGCTCCGGCGCGCGGCCGAGCAATGCCTCAATGAGGGGTACGGGAGTGGCGTTGCCCTCGTGTACCCAGATGCGGTCTCCCGACCTGACGGCTTCGACGGCGCGCTCCGCGCTGACCACCTTCTGGCGGAACTGGCCGGTCGGCTTCACGGTATCCCCCACCTCCACGTGGGTCTATCTGAATTATATTGCAGATTAAAGGATCTGTAAAGACTAATATAAGCGTTTCCAGTGGGGCAGGCCACCTGGCCTGCGCGGGACTTTCGCGACGGCGGCCTTCTCCGCCTCGTACTTCTTTCGTCAACCGGCCGCCCTGTGGCGCATTCAGGCAGTGGCCGCCGGCTTGTGGGTGGCCTATGGCCTCCTGATTCATCGCCCCAATGGGCTGATGCGGGCGGCTTTGAGCAAGAAGGAGCTGGATGCGCTCAACCGCCGCCACCTGAAGTTTAACGAGGCGGAGCAGGCCGCCATCTTTCGCAAGCTGCGGTCGCGGTAGGATAGGCCTCCTGGCCTGTCTGCTGGAGATTGGCCATCTCCGTGAGGCAGCGCGCCTCACGGCGCTTCCCAATCGAGGGCATAGATCTCGCCGGTTCCGGCGTCGCGCGCGGTGATGAATGAATCGTTCGGAGCGGCCGCACACCACCCCCAGCCGGCTACTCGGATGTTGGTCAGGTTTGTGATCCGTTCCACTTTTCGGTCACGCATCCGCACTCGCCAAACCCACTGATCAGATTCGAATCCGGATTCGAAGAATAGGAATTCGCCGTCCCAGGACCAGCTCGGACCGTCGCTCGGCAGATCGGAAAGCTGGGTCTGCTTCCGCGTCCGGAGATCATACAGCATGAGCTTATCCAGTCCGGACCCCGAAAGACCGGCGATGAAGCGTCCGTCGGGCGACCAGCGGGGAGACCACATCCCCTCGGATCCCAGGGTGTAACAGAGGAATTCGGGAATGGCGATTTCGGCGTACAGGTCCGCCCCTGACGCCAAACCGTGAACGGGCTTGGCGCGCCGGCAGCGTTCTTAGATTAGTCGATGGGTTTCATCTTTCGAACGACTGGATGCGCCGCTCGTGGTTCTCGATGAGGTCGAGGATGCGGCTGAAGCACTCGTTATATTTCGCGTCGCGTTCCGGCGGGCAGCTAGCTCTGGATCTCGTCGAGGCGGCGTTCGTGGGCGATGGCGATGCGTTCCAGCCGTTGCAGCGAGTCGCGGATGTCTTCGAAGCTGCGGGAGACGGTGGCTTGCATGCGAGTGGCGCGGTCTTCCTGGCGGGTGATGGCGTCTATCATCTGCGCGGCGCGGGCTTCGTTCTGTTCGGCGATGATGGCGATGTGGCGGATGCGTTCGTCAGTTTCGCGCTGGGCGGGTCCCACCAGTCCCACGCTTTGCGTGAGGGCTTCCAGGCGTTCGTCGATGGTCATCGTTTTTCTCCGGTATAACGTGAGGGGGCTGCGCTGTGCAGCCCGTTCACGGTTTGGCGTCAGGGGCGCACATGTCCGCCAAATTCCGTTTCGCTCAGCGCTGCCCCGACACCCGCCACGATCCGCGCATCGCAAATGCCCCAATAAACATTTGTTATACCGTCCCCGTCTTGCATTTCCAAAACTTGTAGGGTACACTCAGGAAAGTTACTCATGTCGAGCGGTTCTACAAACCGGTTGCCCCGCATACTTAGCCTGTCCCGTCTGTCTATACCGGTCGTCATTATTATTGTTATCGTATTGGTCATCGTAGCCGGCCCCGCTTGAGGCCGCATCGGACGAGTTCCGAGGCCACCAGCGGGGCGAAACAAGCCGGCTGGTGGCCTTTTTTGTTTTTGGAGAGCGTTTTGTTGAGGAATATATGTCGACTCTGACGAATGGCGCGAAAATGCTGCTGGAATGCATGGCGCGGGAAGGCGTGGACTGCTTCTTCGGATATCCCGGAGGCGTCACGCTGCCTTTCTATGACGCCATCTACGACCACCACATACGCCATGTGCTGGTCCGCCACGAAGAAAACGCCTGTTTCGCCGCGGAAGGCTACGCGCGCGCGACCGGCAAGGTGGGGGTTTGCTGCGCCACCTCCGGCCCGGGCGCGACCAACCTGGTCACCGGCCTGGTCGACGCCATGATGGATTCCATCCCGATCGTCGCGCTCACCGGCCAGGTCACCAGCAAACTCATCGGCAGCGACGCCTTCCAGGAAGCCGACACTTTCGGCATCACGCGCTCCTGCACCAAGCACAACTACCTGGTGAAGAAGCTGGAAGATCTGCCGCAAGTCGTCCACGAGGCGTTCTACATTGCCGCCAGCGGCCGTCCCGGTCCCGTGCTGGTCGACATCCCGAAGGATGTGTTCCAAGCGCAGGGCCATTATACGCCGGTCACTTCCATCCACCTCCCCGGATACAAGGTTTTCACCGAAGGCCACACCGGCCAGATCCGCCGCGCGGCGCAATTGATATCGGAGGCCGAGCGCCCGTTCGTATATGCGGGCGGCGGCATCATCGCGGCCAACGCCTCCGCCGAGTTGCGTGAACTGGTGGAAATCATCGATGCGCCCGCGGTCACCACACTGATGGGTCTCGGCGCTCTGCCATCGAACCATCCCAATTTCGTGAGCATGCCCGGCATGCACGGCAGCTACGCCGCCAACATGGGCATGACGCACTGCGACGTATTGATTGCGCTGGGCGTGCGCTTCGACGACCGTGTAACCGGGCGTCTGGCCGCCTTCGCGCCCCACGCTAAGGTCATCCATGTGGACATCGATCCCGCGGAAATCGGCAAGAACCGCGCCGCCGATATTCCCATCGTGGGCGACGTGAAGCGCGTGCTCGGGCGATTGAATCAGACACTCACCGAACTCTGTGGGACCGGCCTCCCGGCCGGTCGTGCCGCCGCGCGCCAGTCCTGGTGGTCTCAAATCCGCGGCTGGAAGGCCGAGCATCCCCTGGCGCCAGTCACCTCCGATTCCGAAATCAAGCCGCAGCACCTGATGATGGAAATCGACCGGCTCTCGGCGGGCCAGGCCATCGTGTGTTCCGACGTCGGCCAGCACCAGATGTGGGCCGCGCAGTTGATCCGCTTCAACGCTCCGCGCCTCTGGATCAATTCCGGCGGCCTCGGCGCGATGGGCTTCGGCGTTCCATCTGCCATCGGCGCGCAGTTTGCCCGTCCCGACAAGCTGGTCTTCGCGCTGGCCGGCGACGGCGGATTCCAGATGTCCATTCCGGAGCTCGCCAC
>PKYZ01000809.1 GCA_003132865.1 Bryobacterales bacterium
ATGGTCTCACTTCCATTAACGTGCTCACGAAGAGCGGGACCAACCAATTCCACGGCAGCTTGTTCGAATTCGATCAAAACACTGCGTTGAACTCCAGAGGTTTCTATAATGCGACGGGGACCAAGTCCGTGGAGCATTGGAATGAATACGGCGGCAGCGTGGGCGGGCCGGTCATGAAGAATAAGCTGTTTTTCTTTTTCACCTACCAGCGCAACCCTTCGTCCGCTCCAAATTCCGGACTCTACAGTTACCCGACCGCTGCCATGGCAGCGGGGGATTTTTATGGGATTTCAGGCTCCACAGGCAAGGACTTTAGCCCCTCCGGCACGCTGCTGGGAACCTACGATCCCGTGGCGTTGAAGCTGCAGACCTACTTCCCCGGGGCAAACGCCAAGGGATGGGTCGCGGGATGCCCCGGTCCAGTGAATGTATCGGCTGGCACTCCACAAACCTGCCCCACTATCAACAATTATGTGTTCAACGGTAGCAGTCCGAACACGGATACGTGGTATACGGGCAGGGCCGATTACAATATTTCATCCAAACAGAAACTAGGGTTTAGTTTCAACTATTTCCCTACTGTGTCGTCTTATGTCCCCCAGGATCCCCTGTACCCCAACGACGCTACGGCGTTTGACCAAGGGCTTACCGACGATCTGACCAGCCAAGTCTCCTATGTCTATACGATTAGCCCGACCGTGCTGAACGAGTTTCGTTTGGGTGGAAGCCGCGAGCTCGATAAGTACAAGCCGCCGTCCCTTGGCAAGGACGATCCAACGACGCTTGGCCTTGAGCCGGCCTATGGCGCCAACGCTCCGGCCAACGTGTTTCCTAAAGTTACCATTGATAGTGGGGCGGGAGTTGGAGGCATGGGTTTGGGCTCTGGAAACGGCCAAAACGGTAATATAGATGCCGTTCTGGGCGAGGGCGTGTATAATGTCTCCGATGTCCTTACGCTCATTCGCGGCAAGCACACCATCAAGGTTGGCGGCGAGTACGACAGAGATTACCAGAACTATACAAGCTGGGGCGATATCACCTCGGGTAATTTCGAATTCAACGGAGGCGTCACCGGAATCCCGTACGCCGACTTTCTCGCCGGCAACGTTTACGGATGGTACGTCTACGAGGCCGACGCAACCAGCGCTCACATGTGGAATTCGGCGTTATTCGCCAGCGACGACTTCAAAGTCACATCGCACCTCACGTTGAACTTGGGCCTCCGCTGGCAGATGCAGTCCGGCTGGGGAGTGAATCACAACCTGTTCGGCAATTACGACCCAAATCTGCCCAATCCGGCGAATGGCGGGGCCTACAAAGGGGCCATCCTCTTTGGCGGGCAGAGCGACACGTCCTCCGGAGGGTCGATCAGCAACATGACGACAATCCAAAACGGCGATTATAAGGAATTCGCGCCCCGAGTTGGCGTCGCCTGGTCACCCCGCGAGAAGTGGTCCATCCGGGCGAGCTACGGTATTTTCGACGCGCCACGCGACGCCGAGAATTACACCGATGGCGCGCTTGGCCTCGGCTTCAATCCCCATAACAACGGCAATGGGGGGTACGTCAACGGGAGCTATGCATTCAAACTGGCAGTGGGACCGCCTGCCGGAACGGTCGTCTTTCCCACGCTTCAAACTCTTTCGTCGACCATCGACAACTATAGCGGCGTGGAGTATTACCCGCGGAACATGCCTACCGACTTCGTGCAGCAGATGCTCGTCAGTGTGCAGCACGAGTTCGCCGGCGGCATCTTGCTGGACGCAAGCTATGTTCACACCCACGGCACGAACCTGAACTTTGCGACCGATATCGACCAGGCTCCTGCGGGCGCATTAGGATGCACCGGCTATAACTGCGGGAACCCCAACCCAGTATTCAACTCCATTGCAGCTCAGATCTACGATGGATGGTCGAATTACAACGCACTGCAAGTGCGCCTTCAAAAAAGAATGTCGCATGGCGTGAACTTCCAGGCCAGTTACACATTGTCGAAATCGCAAGACACCGGCACCGGGAACGGTCACGGATCGGGCATCGACACCTACCAGAACGCATACGATCCCGCTGTCAATTATGGTTTGTCTAACTTCAACGCGACGAGCACCTTTGTCGGCCAGGTCGTCTACGAACTGCCGTTCGGCACCGGGCGCCAGTTTGCACTTCACGGGGTGGCCGCCCAGATCGCGGGTGGATGGCGCGTCTCCAGTGTTTTCCAGTGGCACTCGGGGACTCCGTTCAACCCAGTGATCCAGGGTTCCGTTGCCGAAGGTATCGATCCGGGGCTCGACTCATCCTTCAGCGCCGGCTCCACGCTGTATCCCAACCTGGTTGGCAACCCAAAAGTGTCGAATCCTACACTCGGCGAGTGGTTCAACCCCGCTGCCTACGCCAACCCGGCGCCTGGTACCTTTGGCAACTCCGGGCGCAACAGCCTGATTGGGCCGACTTTCTTTAACGCAGACTTCAGTATCGGAAAGAGTTTTCGTCTTCCCCGCGAGGGGATGAGACTCGAGATCAGGGCTGACATGTATGATGTGTTCAATCACACTAACTTCGCTAACCCGGATGCGAACGTTGGCTACACCAGCAACGGCGTATTGGCCGATACCACGGCTGGCACAATCACCAGCCCCGTAGGCGGCCAACGCATCATACAAGTGGGCGCTCGTTTCTCGTTCTGAGCCCACCGCCGGAGTTTCGACTAACCCATCCTGCGGGGTGCGGAGGCAGGTTTCCTTCCGCACCCTGCAGTGTTTGTTTGGGCTCGTCGAAGCAGGGGGTTTTGTGGTATCTTTCGCACAGCGGCACAATCAACATGAAAGAGACCCAACCCAGCAAGACTCACGAATCGGCGGTTCACTTTGAAGCCTCCCCGGCTGTGGCTGCGAGTCGGCTGGCGTTGGTTCTCACGCTTCTTGCGAGCGCGATCGCAGTTATGGCCGCACAAACCGGAACCTCCCGCGCCGCGGGGATTCACGATCGCCTTCGGAAGGCGGCCGAGTACCTCAAGGCGAACGATCCGGACTCCGCGGTAAAGGAGTTCAATGCTGTCCTGGCACTCGATCCCGGCAACGCCGAGGCGTACGCAAACTTAGGCGTGATTGCGTTCTTTCAGCATGACTATAAGAACGCGTCACAGTATCTACGCAACGCTCTGGCGATTGACCCCTCTTTAGCGAAAACGCAAGCTCTCCTGGGAATTTGCGAGAGAAGATTGGGACAGCGTTCGGCACAGGCGCTATTGGAGAAATCATTTCCCGGACTGAAAGACAAAAACCTGCGAATCCAGGTTGGCATGGAACTGGCCAGTATCTACGACCAGCAGGGTAACCTTGACCGCACCGCTTCGGTGATGCGGTTGCTTGTAGATCTCGACCCTGACAATGTCGAAATCCTGTACATGGCGCAGCGGGTCTATTCTGAATTGGCCGACGACACGCTGAACAAGCTGGCGATACTTGCGCCCGGTTCAGCCCGTATGCAGCAAGTGATTGCGGAGCGCTTGATCAATGGGGGAGACCTGAAGGGCGCCACCGAGCACTACAGGAAGGCGCTGGCGATCGCCCCGCGCCTGCCGGGCGTGCACTACGAACTCGCCGAGGCCATCCTCGAGTCGTCGCCCAACGACCCCCAAGCGCAGGCCGAGGCGGAGAAGGAACTGGAAACTGCCGTGAAGTTCGATGGCGACAGTGCCAGAACGGAATGCGTGTTTGCGAGGATTGCTTCGAGGCGCTCCGATCTGGATGGCGCATACGCTCATTACAGTCGTGCCTTTGCCCTGAATCCGGGGGAGGCGGAAGCCCAAATCGGTCTTGGCCGCCTACTGACAACCATGGACAAGCCCCAGGAGGCGACGAAATATTTGCGCATGGCCGTCCAATCGGACCCGCTCAACGGCGAAGCACACTATCGGCTGGCATCGGTTTCGAGGAGGCTTGAGCTGAAAGACGAAGCCGCAAAGGAATTTCGTCTGTTTCAGGAGATTAAGCAGACGAAGAAGGATCTGAAGGAGTTGTACAGGCAGATGAACAAGAAGCCCCCGGAGCAAGAGGAGCAAGTCCCCGATGCGGAACCATGAAAACCCGGCGACTTTCGCCGCACGTCTTCTCTTCTGCTGGATCATTGTGATTCCCGGCCTTTCGTGCGCTTATGCATGGGGAGGCGGCCCGGGCGGGTCGTCTCCTCCGCCCACCACCCTGCCGCCCGCGGGTTTGGCGGCCGCGGACATTATCACTGTCACGCCCACGCCGCCGAGCCGGCAACCATCGGAGCCCACCGATATCACTCCGCTCAACGGCGAGGCCTACTATGTCCTGAATCAGCTCAGCGGTCTGCAGGCCGACCTCAATAACAATTCCACGACCGCTGGCGACCACATCGTTCAACAACAGCCGAGTTTCACAAACCTCAGCCAGAGATGGGCCTTTACCAAGCTTCCCGGCGGGCTTTGGCGCATCGGCAATATTCGCAATGGCCTTTGTTTCGATAGCGCTCAGGTTGCCGAAAAAGGATCACAACCGCTTGCTGACGTGCGCGGCGTTGAAAGGCCATCGGTTGTTTGCAGGCACCTGGCGAGCCGCGGCCGTGAGGGGGAGGATGGCAGACGGCATTTTTCAGAAGCCTGCTATGTGGTGCAGAATCCATGCGCGGCCGTTGCCACCGAGCAGTGGGCTCTCACCGCGACAAGCAATGGCTACTACACGATCTCGAACAAGAGCACGGGTCTCTTGATTGATTTATCTCAAGCTTCCGTCTCGGCAGGAACGTCGCTGGATCAAACCGAGCTATCGGGCGCTGCAACTCAGAGCCAGCAGTGGCTGCTGCGTCCCGCCTTCTTCCGCGGGGTGGACAATGCGTTGTTGGAGAAGCAGGAGGCTGCTCGTGCCGCACTTGGTTTGACTTGGTGGCAGGATGCAGGTCAGCAACAGGACGTGCTCGACATTTTCAAGAACCATGGCGTCAACATGGTGCGCNNAGGCGCAGGATTTGGACCTTGCGAAGCGCGCGAAGAATCTCGGCATGAGTGTTGAGCTGACCTTGCTGTTCGATGGCGGCGGCTCTTCCAGTGTCCCGTCCGCTTGGGCCCACGACACCGAGCTCGACCAGTTGCAGTCGGACTTGTACAGCTACGTGAAAGCCGAAATCCTGTCGTATCGGCAGGCAGGAACAATGCCAGACCTGGTGTCCATCGGCAATGAAGTCGATTCCGGTTTTCTCGGCTCACTCGGCAGTCCAACGGGAGCGGACTTTGCCGGTTTTGCCGCGTTGCAGATCGAAGCCATTCGGGCGGCGAAGGACGCGGCGGCGGACACCTCGTCTGGCCCCGCAATTCCGGCCCCGCTGACCTGCATTCACATCACACCGGCCTGGGATCTCACGCAATTCTTCACGCTCGCTAATCAAAACAATATTCCCTATGACGCCATCTGCCAGAGCTACTACCCCATGTTCCATGGTCCCTTGACCGATGCGCAGGCTGCCGCGTCCAATCCCAACAACAAACCGGTCGAGCAAGAGGTGCTCGTTAACGCCGCCAATAACATTGGGAAGCCTATTTTTATAATCGAAACTGGGGAGCATTACGAAAATGGCTTTGAGACGGACGATCCGTGGTATGCTCCGCCCACCCCGGCGCTGCAGCGTCAATTCCTGCTGGATCTGCAGGGCGTGCAAAAGGGTTTGCCGAATAACCTGGGCATGGGAGTGGCGTACTGGGATCCCGCCGGCGCGAACATACCCAATACGAGCGGCGGATTTATCAACGGCGACAATCTCGAGGGCGCGATCTACACCTGGAATGGCCTGACGCTCTTTGATAATGCGGATGCCTCCGGATCCACAAACGTCACCGTTTCGAACTACTCGATGCTGCTTCCAGGCATTGATGCGCTGGGCGGCAAGCTCGATTCCACATTAACCTACAAGTTCATCAATCTCAGCAGCGGGCGGATTCTGTCTGTTTTTCGAACTTCCACTGCCGCTGGCGCCCTGCTGGACGCCGAGGCGGATAACGGGAATCCAACCTTAAGTCAGCAGTGGCGCATTACCGGCAACAGTGACGGGTATTTCCAGATCGCTAGTCTCAACCCAGGAGCGGGCAACACTACGAATGTGCTGGATGACTCTGGGGGATCGACCTTGAGCGGAAACGTCATCATTCAATCTCCATCCGGCAGCGGCCAGGAACTGGAATGGAACATCGTTTCCGCCGGCAACGGTTACTTTCGTTTTGTCAGCCGGGTGAGCGGCCTGGTGTTGGACATGAACGGCGGATCTGGCGCGGACGCCGGGTTCGCCGTCCAGGAACCGCAAGACAACAACAGCGCGACCGAGCAATGGCAAATCGTTCCGGTCCACTACGGCCCCGCGTGAGGAAGCGGTGAAAGAGCCATGAGAAACGTTCAAAGAATCATTCTCTTAGTGTTGCTGCCTTTGCCGCTGATAACGCCTCTTCGCGCGGCCGAGTATGCGGTTGGAGCCGATCTCTCGTTTCTAAAGCTCGCGGAGGACCACGGCAAGGGTTTCAAAGACATGGGCGTCGTCAAGCCGGGGTTGGAAATATTCAAGGATCATGGCTACAACTGGATTCGTCTGCGACTCTTTCATACACCCACGGATCTGCCCAACAATCTCGAGTACACCATCGCGCTCGCCAAAGACGCTAAGAAGCTGGGTTATCACTTCTTGCTCGACTACCACTATTCCGACACTTGGGCCGATCCGGGCAAGCAATTTCTTCCTAAAGCGTGGAAAGGCATGTCTCATGCCCAACTGGTCGAGGCAGTTTTCGAATACACAAAGCAGACGATATCCGCGTTCCACGAGGCGGGCGTGCCTCCAGACATGGTGCAAATCGGCAATGAAGTCGTCAATGGCATGCTCTGGCCGGATGGCCGCCTCCCTGACAATTGGGACAACTTCACGGATCTGGTCAAAGCGGGCGTTGCGGGAGTGGACGCGGGAACCGGAGATGCGCCGCGCCCTCGAATCATGATCCACATCGATCGAGGCGCCGACAAAGTTCGGACCAAGTATTTCTTCGACAAGCTCAATTCCTATCATGTCAATTATGACGTCATCGGCCAGTCGTACTATCCCTGGTGGCATGGCAGCCTGAACGATCTGCGCGAAAACATGGTTTTCATGGCGCTGGGGTACAAGAAGGACATCATCGTCGTGGAGGCCGCTTACAACTGGATGCCGGCCGAGTACACGAGGCGGCCCGGACCGTTTCCAGAAACGCCGGACGGACAAAAGCAGTTTCTCGAAGAACTAAATCGCGTTGTGCAGGAAACTCCGAATGGCCTCGGAAAAGGCGTGTTTTGGTGGGAGCCGGCTGTGACCGGCCCGCTGATTTCGCGAGGATTCTTCGACGAAGCTGGCAACGCTCTCCCAGTAATGACCACATTTGATAAGTACACGCGGCACTGAGAGATGATGACAAACCACAGCCCTTGGAAAGTTACCTGAACCGGCGCGAACTCTTGAAGCAGGCCGGCGTAGCAGCGATGGGCCCGGCGGGCCGAGTTTCGCGATAGCCCCCGCCGAGAGTGGTTCTCCAAGAATCCGGGAGAGTTTTGATCTCGGCTGGAGGTTTGGCCGAGGGGGTTTCCCTGACGCGTGGCGCGTGCCAGCGTACAATGGCACAACAGTCATGGCCCACCGTGCGCTGTTCGTAGGGAAGGAGGGCAGCGTATGAAGATCCAGGAGGTTGCACGGCGCGCCCGAGTCTCGACTGCCACTATATCTCATACAATCAACAACCCTTCCATGGTTGACCCCAAGACCGCCAAGCGCGCCTTGAAGGCAGTGGAGGAGTTGCGGTACTTTCCGAACTCGCAAGCGCGCTCTCTGGTTTCCGGACGGAGCCGGATCCTCGGCCTGATCGTATCGGATATCACAAATGCATTTTCCCCGGAGTTGATCAAAGGCTTTGAGGATGTTGCGATTCATCATGGTTACGAAATCCTTATCAGTTCGACGAACTATGATTCCGCGCGGATGGCATTATGCGTGCGCCGGATGCTGGAGAGCAAGGTGGAGGGCGTAGCTATCATGACCTCTGAGATAGACAAGCATTTAGTGGACCAGCTCGCGCATCCCAACGTGCCTATGGTCCTCCTTGATGCAGGACCGACCGGAGAAGGGATTAGCTAGGTGGGTAGTGGATTATTCCATGGGCGTGAATGAAGCCATGGAACTTCTGCTGTCGTTAGGACACCGCAGGATCGGTTTCATTAGCGGACCCCAGGCCCTGAAATCCGCACGCATCCGGAGCTCCGCGTTTCTGCGATCGCTCGGGCGGTATGGAATCGATGAAGACAAGCGTCTGGTGGGGGAAGGCAACCGCACGATGGATGGAGGTCTCGAGGCGATGGCGCGCATGCTGGAATCGCATTGTTCGCCGACAGCCGTGCTGGCTTCCAACGATCTGACTGCGATTGGTATGATGCGTGCGGCGCGCGGGCTTGTCAGTTCCGGGGGACATTTCGATTGTGGGTTTCGACGACATTCGCTTGGCCGAATTCACGAAACCGCCATTGACCACGGTGCGGTTGCCGCGGAAGGAACTGGCCGAACACGCCTTTCACGCTCTATTACGGGATGTTGGCGAACAGCCCAAGGCCAAGCCCGATTGCAAAGTGGAGACCCATCTGGTCATTCGAGAGGCCACCTGTCCAGCGCGCGCGGCGCTCCCAGTTACCTGAATTTCGCATTGCACTCTCCCGCTCTTCTTGTACCTGGAATAACCTGGAATGCCCGTAACAGTTCAGGTACCCCAG
>PKYZ01000935.1:0-20541 GCA_003132865.1 Bryobacterales bacterium
ACGACTGCGTGCCTGTAACGGCTATCTGCCGCACGAGAGAGTAATTGACAATGTCGAGGCTGGCAAAAGGGGCCCCCATGTTTTGGGACTGCCCGGGCACGCTATTCGTAAAAGACACTTCGTTGATGCCAGGTCCCATCTCAGCAGCGACGCAGCCGGGGGTTGGCTGGCAGCCGGCGCTCGGCGTGCTTGCGCCATTCACCGTGACTGCCGGCGCCGCATAGCCGGCTGGCACCGTTTCCGTAACGGTCTCCGAGGTTCCAACCTGGAACTTCCCAGGGACTACGGCGCAGTAGCCGCCTTGGTCCAGGGGGCCCGCCTCCACCGTAAAAGGGGTTCCCGCGTTTACCGTGAAAGTAAAAGGCGTATTGGCGGCAACACCCGCACCGGCTATCTTGCAGACCTTCAACTGACCGGGCGGAGCTTCATAATTTGTAAAAGTCGCGATGGTTTCCGTCGAGGTGTCGCCCGCGGTGGCGGATGGCACCACAAGTACGGTGGCGGTTCGCGTTTGCAGGTCGTACGATTCCAGGAGATTTTCCTTTTGGGATCTCGGCGGCGCACTGTAGCCGAACGCCGTGATGGCGCTGACACCGACGCCTGGCACAGGCAGTTCGGTAATTGTCGCCGTATGGGGAGCAACCGGGATCGGTCCTGAGCACTCGCCAACGGGAACCATGAGCGGATTACTGCTGCTGCTGAAAGCGCTCCCCGACACGGTGAAGTTGTAGATCCCGTTAGCCGGGACCGGGTTCTTGGTGGACGACGATTTACAGACCTCAACATAACCCTCCGGACCGAAGGCTAACCCGCCCGCGCCATACGTGCTATTCCCACAACAGCCGTTGAAATCGATCTGAAAGGGAAGCTCTCCTATTTCCGTGGCAGTGAGACTCGGAGGCGGGAAATTGAATGTCGCGAGGCCGGCATTATCGCTGTTGGCGGCGTGGTCGACGACCACATAAAGCGTACCCGTCGGACCAAAGGCAATCTCTTGCACATTGTTTATGACCACGGTATTGCCATAAGTAAAGGCGGCGGCCGCGTTAGAGGTGCTGATGGTGACCAGCGTATCGTTAGAGCGATCGCTTCCATAGAGGACGCCGTTTGAAAAGGCAAGACCCAGGATTTGGAGTGGAACAGGAGGGGCAGGAGGGCTCGGGTAATAATTTACGCTGCCCACGAGAGTCAGCGCCGGCGGCCCCGAACCAAGGTTGATCTTGACCAGTTCCTGCGCGCCAAAAGCATTCACTACATAGAGATTCTCGGTTCCATCGAAAGCCATGCCGCTCCATTCGTTCTGGATAGAGCCCTGGGCGTAGTAAGGCAGCGTGAGCAGAGGGATTGTTGCACCTGTGTTCAGATTCACCGTGACGAGAACACCTTGCGCCGTGATCCCATACATCAAACCGTCGATTTTATGGTAGGCAAGCCCTCGGATTTCCGCTGTTTGTCCTCCGGCTCCTTGCAGGGTAGTCGGCCCGATTGCCGTCGCGGTGAATATGTTGCTCACGAGAGGCGCCCCGAGGTCGACGGACATAAGTGTGTTGGTGTCGCTTGTTGGGTTTGTTCCGCTGATGTTGTTTTGCGTCACAATGTAAAGAATCGGGTTCGCCCTTGCGCCGGATGGCAGTCCGGCGCCCAGGAGCAGCGGTATCGCTGCCGCGATTGCGAGATTGAACCTGAAGTGTCCGTGCCGCGAAACTTCGCGGCCGGGTTGTTTTACGGCTGCTGTGATTTGACTCGTCATACGCTCTTCTCCTTAACTTGGCCGGGCTTCCCCCGGCGAATAGTCTGCGCTTCTCCATTGACAGGCATCTGGCCGGGACCTCGCGGTCCCGGCCAGATCGTGATCAGAAACGGCGGCCTCTAGCGCTCCGTCGAGATGCTCCGCGTGGACTGGTACGTCCATCTCAGCTTTGAGAGATCGAGCGGAGTGGCGGGGTTGGTCAGGACCGTGAACGTGCTGCTGCTGGCGACCTGACTGTTGGCCGGTGCCGACGCGAAATTCAGCGCGCCTTGCCCCATCACCTGAACACTGGAAGGATCGAGGCTCGTCAGACTGGCCGTTATGGGGCCCATGGCCGTCGTCCCCCTGTTCAACAGATCCGCCCGGTACGTCATGTACGACTGCGTGCCTGTAACGGCCGTCTGCCTCACGAGAGAGTAATTGACCATGTCGAGGTTGGAGAAAGTGGTTTCCAACTGTTGTGACTGCCCGGGCACGCTATTCGTAAAAGACACTTCGTTGATGCCGGGTCCCATCTCAGCAGCGACGCAGTCAGGGGTTGGCTGGCAGCCGGCGCTCGGCGTGCTTGCGCCATTCACCGTGATTGCCGGCGCCGCATAGCCGGCTGGCACCGTTTCCGTAACGGTCTCCGAGGTTCCAACCTGGAACCTGCCAGGGACTACGGCGCAGTAGCCGCCCTGGTCCAGGGGACCCGCCTCCACAGGAAAACCGGTTCCGGCATTTACCGTGAAAGTAAAGGGCGTATCGACGGCAACACCCGCACCGGCGATCTTGCAGACCTTCAGTTGACCGGGCGGAGCTTCGTAATTTGTGAAAGTCACGAGGGTTTCGGTCGAGGTGTCGCCAGGAGTGGTCGGTGGCACCAAAAGTACCGTGGCGTTTCGTGTTTGTAGGTCGTACGATTCCATGAGATTTTCCGGCAGGGAGTTCGGCGGTGGAGTGTAGCCGACCGCTGTGATCGCGCTGACACCGACGCCTGGAACCGGCAGTTCGGTAATTGTGGCCGTTGGGGTGGTAATCGGGATAGGTCCTGAGCACTCGCCAACGGGAACCATGAGCGGATTTGTGCTGCTGCTGAAAGCGCTACCCGTCACCGTGAAACTGTAAATGCCCGTGGGCGGGACCGGGTTTGTGGTGGACGACGATTTACAAACCTCAATGTAACCGTCTGGCGGCGTGAAGCTGCCCTGCAATACTACACCTGTGTAGATGGATTCGTTGTACACGACAAGCGTGAGGGTATTCACCGGCAAAAAGCCTGTCATGATGCTTACGAAGGGGCTCCACGTTTGGAATCCCGTTTCAAGTGGAAATCCCCAACAGTTTGGGCCCGACGGCGGATCGAGATCGATTTGCATCGCTGACGAGTTGAGGTAGGCGCACACGTAGTTGTCCGCCGCTACGCGGAAGCTGAGCACTCCGGCGTCGCCACTGAAGGTTGCTTGATAGGTATAGTATCCCTTGGCGTACTCACGTCCACCGGGATCGCCCTTAGAAGACGGTTCGGTGGCGATCCAGTGCAGCCCCGCAGGTATCGGCAAGCCCCAGATAGGGTCGTCAATTGGCACCGCCGGCCCGGACGTGTTGCCGAACGGTGCGCTGATGATGTTCCAGATTGGATCGGATGCCGTGCCTGACGTTCCCGGAGCCTGGCCCGTTCCCAGGTTGCACGGGACGCTAGCGGGAGTGCTAACGCATGCGACCGGGACCTGGCCCGGAAGCACACCGGCACCAATCGCGAGCAGCACAACACAACCTGCCAGCATTCTGAATGTTCTCTTTTTTTCATTCATTAAATACATTTGTTTTCTCCTCTCTAGAGTCGAAGTTGGTACGGAGCAGAGTTTCAAGCTCCCCTCTCACTCATCAAATGCGTGAATCGCGGAAAACGGGGTCACGGAATCGGGCAGGCGAGCCCGAGCGTCGAAAACTGACTTTCGCGAACCTCACGGCTGTATCGTGTGCGGTAGTGCCAGTACCGATCCCAACCACCGGCTGCATCGCGGACGGGGCGCCGTCAACGCCCCGGCCGGTCCACGCAAAAGGAACCCGTAATGCACTTGTAACATTTCCGGGATTTGTGCCACAATCAATCAGACGAGGGTTTTGTGGTGTGAACCGGGAAGGGGACCATGACCTGTCTGCCGGATCTGCTGTGGGATTCAAATGAGCACTCGCCGTCTGCTTCCGAACCCGCATTCCTGGACCTGGTCTACGATGAGTTGCACCGCATGGCGTCGTCCTTGCTCCGTCATGAACGGCCCGCCCATACTCTGCAAACTTCCGCGCTGGTGAACGAGGCCTTCCTGCGGCTTTCGGCGGCGCATTCCTTGCGCGTGGAGGACCGCCAGCACTTCCTGCGGATTGCCGCCCGCTCCATGCGCCAGATCCTGGTCGATTACGCCCGCGGCCGCCATACTCAAAAGCGCGACTGCATGGAGCGCGTCGATCTGGATGCCTGCCAGGCTGAATTGATTTCCACGGAACGGACAGAGGATTTCCTGGCGCTGGATGCCGCACTCGACCGCCTGGCCAAGATGGATGCGCGGCAGGCGCAGATCGTCGAACTGCGCTTCTTCGCCGGGCTATCGGTGGAAGAGACGGCGGAAAACTTGGGCGTCTCCGAGAAGACCGTCAAGCGTGACTGGTCCGTGGCGCGCGCCTGGCTCCGCGGGGCCATCGAAGGCAGCCACGGCGCATGAACCGCCCCAATCCGGAGGCGCCCGGCTGGCAGCGCGTGAAGGAGATCTTCGCGGAGGCCAGCGACTTGCCGGTCACCGAGCGGGCCGCCCACGTGCAACAAGCCGCCGCAGGCGACCAGGCGGTGGAGCGCGAGGTTCTGCGGCTCCTGCGCCTGGATGAGGGCGCCGAAGAATGGCTGGCGGGCTTGCGGCCGCCCACCGAAGTGGTGCAATCGGCAGCCGAGCTGCACGCCTTTTTCCCCGGTCAGGTACTCGCCTTGCGCTACGAAATTCAGCAGTTCCTGGCCGTGGGCGGAATGGGCGAGGTTTATCGGGCCCACGATCTGCAGCTTGACCAGCGCATCGCCATCAAGGTCCTCAGTGGCGAGTTGGCCACCGCGGACCAACTCTCTTTGTTGAAGCGCGAGGTACAGGCCGCGCGCCGGATTCAGCACCCCAATGTCTGCCGCGTCTTCGACCTGGTCCATACGGAAGTCACGCGCGGCCGCAGCGCCGCATTCCTGACGATGGAGTTGCTCGAAGGCGAGACGCTCAGCCAAAAGCTCCGCCGCGAGGGCGCACTGACCGAGCGCCAGGCACTGCCGCTGATCCGGCAACTGGTGGCGGCGCTTTCTGCCGCACACCAGGCCGGCGTGGTCCACGGGGATTTCAAGAGCGCCAACGTGATGATCGTGCCGCGCGAGGGCGGGTCGCCGCGCGCGGTGGTCACCGACTTCGGGCTGGCCCGGCGGCTGGCGCAGGGGCGCGGGCAGACGCTCCTGTCGGCGTCCCAAAGCATCCTGGCCGGCTATGGCACTCCCGCCTACATGTCGCCGGAGCAGATCCAGGGTGGAAAGGCCACCCAGGCAGCCGACATTTACGCGCTCGGCGTGGTTCTCTACGAGATGCTGACCGGCGAGTTGCCTTACGGCGAGGAATCGCCGCTGGCCATGGCGGTGAAGAAATCCCGCGAACCTCCGGTCGCGCCGGAATCGCTGTCGCCGGCGCTGCGGCGCACCTGGTCCGCCGCGATCCTCAAGTGCATGGCGGCCGAACCGGGCCGGCGCTTTTCGGACGTGCGCGAGGTGCTCACGCATTTGGAAACGCGCACCCGCAGCCGGCTGTGGTGGAAGCTGATCCGGAGGCGGCATCGCCGATTGCTCCGGATCAGCATGGTGGCCGCCGGTGTGGCCGTCGCTCTGGTGTTGGCCCGCTGGCTATGGCCAGCCGAGCCGGGCGCGCAAGCCGTGGCGGATTGGCAGCAGGGCGTGTACGATCTGCAGGCCGGCGAACCGGTGGCGGCGGCCCGCCGTCTGGAGCGGGCGCTATCGCAACATCGGCTCCCGCCGGTGGCGCACGCGTATCTCGCGTGGGCTTGGCACGAGTTGGGGTTCGCCGCCAAGGCCGATGCAGAGTTGTCCGCCTCCCGCCGCAAGCCGCTGCAATCGGAAGCGGATCGTTTATTTGAGCAAGCCGCCGCGGCCGAATTGCGTGGACAACCGGAGCAAGCGCGCGCGATCCTGGCGCACAGAGGAAGTGACGTCGCCGTGCTGGCCGACCTGGCATTCATCGACGACCAACTGGGCCGGCCCGCGGCAGCGGACGAATGGAAGCTGGTTGCGGCCCGGTCTCCGAATCAGCCGGCCGCGCATCTGCGCCTGGCTCAGTCGGCCGCGAAGCAGGGCCAATGGAAGCAGGCCGAGCGGGAATTCATTCTGGCGGAGACCTACTTCCAGGCCCTCGGCGACACCGACATGGTACGCGCCGTATCCGCCCGGCGCGGCTTCGCGCGCCTGGAAAGCGGAGATCTCGATCAGGCCCGCAACGACCTGCCCGCGCTTTTCAGCCTGCAACCCCGCCTGCCGAATACTGGTTATGCGCCTTGCGAGCGAACTGTCACGCTGATGTCGGGACAGGACGACAATTTCGCGCTGCCGGTCGATCCGATCCCTTACGTGAGTCCGGGCTTCGACGGCGACAAGAAACGGGCCGCCGAAAAGCATCAGAAGCAGTTTAATGAGGAACTCGACGACGTGTTCCTATATGCCTCTATCATTCTCCCGCGGCTCACATTCTGCCAGGGTCGGATCGAGATTCACGTGCGCAAGGGAAAATCGGGTTATCAAAACGATTCGCTGGGTTACGGAGTCGCGCCCTTCACGCCCCCTTTGCCCAGTTCGGGTCCCCAGCTCATTTGGGCCGACACGCCCGACCTGCACGAAACGTTGTTTACCAGGATGCTGACCGGGGACTTTCTGCTGGATGTGCAGCGGGCGCAATTCTCCAAGAAAGTGACATCTCTCGATTTCGCCATCGGCGACGATACCACCGTCGACTACATCAAGCTCACACTGATCTACTAAGATGGAACCTATGCGGACGCGTGGCCGATGGGCCTGCCTGGCAGCGCTCCTGGGAGTATCTTACCCCGCGCCCGCCCAACCCGGCTGTGTTTCCGCGCCGCCCGGCATCTCGGCATGGTTCACTTTCGACGAACCGCTGTTTCGCCAGCCGGGTGACCACCGCCCCCAGCGTGTGCCGGGTTTGGTTGGCTCCGCGCTTCGCTTCAACGGCATCGACCAATACTTCGAAATCCCCGCGTCTACGCCTGGCTTGGACGTGGGCGAAGACGACTTCACCATCGAGCTGTGGATTCGCACGAAGCAGTCGGTGAATACGCCGCCCAGTATCGTGGACAAGCGCGGCCATCAGCCGATAGGCTACCTGATCTACATTTACCAGGGCCGACCTGGTCTGCAGCTCGTTGACGGAGGCATGGCGAGCGGCGCGGGTGCCGGAACCGGATTCGCCGACGGGCGCTGGCACCATGTGGCCGGCGTCGTGAAGCGTCTGCCACCGCAGGCGGCTGCCATGTTTGTGGATGGAGTGCGCCAGGACACGGCCACGCGATACGCCACCTTGTCGAACCTGGACGTTCCACAGCCCCTCTGGCTCGGCCGCCATCACGCCAACAGGTTAGTGGACCGCGAGAACATCTACTTCCAAGGCGATATCGATGAACTGACTTTCTACCGGCGGGCGTTGACCGAGAAGGAGATTCAATCGATCTATCGGGCTGGCTCACACGGAAAGTGCCGCGCCGGGCAGGACAAAAAAGGGGCAAGCGGCAACCGCCGCCTGCCCGGCGTTCATACCGATTTTCAGTCTATCCCGTAAAGACTAACTACCGTTCTGGCAAACTCTCAAAGTCTCCCCTTGAAAGGTAAAGAAACCATTCACCGAGGTGGCGGCCGGCGCACCGAAGTACGGCAGCGTAACCAGATCCTGCAAATCGTAGGTGAACCCGCCCAAGGGGTATGGGTAGGCCCCGAAGTTAGGGTTGCCCTCCAACGGGTCGCCCACTTCCAGGATCCCGCATGGCGAGTTGTTGCCATTGTTGTGCACCAGCGGATCGTCGGCCCACTCGCCGATTTCATGCGACAAAGCCGACACATTCTGAGAGAACTGGCCGACCACATCCACGTATGTGGCATGCGTATAGGCCTGGGCGCCTGTTGCGCTGTGGTAGCCGCCAATACAGCAATTCCCGAGGGTCGGGGCGCCGTTTGTGAGGTAGACGTCGTAGGTCAGGAAAATCGGGAATGTGTTGGGTTGGATCTGGCTCAAACTCCTCATGATGGCGTTCAGTTGTAGGTCGAACCAGTTGATGTTCACTAAGCCGGCCTTGAATCCGACCCCTGTTGTCGCCTTACCGTCGGCCGCAGGCGGGCTCAGAGTCTGCTCCGGAAGCACCGTCGGCCCACCCAACAGAAGATGGTAGTTTGGATGGCTGCTCACCGTACCCCAAAAATTGGCGCGTTGAAAGGCGTCGATGTATTGCGTAGTGCCAACGTCGACCCCGCCCTGCGTGTACGTTGTGGTCGAATCGAAAAGCGGCGAGGCCACGGTATTCTGAGTAACTGTCTTTCCATTCGTGAGCACGTGCGATGGGTCGAACGTGCCCCCGCCGCCCGCAATCACAATCTTGATCGGGATGATGTAGACCGGAATGGTAGTCGAAGCGTTGCTGGACGGCCTCGTGCCAACCATATTGTAGGTGTACGTGTGTGTTTTGTACGTGAATTGGCCGTACCACGTCGGTAACACAACCGCGGGTTGTGCGAGGTCCGTGGCCGGCTTCGGCGGCAGGACCACGAACCTTGGTCTGCCCGGTATAGTGCCGGCGTCGTCTTGCGCCAGGACCAAGCCCGTGAGCGATAACGCGGCCACTGGGATGACCAGTACATTCTTCAAAAAACTCGTCTTCATTCAGTAGTACCCTCCTGGGTGTGGTGCTTCGCCCCCTCGGCGAAGACCAAACGATTCTAGCACGGGATTTGAAGATCATTCCATGAGGTTTTGGAAACAAAGTACTGTCCGATGGTTTGTTTCACTCAAGGACACCGTCCCGCTCGGCTGCTATCGGGAGAACACCCTACAGCACCGGACCGATCCGCCACGGAACGAATTCGTGGTGGCCCAGGCGCTCCGCGCAGGTCTTCTCGCCGGAAGCCACCCGCAACAGCGTATCGAAGATCTCGCGGCCGATCTCCTGGACGCTCTTCTCTCCGTCGGCGATGGCGCCGGCGTTGATGTCCATATTGTCTTGCATGCGCCGGTAAGTGTGGCTGTTGCTGGCGATCTTGAGCACCGGTACGGAAGGGAAGCCGATCGCGCTGCCGCGTCCGGTGGTGAAGGCGATCAGGTTGCAGCCGCCCGCCGCGAGGCCAGTGAGCGAGACCGGATCGTAGCCGGGAGTGTTCATGAAGACGAAGCCGGGAGTGCGGACCGGCTCGGCGTAGTCCACCGCATCCGTCAGTGGCGAGGTGCCCGCCTTGGCCACCGCGCCCAGCGATTTTTCGAGTATGTTGGTCAGTCCGCCTTCTTTGTTGCCGGGCGACGGATTGTCGTTGAAGCTGCCCGCGAAGCGCGTCAAGTATTGCTTGTAGCCTTGGACGAAACTTAATAGTTTTTCAGCTACTTGCCGGTTACGGGCGCGGCGCACCAGCAGGTGCTCGGCGCCGAAGATTTCGGTGGTCTCCGCCAGCACCGCAGTGGCTCCGATTTCGGCCAGCATATCCGAGCAGACGCCCAGCGCCGGATTCGCGGTAATGCCGGAAAACGAATCCGAGCCGCCGCAATTGAGCCCCAGCACGATGCGGGAGGCCGGCACTTCCACCCGCTGTTCGGCGGCGCAATGCTCCATCAGGCGGGCGATCTCGGCGCGCGCCGCCGTCACCGCGCCNNAGGTAGTGCTCGATCTGGTTCACCTCGCAGCCGAGTCCCAGGATGATGGCGGCCGAAACGTTGGGGTGCGCCAACACTCCGGCCAGCGTGCGGCGAAGCTGCTCGGTGTCCGGGCCGATGGTGTGGCCGCAACCTTCGCCGTGCGGGAACGCCACAACGCCATCCACGTTGGCCGGCAACGATTCGCCGTCGAAGCTGTGCGCGATCAGCTCGGCGGTGTGCGCGGCGCAGTTGCTGGCCGCTACCACCGCGATATAGTTGCGCGTCCCTACCGAGCCATCCTCGCGCGGATAGCCCAGAAAAGTGGGAATGGCGCGGCGCGCGGGCAGCGGAGTTTCGCCGGTTGGGAATTCGTAGTCAAAGTGCAGCTCCTCGAAGGCCAGGTTGTGCGTATGCACGTGATGGCCGGCGTGGATATCATCCTTGGCGCGGCCGATGACTTGGCCATAGCGCCGCACAACCGCGCCGCGCGGAATGGCAGTCAACGCGATTTTGTGGCCGGCGGGGATCGGTTCGTGCGCGACGAGCGCCTGGCCATCCACCTTCAATGCGGTCCCGGCGGACAGCGGCACGCGCGCGATGGCCACGTTGTCGGTGGCATGCAAATGGATGACGGAGTTCTCCGCCGTCGGCAGCTTCGCGATTTCGAGCAGCGTTTCTAGCAGCATGGTTACCTCATGAGCAACGTTTCGGGGGCGTCTTCGCCCAAGTGGACGTGCAGCTTCCCGCCGACAGGATGAATCCAGATGCCGCCGCCATCGTGCGGAACGGGAATATCGGCGGGGCCATCGATGAGGACGAAGTCTTGCGTTTCGACGCCCTCCTGCAGCTTGCCGATGTGCACGTGGACGTGGCATTGCGTGCGCCGGATCTCGGCGTTGGCGGCCAGCCCCCACTGGTCGCCCCAAGTCTCCCGGGCCTTTGCGATGGCGGCGGTCCACAGCGCCAGCCAGCGATGCGGCTTGTTCGGATTAATGTCTTTCAAGAAGAAAATCGGCGTATCTTGCGGCTGTTTCTCGGCTTCGCGGCATAGCCCGCATTCGCGCTTGGCCATGCTTTCGGCGCTGGCGAGGTCGCAAGTGCAGTTGCGCACGTCGCCGAGCCCGAGAGCGGAGAGGAGCAGAAGCGCCGGAAAAAATCGCACTATGTTTATTATATATGTGGCGCACGTTCTCAACGTNNCGCGACAGGCCGACGAGGGCGGTTACAGGAAAGGTATGCTGCCTTGCGCAAAAGTGCGTGCGCCACGGTTTACTGCTGCGCCTGACTCACCGCAGCCTTCGCCGCAGCCGGCAACTTATCCGCATTGGCCAGCATCAGGCTAACCTGCCAAAGTTGCGTGTCGCTCAGCGATCCCTTAAAACCCGGCATGCCTGTCAGCCGAATGCCATTCGCAGCTTTCCAGTAGGTCTCGCCGGGCGGGTCGTCGGTCACGCCGTGGCCTTTGAAGAGTTGCGGCGGATCCGGGAACATGCCCTTGGCGATGGCTGTTTCAGGCTGGCCGCTCAGACCGTGGCAAACGGCGCATTGCTCGCGATAAACCCGCGCGCCCGCCAGCAGGTTTGGTTCATCTGCTGGAATCGGCGCATGCAGCGGCGCCTCTTTCGCGATCCGCGCATGCAGCGCCATTCCCGCCATAAGGCTCTCAAACGGCATGGGAGGCGCGGATGCCGCCACGGGCGCCAGACCCAGGCCAAAGTACGCAATCGCGCCCAACAGCACTACGGCCAGACCGAGCACGAAGCCAAGCAACAGTTTTTTCATCAGGCGATCCCCATCTTCTTCTGCATTTGCTCCAGGGTGACTCCCTTGGTTTCGGGATAAGTGAACAGCACCACGAAGAATTGCAGCACCATCATCGCGGCGAAGAACGCAAATGGCGCGGCCCCGGATTTGGCCGCTAGTGAGGGAAATGTTCCGGATATAGCCGCAGCCATCACCCAGTGCGTGAAGCTGCCGAGGCTTTGTCCCTTGGCTCGCACGCGGTTGGGGAACACTTCGCTGAGATAAACCCAAATCACGGCGCCTTGCGAAAAGGCGAAAGAGGCGATGAACCCCACCAGCAGCCAGACCAGCAACTCCTGATGACGGTGCATGGCAAAAATGGTTGCGACGCCCGCTAGTGAGATCGTGAGTCCCACCGATCCCACCAGCAGCAGAGTCTTGCGCCCGATGCGATCGATCACCGACATGGCGATCATCGTGAAGAGCAGGTTGGTCGCGCCGATGGCCACTGCCTGCAGGTCGCTCGAGACCTTGCTGAATCCCGCCTGCGCGAAAATGTCGTTCAGGTAATACAGAATCGCGTTGATCCCGGAGAGCTGGTTGAACATTGCGATGGTTACCGCCAGAAAGATCGGCACGCGATACTTGCGCGTGAACAGCGGTTCGTCGCCGTGGCCGTGTTCCGCATCGATCGACGTGACGATGTCCTGCAGTTCTGCTTCGAAGTTCTCTTCGCCTGTAAGGCGCAGCACCTCCCGGGCTTCCGGCACACGCCGCTTTTTCACCAGCCAGCGCGGGCTGCGTGGAATGCCGAAGAGCATCAGCATGAACAGCGCCGCGGGGATGCCGGAAACTCCCAATTTCCAGCGCCACTCGGCGGCTCCAAATCCCGCGAGGCCGATGACGAAGTTGGAAAAGTAGGCCAGCAGTATCCCGAAGACCACGTTGAACTGGAACAAGCCCACCAGGCGGCCGCGCCACTTTGCCGGGGCGATCTCGGCAATGTACATGGGACCGAGCACCGATGATCCGCCAATGCCCAGGCCGCCGATGAACCGGAAGAAGACCAGCGAATACCAGTCCCAGGCGAAAGCGCATCCGAGGGCCGAGATCAGGTACAAGATGGCCATGACGCGCAGACTGTCGCGCCGGCCCCAGCGGTCGCCGGGGATGCCGGCAAACATGGCGCCCAGAATCGTTCCCAAGAGGGCGGCGTCCACCGTCAGTCCTAAGGAGGTGGTAGTGAGGTGATAGGTTTCCGTCAGGGCGTGGGTGGTGCCCGCGATCACCGCGGTATCGAAACCGAAAAGCAGGCCCCCCAACGCCGCCACGATGGTGCTTTTGACCAGATAACCGTTCAGGGTCATGGCAAGGCCCGACTGTATCACAAATTGGGCAGTTCAATTCGCCAGCTTAATCGCAGCCAGTTTCAGCACGACGGCGATGTCCGCTGGCCCGTTCACATCGATGCGGACTCCGGTTCCCTCGGCATAGCGCTTGGCGCTGTCGATAATCTGAATCGCGCGCTGGGGAAGCCCGCTCGCCCGCGCTGCCTCGACCGCCTTGCCGCCGAGCGCGAATGACGCGCGGAAACAGCCTCGGCACGGTGAAAGATACAGAATGGTCCGCTTGTCCCGCTTCAGGCGCAGCGACCATCCGGCTTTCGGCGAGTAGGAGTTCCATTCCCGCGTTACGATGTTATGCCGCTCAGCCAGACCGGCGAGCAGTCGATCCCAGAGCGCTTTGGCCGAACGGCCCAGTTCCGCCGCCAGATCGTCGTCTGTAGGCATGTCGGGTTTGCCGATGAAGGCGTTTGGAAGTGTCTCGGTTGCTTGTGCCATGCAGTGCTACCCGCATTCGTATACAGTTAACAGCATACGCACGAATCGTGATGAGTGGCGCCGCGGAGTTCTTGAAAGCTCGCGATTTCCTGCTGAGCCATCGCACGGACTACGAGTTCGCCTACCGGCACTTCCAATGGCCGAGGCTGGACGAATTCAACTGGGCGCTGGACTACTTCGATGTCATGGCCGCGGGCAACACCAAGCCCGCCTTGTGGGTCGTGGATGAATCCGGCGCGGAATTCAGGCTCAGCTTTGCGGAGATGTCGCAGCGCTCGAATCGGGTAGCCCAATTCCTGCGGGAACTGGGCGTGCGGCGCGGCGACCGCATGCTGCTCATGCTGGGCAACGAAGTGGCGCTCTGGGAGACGCTAATGGCGGCCTCGAAGCTCGGCGCCGTGGTGATTCCCGCCGCCACCTTACTCGCTCCCGAAGATCTCGAAGACCGTCTAGATCGCGGCGCGGTGCGGCATGTGATTGTGGGCGCCGCGCACACCGCCAAGTTTGCGGCCCTCGTGGGCGTTTATACGCGCATCTGCGCCGGTGGGCCGGCCACAGGATGGCACTCGCTCGAAGACGCCTATCGGCAAAGCGGCACGTTCGCTCCCGACGGCGTTACGCGCGCCACCGACCCGTTGCTGCTTTACTTCACCTCGGGCACCACGGCCAAACCGAAACTGGTGCACCATTCGCACCAGAGCTATCCGGTGGGCCACTTATCCACCATGTATTGGATCGGCCTCGAGCCCGGCGACGTGCACTGGAACATCAGCTCTCCGGGCTGGGCGAAGCACGCATGGAGCTGTTGGTTCGCTCCCTGGAACGCCGGGGCCACCGTGTTCGCTTATAACTATGCCCGCTTCAATGCGAAGGCCGTGCTCACCATGCTGGCCCGCATGCCGATCACCACGCTATGCGCGCCGCCCACCGTTTGGCGCATGCTGGTGCAGGAGAAGCTCGGCGATTACGCGGTGAACCTGCGGGAGGTGGTCTCGGCGGGCGAGCCTCTGAATCCCGAGGTCATCGAGCGCGTGCAGGCTGCCTGGGGCATCACGATTCGCGATGGCTTCGGCCAAACCGAGACCACCGCGGTCGCCGGCAACTCGCCAGGGCAGGCGGTGAAGCCCGGCTCGATGGGGCGTCCGCTGCCCGGCTATCGGGTGGAACTGTTGGATAGCGAAGGCCGGCCCACGCCCGAAGGAGAGATCTGCCTGGACGTTTCCCCGCCACCTTTGGGACTAATGCTCGGCTACGGTGANNCGGGACTTATCCTGCGCACGACGGTTACTACCACACAGGCGACCTGGCTTCCCGCGACGAAGACGGTCACATCACCTATATCGGGCGCGTGGATGACGTGTTCAAATCGTCGGACTATCGCATCAGCCCTTTCGAACTCGAGAGCGTGTTGGTGCGGCACCCGGCGGTAGCGGAGGCGGCGGTAGTAGCAAGTCCCGACCCGGTGCGGCACGCCGTCCCGAAAGCGTTTGTGCTGTTGGCGCCGGGCTATGCCGCGGGAGCGGATTTGGCGCGCAGCATCTTTCAATTTGTCCGCCAGAACGTTGCGCCGTATAAACGCATTCGCCGCCTGGAATTCGCAGATTTGCCGAAGACCATTTCGGGCAAGATCCGCCGCGTGCAGTTGCGAACTACGGGGTCGCAGCCGGGCGCGCGGGAGTTTCGCGAAGAAGATTTCCTAGACCAGTAGACAGGCCTCCCGGCCTGTCCNNTGCGTCATCCGCTGTGAAACAACCCCGGCCCCCGACGCCAGGCCCCGGCGAGCGAAGCTCGCCTTGCACGGGACTTTTCACGCCCACAAAGCTGTCAGACACTACGGCAGCAGGCCGTAGACATCCAGCTCGCTCCGCGTGCCCACGTAGACGCGCCCGCCGGCCACCAGCGGAATGGTGAATCGCAGAGCCTCGCCGGCACGGTCCCGGGCGCTGTTCTGGTCGCTGTTGTATAGCTCCTCCCGCACGTTCGCTGCATTGTAGGCGTGCAGCACGGCCGGAGGGCCGGCGCGCTGCCAATTGTAAGTGGAAATGGCCCACACAATGCCTTCCTGGGTTCCATTCGACGACACAGCCGGAGTGGCGCCCGCGTCCGGATACTTGGGAAGACCCGCCGCGTGCGCCAGCGCCAGTTGACCGTTGCGGAGCGCAAAGTCTCTGAGGACGTCGTTTCCGGCGATGACATAGACATGACCGCCCCAAAACGCGGGCGCGCCGAACAAGGCCAGCTTCGGGAACTGCACAGTCTGTATGGCGTGCGCGTCCGAACCCGGATGATATCCGCCCATGTGATCGCGATCGATAATATACAGCGTTCCACCTTTGCCGCCGGCCAGCAGCAGATGTGGGTGAGAACCGGGCTGGTCCGGGAGCAACACCGGCCCTCCGGATCCCAGGTCCTCATCGTTGGCATCCAACACGCCTTGGTTGAAAGGTGTGAAGTAATCCGCGACGGCCAGCCCCTTGGAATCCGCATGAAGCTTGAGAACGCTATCGCCGTAGTCGCGTCCGCCATTCGCCGCATCGAAGCGGCCGTTGCCGGTCGCCACGAAGATGTTTCCGGCGCTGTCGGACGCCGGACCGGTATCGCTGAGCCAGATGCCGCTGTCGTTTGCATCCGGCGAGGTGTTGAGCACGGCAAGCTGCTTCAGGGTATGCGAGTCGTAAGCCATCACCCAGCCATGGTAGGGGCCTGCATCGCAGGAGGATGCCCAGGTCAGATAGATGCGCCCTTGGGAAAACAGCAGCGCGGCCCGCGGATTCTGGCGCCGCGGATCGAATAAGATGACGCCATGGGAATTTCCAACGCCGCGGCCACGCGTCCGCGCGCGGATCGCCACGGGACCGCCGAACTTTTCCGTCCCATTGGTAATAGCCAGGGCATGCAGCTTTTGCGCATATTCGTCGCCGAGTGCGCCTTTGTGCTCCTTCGTGCGCGCCAGCACGTATAAGGTGCCGGTTCGAAGGTCGATAACCGGAGTGGACGTGATACCCAATTCCGGCGAGATGAGGGGACATTCCACATCGTGGGCGGGAACCGGAGTGACGCTCGCAGATGTGAAGTTCACGTGCCACAACGGAGCCGCCGCGGAACTGGCTTGGGCATCGAAAGCGTAGACGCTGTCATGTTCCGTGGCAACCAGAACGATATCGTATGCACCCTTGCCAGGCAGGTTCACCGCTGGCAGATACAGGGGCTGCGCGTAAATCGGGCCATCCACGGGATAGGCGCCCAGCTTCCCAAAGTGGCTCACATTGACATTGCGTGGCGAGAGTATGGACTCGTTTGCGTTGGCTCCAGTGCGGGCAGACCCGTATTGCGAGGTCGTCACCGGCCGGGGAGCAGTCGCGATCACCCCCGCCAGCACCACTGGAGCGCTAAGCAGGATCAGGCGCAAATTGACTTCAACTCTGCGGCTACACGACCGGCCGGCTCTCGCTGAGTGCGCAGCCGTCATGGCCGCAGTTGCACGAAATCTCCGTTGTGCCGCTCGCATCTTCGCAATATTGACTGCAATACTTGCTGTCTCGCCCGGCTGGGCAGTTGCAAGCCGGGTGAGCACACTTGCTGGTTTCTTGAGGCATGACCGTGTTCTCCTTGCGTAACAGCTTAGCAAGCGAAGAGCCACTAGGCTAGGTGCAGAGTCAAGGGATTTGGCGATCAGTGAGTTTTCGCACCCTTCGGTTTCCACGGCTACTCAGATCGCAGAGCCACACTGAGGATGGTCCTTAAAGACGTCCTGAGGCTGCTCGCCTGGGGGACTGGCTGCGGGTCTGCCGGCCAGCGTGGATGCCCAGGATGGCGCCACGCTCCGCTCCCAACGCCATTCGGATTCACCATCTCGCGCGTGCGCAGGCCGACCGTGCAGGAGATGACGCCATAGATGCCGGGCGCCACGTAGCCGTCCATCGGCTGCACGTGAAAAACCGGCGGCGTTCGCAGAAGGAACCCGGCCCTTGGTTGGCCATCGTGGGGATCGTCGGCGACGCGCGCCAGTACGGGTTGGACAGCGAACCGAATCAGGCGGTCTACCTGCCGCAAGCGGCCGATCCTTTCCATTACTCCCGGCTGGGTCGATCTCCCGTATAGCGGCGCGCGACTCGTTAGCGGTCCATCCGCCCACTCCCTGCGCAAGAGCGACCACTCTGTCCGGATTGCGATAGGGCAATTGATTCAACAGGACGGCTTTGACAACGCTGGAGGTCGCGGTGTTTGAGCCGACGCCCAGAGCGACGGTAAGAACCGCGATGGCTGTGAAGCCCGGATTTTTGCGCGACATCCGAAAGGCGTACCATGCGTCGCGAAGGACGTTTTCGAGCAAAATGGGAATGCGCACACTCCAGACATAACGCGGCCATGTATTGCACGCCATGCGTCTCGAAACCGTCTAAGCTAAATAGTGAACCGTGGAGGCGCCCGTGAAACACAACTTCGTCGTCAATTTCGGATTGGCCTTACTCCTTTCAACCACACTGGGCCTGTTTTCGATCAAGGCCCAGGTACCGCCGATCCCTCCGCCTGACCAGGAGATGTTGGCGGAGTTGGTGCAAGCTACCCCGCCCACCGGAATCGAGCGGTTTTTGGCCTTGTCCCATCTGGCAAAAGCCGCGTTCGATGCGGCAGAGTTGAACAAAGCGGAAGACTATGCGAGGGAGTTGCTGTCAGCCGCGCACGAACATCCAAAGTGGAACCGCGGGAATGCCATTTTCTACGGCAACATGGTAATTGGGCGAGTTGCCCTGCGCCGCGATAGAAACGTTGCCCTGGCGAATAGTTCCCTGCTGGCATCCGCTCAAACGCCAGGATCGCCCACGTTGAATACCTTTGGCCCGAACATGAGCCTTGCAAGGGATCTGTTGACCGTGGGCGAGCGTGACACCGTGTTGGAGTTCTTCACTCTGTGCCGCAGTTTTTGGAAGATGGATTTCGGGAAATTGGACGATTGGACGGCAATAGTGAAGGACGGCGGAATCCCGGATTTTGGCGGAAACCTAGTGTTTTATTAAACCGCGAAGGGCGGCGCCCCGATATCACAAAATTTCACAATATGTTGACCGCCCGCGCCGCCAACAACGCCAGCGTGGTCAGCGATATCGTGGACTGCACCATCATCATCCCTTTCGCCCATCGCGATAGAACCGGAACATCCGTAGGAGAAAAGGCCGTGCTGGTATTGAACGCCAGGAACAGGTAATCCACGAAGCCGGGCATCCACTCCCGGTCGCCCAGCGTCATCTGCGGGAACAGGAACGCGCCTTCGGTGTGCTCCCCGCGCAGCTCGCGTTGGTTGGGTCCGCCGGCATCCAATCGCCAGTACCACGAGGCGAACACCAGGATGTTCGAGATCCACAGCGCGCCGGCGGAGCGCAGCAGGTCGCGCGGCGCTTCCTTGCGGTCCGGCAGAGCGGCGATGAGCAGCACCAGCGCGCTGATCATGGCGGCCGTGATAATGCTCAACATGGTGTATCCCACTATTTGATTGAGCGCAAACTTAGAACGCCGATGCAAGACCATGCCCACGATGGAAAGCGGCGCCACCACCGAAGCAAAGCCCGAAATTACAATGACTTGCGCGGACTGCGAAGTGCGTTGTCAACGCTTCGGAACACATCGGAACGGCCTTCGCAGGTTTCGCTGCCCGCAGTGCAAAAAGACCTACACCGAACCGCACCGCCAGACGCTTGGCGAAATGTACGCCTCTGAGGAAAAGGTTCTGCTGGCCCTTCAACTCCTGATCGAGGGCAACTCGATCCGCTCTACGATGCGCACTACCGGCCTGGACGGGAACACGATTACGAAGGCCCTGATTCTCGCCGGGGAACGTTGCGACAAGGTCATGGCGCGGCTGATAGTCAATGTTCCGGTTAAGGACGTTCAGTGCGATGAAATCTGGGGATTCGTTCAGAAGAAAGAGGCGCACAAATTCCCGTTCGAGAAGGATGACGATTCCAAGGGCGATGCCTACTGCTATGTGGCGATGGAAACGCATTCCAAGCTCGTTCTGAACTTCGCCCTAGGCCGTCGCAATCAGGCCACTACGGACGCCTTTATCGAAGGCTTGCGTCATGCGACCGCCACGCAGAGATTTCAAATCAGTACCGATGGCTTTCAGCCCTACATTTCGGCAATCACTACGACTCTTAGCGACCGCTGCGATTATGCCCAACAGATCAAGGTCTACGCGGTCCCTCAAGACGAACAGCGGCGCTACCCGCCCGCTGAAGTGGTTTCCGTGGAGGAAGTCCCAATCATGGGCAACCCGGACTCCAAGAGAATCTGTACCTCGCACATCGAACGCCAGAACCTCACGATTCGCACGCAGATGCGCCGCATGACCCGACTCACGAACGCCTTCAGTAAGAAGTGGGACAACTTGTGGAGCGCCTACTGCCTGCACTTCGCCTACTACAACTTCTGCCGGACCCACAAAACGTTGCGCATCACGCCTGCTATGGAAGCGGGGATTGCGGACCATGTATGGGATCTGGCGGAACTGCTGGCGTAGCGGGTCCTATCCTTTGAATCACTCGCATGAAGCAATCTTGCAAGCCGTGATGCCATTCATTCAACCATCCGTCAACGGCCGTGCTGTCGAAGGATTCACATTGGTGTGGCTTGTCGGCCTCCATGACACATATACTGATCGGGAACTTGCTCTCCAATCGCCCTATCCTGAGATCCATACAGGACACTTCCCAGATAGCGAAACATAGCAGCTTCTTTATCTCTTCTGTGCTTTGCGGGCAGCTCTGAAGCGCTCTTAGTATCCAATGACAGATCATACTGGGGCCTGGCGCCCCCAAAACTACATAACTGTCGGGCGATGGAAAAGATCCCCCTTTCGGGATGACAGATTGCAGAAGGTATGGCTTTTTGTTTATGTCGAAACCGGCGAGCACCGCTGGAGTGTCCATTAGCTTGGTGCCCGGTGCTGCTAAGGAACCTTCAAAAGCAAGGCCGTGCAACGCATTGAAATACAGAGGACCGCCGATTTCTATACGGGGATCAAAAGCAGCTCTCTGCCCGAGCTTAACCTCTGCTTCTATTCGCTTATGAAATCCACCGACTACATTTGAACCGGCAAATCCGAGAATCCAGCCCGTGTGTTCTACGCGGCAAAGCTTGTCTGTAGGAGAAGCGGAATTTAGGTCCGCCGCGTTGTTGTAATTCATAAGCAGGCCGTCCGATCCGACGATTATCTGATCGTTGTTTGTTTGAACGGCCACTATGAGGGTCATTGAATTGCCGCGCCTGATTCCGTTGTGGCGTGCAGCCTGCGAAACAC
>PKYZ01000935.1:20633-21104 GCA_003132865.1 Bryobacterales bacterium
AGTTACGTTAGACGTCTAGAGGGCACGTTTCGGTTCAGACAACTGTAAAATACCTTGGCTGCCAGCAGCGCTTACGTGGTGCGGTCAACGATCGGATCGGAATCGAACCGGTTCAATGAGCGTCTGACGGCCCGGTGGATGGGCCTTGGCCGTCACACGCGCATCCTTGACATTAGAGCACCCTTCTGGCGAGCGCCTGCGCCGACCTCGCATTACGGCGTCCAAACCTCCATGTTTCCAATACCTTACCGCTGCACCCCCGCAAAATTCCCATCCCCCAAAACCCCATTCACACGCTTCGGCAACTTTCCCAACCACCCGCAACCCCCTCCAAACAAACCACTTCCCTTCGCCCCGCCCAATCGGCACACCTCTTCCGCCCGCCCGCCGTGCTAGGCTTAGGCCGGGTAACTCAACTTACCCGCCACTTGGGTAGAGCGGCGCAGCCGGGCATCAGTCACTCGGCTCTGT
>PKYZ01000374.1 GCA_003132865.1 Bryobacterales bacterium
TCCTGGCCTTCAACGCTGCTCTCGGGTTCTTCCAAGAAGGGCGGGCCCAGGCGACGCTTGCCGCGCTGAAATCGCGGCTCGCATTGAACGCGGCAGTCAAGCGCGACAATGTCTGGGCGACCGTGCCCGCTGCCGGACTCGTGCCTGGCGATATTGTGAAGCTGTCGCTCGGGGCCGTGGTTGCCGCCGACGTGCGCCTGACTGAGGGGTCGGTGCTGCTTGACCAGTCCATGCTCACCGGTGAATCCGTTCCGATCGAAGCTGGCGCCGGGTTCGAAACTTATGCCGGAGCGCTGGTGCGGCGCGGTGAGGCGGTCGCGGTGGTCACGGCGACCGGAGCGCGCACAAAGTTTGGACGCACGGCGGATCTGGTTCGCACCGCGCACGTCGAAAGTTCGCAGCAGAAGGCCGTTCTGCGTGTGGTGCGCAATCTCGCCATGTTCAATGGCGTCATCATCGTGATGCTGGTAGGGTATGCCTACTTTCTCAAGATGCCGGGTAGAGAGATCATTCCCCTGGTGCTCACCGCGGTTCTGGCGTCGATCCCAGTAGCTTTGCCTGCCACCTTTACCCTTGCGGCGGCACTCGGCGCACGGGCTTTGGCAAAGCTGGGCGTCCTTCCGACGCGGCTCTCTGCCGTGGATGAAGCGGCAAGCATCGACGTGCTGTGCGCGGATAAGACCGGCACGCTGACGCAAAACGAACTGACGGTAACCGCCGTCCATGCCATGTCCGGCTTCGACGAATCGCACGTCTTGGGAGTGGCTGCTCTGGCGAGTTCGGACGGCGGGCAAGATCCGGTGGATACCGCCATCCGGTCCGCCGCCGCAAAAAAGGTGGCCTCCGATCTTCCGAAACTGATCAAGTTCGTTCCGTTCGATCCGGGGACGAAGATGTCGGAGGCGACTGCCGCCGATCCGGGCGGCGCAACGGTGCGTGCCGTGAAGGGGGCCTTTGCCGTAGTTGCCGGCCTTACGCAAGCAGCTCCCGATGCATCCAAGACCGCGAACGAACTTGAGGCGCAGGGCTTCCGGGTGCTGGCCGTCGCAATCGGTCCGCCTGCGGCGATGAAACTGGCCGGGATCGTTGCTCTCAGCGATCCGCCCCGGCCGGATTCCGCCGCGTTAATTACGGAACTGCACACGCTGGGAGTGCGCGCGGTCATGGTGACCGGCGATGCACCCGCGACGGCAGCCATCGTCGCTCACGATGTTGGCATAGACGGAAAGGTCTGTCCAACGGGGCCCATCCCCGCCGATGTTCGCTCCGAAGAGTTTGCGGTTTTCGCAGGCATTCTGCCGGAGGGAAAGTACCAGCTCGTCAAGGCGTTCCAGAAGAGCGGCCACACCGTCGGTATGTGCGGTGACGGCGCCAACGATGCGCCTGCGCTGCGCCAGGCGCAGATGGGAATCGCTGTGTCAACTGCTACCGATGTTGCTAAGTCGGCGGCCGGCATCGTGCTGACCAAACCCGGACTCACCGGTATTGTCGCTTCGGTAAAAGAAGGCCGCGTGACGTTCCAGCGTATCCTGACCTATACGCTGAACTCCGTGATCAAGAAGATTGTGCAGGTCCTCTTTCTGGTGGCCGGACTGATCATGACCGGACAGGCGATCCTGACCCCCATGCTAATGGTCATCCTGATGATCACCGGCGACTTCCTGGCTATGTCCTTGACGACGGACAACGTGCGGCCGTCCCCGATGCCCAATGCCTGGCGAATCGGCAAATTGACGATCGCAGGCGTCGTTATGGGGAGCTGTCTTCTTCTCTTTTGCACCGCTGTGCTGGCTGTCGGCAAGTTTCGGATGGGGCTCGGAATCGAGGCGCTGAGAACCCTGGCCATGATCGCGCTCGTGTTTGGCAGTGAGGCGACGCTCTACGCCATTCGCGAACGCCGGCGCCTGTGGAGTTCTCGCCCAAGTCTCTGGGTCGTTGTGTCGACTGTCTGCGATATTCTGATCATTTCGACGTTGGTCACCCGCGGAATCGCCATGACTCCTCTGCCTATACTTGTCGTGGGGGGAACACTCGTGGCGGCAGCGGTCTTCGCATTCATTTTGGACTTTGCCAAAGTCCCCGTGTTCAATCGCCTCAAAATCGCGTAACTATTGGCAGGTCACGTGCTGGAGGAAGTGCATGACTAAACAAGAGGATGAAGGCACCCGAACGTACAGTACCGTTTCGGCCAGCGAGAGAGCGGTGGGTCCAGGTTCAGCCGGCCAGTCTGGGGATACTCAGGGATTGTCAGACGTCGCGGAAGCAGGCTCAGAGAGCGTCCAAGAACTAGTCGAGGAGGGGCAATCCTTCGAAGCTGAAGCGATCAGCGGGGTGGAAGATGCACCCGACCCTGACGTGGCTGAAGTTCACACGAAACAAGTCCCAGAGGACGATGTGCCTGTCGAATACCTGGAAAAAGATTAGGGTTTTAATATAGAATCGCGCACTCCGCAGTCACGCAAGCTGAACTTCCACGATGCCGCTGCTGGAGGGCGCCGCCTCCGGCTTGGGATGAACGAGCTCCTGAATATGCTCCACGGCCTCCGCGAGGCTGGTGGACAGGCGATCGGGTTGAGTTCGCTCGAAACGGGTCATGGCTTTGGGCGTATCGCCGCTGAATCCCCAGACGCAAACCACCACTTTGAGTTTTGGGAACCGTTCCCGGATCTGCTTGCACATGGCCCGCGCCGGCGCGAACGCGTAAGGAGGCAACGCCGAGATGCAGACTATGTCGCTCCGTCCGGCTTCAATCAACGCGAGCACTTCATTGAGAGAAGACCCGACGACGGGAAAGGACAGAGTCGCGAACCCCTTTTGCTCCAGGAGCTGAGCCAGCATTGCGGCCGTGATCTCATCGGCCCGATCGTGGGCCGGCAGACAGACTATCCTGGCATTCAGATGCTCCACGGCGTCCGGTATCGGCGCGGAATCTCCCTCGGATGGGCTGGCCGCCAGTTGATACTCGGAGAACTCGGCGATCATTTCGTTGATGCTGAGGAAGAGAAACTCTTCCCTGGATGCGTCGATTGCTCCTTTGTGCCGGTCCTGTTCGGCCATGCTCAAAGCCGGGATGAGCACTGAGTCGTACAACTCGATCAGGGGCTTTCCTTTGAGGCACTGGCCAACAATGGTATGTGCTTCCAGTTGGTCCATCGCGAGCAACCGCTGGTAGATCTGGGCTTCGGCCGCGAGCACAGGCTGGTCACCCAGCAGGATATGCAGAAAAGAGAGGTGGGGGACGTAGCGCCCCAGAACCACGACGCAGACCGTCAGAGGCGTAGACAGGATCAGGCCCGCGGGTCCCCACAGAACGGCCCAAAAGACGGCGGCCACAAGCAGCGCCAAGGAAGAAATTCCCACATGGGGGCCGTAGAGCCAGGGTTCTACGAAGTTGCCGACGATCAGCTCGAGTCCCACAACCATCAGGAACACGAGCAGTGGCTTGTGCCATCCATCAAAGCGGGCCAACGAGAGCGCGATCGGTAGAATCGCGGCAACGAGCGTTCCCACGTACGGCACAATCCGCAGGATGCCGGCGACCGCTCCCCATAGCGCCGGATAGGGTACACCAATCAAGTAAAGACCAAAACCAAACAGAGTTCCAAAGCCCGCATTGACCAGGAACTGCATAAGCAGGTATCGGCTGACCCGTCCTGACGCGTCGTCAAGCGCTTGCGTCATGAGGTTCAATTGACCGAGCCCGGCTAGCCGCAGAAGACGGTTCCTCAGGTCTTCTCTCTTGAGCAGCATGAAGATCGTAAAGATGACGACCATCCCTACCCGTCCTAGAGGCGCAAGAGCGGGCGTGCCCAGATCGCGAAACTGCGTCCATCCGCTGGTTGGGGGTTGGACCATTCGAACGGGTACGGGAGACATGGCCGGCTGCTTAGGATTCCGACCCTGCGGAGGCGAGGCCGGGGGCGCCGCGCCCGAGCTGGTGACTTCCTGCACGATCGCCTTCACGCTTTCGGCGGCATGGCCTAGCTGCCCGGTTACCGGGACGTGAAGCGCTTCAATCTTGGCGTGAATGTTCTGGCTGTATAGAGGGAGCTGATTGGCGACGTCAACCAATTGGTTCGCGATGATCCAGCCGATGCCGCCAGCCACCGCCATCGAGACCAGGACTGTCGTGAGAACGGACACTACGCGGCCGGTGTGCAGCCTCTGGAGAAGCGTCACCACCGGAGTCAATAGAAACGTCAGAATTAGAGCAAATGCGAAGGGAATTAAAATCTCGCGCGCAAAGTACAGCGCCGCGATCGTTCCGAACAGGACAATGGCCCCCGCATCACCCCGGAGCCCGGGTGTAGCGAGCCCTGGCAGTTCGGGTCTTACGGGTGTTTGTCTTCGCAGAGGCAACCTGAAGGGATAGCACGCCTGTCGCCACTCGGCCTTTTCCTTGGCCGGCTGGGTTGGCGTGCTAGCGCAATACTTCCGAGCAGACGCAACTCTTGCCGCTTTGCAAGCTGCTGCACCTGGCGGCCGCTCGGCCGGCGTTGCGCTTCCCTGGCTTCGGTTGCAGTGCGGCAACATCTCTAACTGCTGAGGATAAGCTGGATTGGGGCGCAGCGCCAACGTGGACCCAGAATTGCACATGGGTTGACCCTGAGGACAACTATGTTGCTTCGAAATCGATTCGTTCGTTCACTTTTAATGTCCGCCACGCTGGTGTCACCGCTGTTGATCCCCGGGTGCGCGGTGCGCGTTGGCCCACGGGTGTATGACCCCTACTACCGGGATTATCATGTGTGGAATGACGCCGAAATGGGCTATTACCGGCGATGGTACGGCGAGACTGGCAGGCCCTATACAGAGTTTCGCCAGTTGAAACCCGCCCAGCGGCGGGAGTACTGGACCTGGCGCCACAACCACCCTAATGCACCCTAAAGAAGGCGGGCGAGAGCGCCTGCCCACCAGCTATTCCATCGCGGCCAGGACTTGGTCGAGCGGGAGCGTCGCGAACGTTGTGGCATAGTCGGATATCCCATAGGGAATCACGAGTTGCCCGCCGTGCACGAGGCTACCGCACGAGTAAACGACATTGGGCACGTAGCCGTCGCGCTCGTTTGTATTCGGTTTGATCAGTGGTTCAGGCAGGCGGCCAATAACCTTGGTCGGGTCGTCACGATCGAGCAGGAAAGCGCCGATGCAGTACTTTCGCATGGGCCCCACGCCGTGGCTGATTACGAGCCAGCCGGCTTCGGTTTCGATCGGCGAGCCACAATTGCCTAACTGGATGAATTCCCAGGAGAACCTAGGCTCCAAAATGAGTTGCATGGTATGCCAGAAATGGAGATGATCGGAGAACATCATGTAGATATTCTCCGCGTCCTGCCGGCCAAGCATTGCATATTGGCCCTTGATTTTCCGGGGGAAGAGCGCCATGCCTTTGTTCTCGACGGCCGGACCGTTCAACGTGAAAAATTTGAAACGAAGAAAATCGGACGTCTCGAGAAATTGGGGCAGGATCATTTTTCCGTCGTACGCCGTGTAAGTTGCACAATAAGTCCGCGTGCCATCTTCGTTGTGGAAGAGGACAAAGCGAGCGTCCTCGATCCCGTTGCTCTGCGACGGGGTGACGGGGAACAAAACCCTCTCGGACAAACCCGACTCCGGCGCGAACTGCACTTCGTAATTGGAGCTGGCGAGCATCAGGGTTTCTCTGGCCACAGCCTTGGTCGTTTCCCGCGCGCTCTCCGCGAGTTGTGTTGCGGCGCGACTGATGCTGGCGCGCAGTTCTTCCATCGTGAATGCGTCCGGTAAGCCGTTGAGAACCTCCCGGTTGAAATCGCCCATGAGACGGAGTTCCTGCAGCTTCCGTTCGAACAGTTGTTTTTCAAACGTGGAGTTGGGTACTTGCATCGGCTCGAGGCTGTAGCGGGAGGGCAAGTCCATTGTGATGTTACTGTTGGCGTCCAATATTCCGCTGCGAAAAGCGATCGAGGAAACGTGCCCCTCGGCCGTGGCGCGTAAGCTCAGAATGAAACGCAATGAGCCGGGCGGCACGTCCGACTGCTCCGGGTGCGGCACCATCGAGGGATTGAACAACGCAGCGGCTTCGAGCGAATACTCGTGAGTAAAATACCCGCCCAGCAACAGCTTCCGTTCTTCGGACAGTCTTTGGCCATTGAGCAGATAGGGGCTGACCTCGTCAAACCGCCGGCGGAGGAATTCGTCGATCTTCAGTTGGCGGTCGCCGAATTCGGCCCAAACCCCTTCCAAAAGGGTATGGACTTCGCTTTCGGGTAGAGCCATAACCCGGGCGGAGATCTTCATGGAGCGCTGGTCGCTCATGAGACGAAAAGGCCGCGCCAGCACATGCGTGCAGTCCGGGTCCAAAGTGACGGTGCTGCGTTTTACGTCGATTTGTTTCATTGCGTGGTTGAGACTGCCAGAGCGGCTCGTTGAACGCCAATCGCCCGATTCTGCGTCAGCCGCATTTCCGCAAGGGACAGGAGAAAGGCCAGCGTCGATTCCGCTCCCTGGTTTTCGTTACCCCGATCCGGGTGCAGCCCATCGCGGCAGCCGCCAGTCTGGCGGGCGTAGAGTTCCAGCCCGAGATCGTTCGAGCCGAGGAACCAGTCGAAGGCGCGTTGCGCCTGTTCATGCCACCACGGGTCGGCTGTGGTGCGGTACGCTTCCAGGCATGCCGAGACCGTGGTCTGCGCCTCGATGGGCTGCTGGTCGAAGTCCGCACGTGCGCCGTTGTGCTTATAGAATCCGTTGCTGCCAATGGGCCGCAGTTGGCCATGCTGTGAAGTCTGTACGCCCACGAGCCAGCGCAACGCCTGCATACCTCGTTCGTACACGTTCTTCTGCCCGGTGGCGCGTCCGCTGACAATCAGAGCGTGAGCCAGCTTGGCGTTGTCATAAGTCAACCCCTGTTCAAACCAGGTCCAGCCGGGCTCGGCGACTTTATCGAAGATCGCCACGAGCCGCTTAGTCAGCTCTTCGCGGACATCGTGGGCCAGCCGGGCCCGGCGGTCACCCTTCATCTGGCGCAGATATTCGTGAATGCCAATCAGGCTGAAGGCCCAAGCGCGCGGCGAAGTGAAATCGGTCACGGCCGGCAGCGCCTGCGCGAAGAGTTGTTTGGCCATCGTCTGCGAACTCCAATGCGGCGAGCGCCCCACCGCCGTCCCCAGCGCCCAAATCGCCCGGCCATGAGAATCTTCGGATCCCCGTTCGTCGAGCCAACGGCGGTCAATACTAAGGAAATTGTGGAAACGCGCCGTTTTTGGATCGAAGGCATCGTTCAAGAATGAGGCGTATGTTGTGGCGAGCGCCCGCACGCGCTGCGGAGGTTCTTCCAACTGGCCGAGCAACACCGCCAAGATGAGCGCGCGGGCATTGTCGTCCGTGCAGTAGCCCTCGGAAAGATTCGGCGCAGTGAAGCTCGCGTGTTGGAGAATGCCCGTGGAATCGGTCATATGGTAAAGATGATCCAGATTCAACTTCGGCGATTCATGCGGCCGATGGCCGAACCCGTTCGCGGGAACAGATTCGCGGGGCGCTGCCGCCCCCTGCCGTTGTGCCAGTTCAAAGGAGCGCATGTACAGCCCCGCCGTTTTGCTCCACACCATTTCGCGGCCCAACTTGTAGGCGTTATCGCTCATGGCGTTGCGGCGCGTTCCATCGCGCAACAACCCACTCGCCTCACGCGCAATCGCCCTCGGGTCTGCGAATGGCACCAGTACGCCACGCTGGTCTTTCAATAACTCGCTGGCGTGCCAATACGGCGTCGAGATCACGGCTTTGCCCGCGCCAAACGCATAAGCTAACGTTCCCGACGTACTCTGGGCTTCGTCCAGATAAGGAGTAATGTAAAGATCCGCCGCGCCAATGAACTCGGTCAGTTCCTTCAGCTCCACAAAGCGGTTGTGGAAGATGACGTGGTTCTCGATTTTGTTTTTCCTGGCGATGGCCTCGAGGCCGAGGCGGTAGGCTTCGCCTCGCGAGCGCAACTCGTTGGGGTGCGTGGCGCCCAGCACGATGTAGACGACGTCGGGAAACTCCGCCACGATATCCGGGAGGGCCTGGAGCACATGTTCAATCCCCTTGTTCGGCGACAGCAGCCCGAACGTCAGCAAAACCTTCTTTCCGCCCACGCCAAATTGAGCTTTGTAATAATCCGGGGCGACGAATGGTACGTCGGGAATACCATGCGGGATGAGATCGATCTTGTCCGGCGGCGCCTGGTAAACCTCCTGCAGGATCGTTCGTCCCCGCTCCGCCATGACGACCAAGCGGGTTGAATGGGCGATCAATTTCTGCATCACGCGATGCTGGTCGGCGTTCGGCTGGAGGAGAACGGTGTGGAGCGTGGTGACGACCGGCGCCTTCAATTCGCGCAGCAGGGCCAATAAGTGGCTGCCGGCCGGCCCGCCGAAAATTCCGAACTCGTGCTGGAGCGAAACAATGTCCACGTTGCTGGAGTTAAGGAAGCCGGCGGCGCGCCGGTAAGAACTCAGGTCCTGCTCCTCAATCTCGTAGCGAACGACGGGCGGATACTGATAGCACCCCGCAATGTCGTTGACCGGCACCGCGAAGCACCGGCTTTGGGGATGCCGCGCCGCCACAGCCTCAAGCAGGTCGGAGGTAAACGTGGCAATGCCGCATTTGCGCGGCAAGTAGTCGCCGAGAAACGCGATGGTTCGAATGCTGGAGGCTGCTTTCACAACTGGACCCACCTTTCCCGCTCTTTGCCGTTGCGATAGCTGGCGGTTTCATCTAACGGCGATCGATGAGCCAGCAAAACTGCCGCTCACGCGGCATTGGCGAGAGTCTCGCCGATTGATTCCGTTCTTTCCCGCCCATCGCGATCGGCAGACTCCTGGCACTGGATACAACGTGACGCCCATGGCACGGCCGCGAGGCGTTTTGGGCTGATCGCCCATTCGCACTCAATGCAGGTTCCAAAGCTGCCGTCGTGAATCCGTCGCAGTGCGGCTTTTACCTGACGCAGCAGGGTGGACTCACGGTCCACGTTTCGAATCGCCAAATCTCGTTCCGACGCGTACTGAATTTCGTCCATTGCATCTGCGCTCTTTTCGATGGCGATGCCATCCCAGGTTTGCAATACCCGAACCAGTTCCGCCTCTTTTCGTTCAAGGATCTCTTGAAACATATCGGTAGGTGCCATCGTGATGCCATTCCCTTCGCCGCACGGGCCGCCGCCTATGGTCTCCAGCACGAGACGGTCCATAGCTGAGCCAGCGTGGGTTAGCGGAAACTCAGCGGAGCGAGATGCAAAGGCTGCACCCGAAAATGCGAAATTTGCCGACCGGCGATCTCCGTTCCTGGCCGGCGCCGAGCCAGGCCCTTGTGCGCAGCCGCCCGACAGACGGTGCCATACGTGCACTGGCAACGGTTATGCGCGAATCACAACAGATAGCTGCCGAGCACCATGACCTTGCCGCCCACGCCCATCGTAGCGGCGCCGAGCACCACGGAAAAGAGGATCACCTGACCGGGCATGAAAGCTCCCGACAAGCCCTTGAGCACTCCAATAAGGCTTACTTGCACCCACAAAACGAGCATCAGGAAACCAGGACCGAACATGGCGCCAACGTAATCGCTCACGCGGCCAAAGAGCAGGACATCGCCGCGCTCGCTTATACGCTTTGGCAAGGCAGGGGCTGTCCGGAAGGATCACCGGAAGAAGATTGGTTTCGCGCGGTAGAGGTACTGCGGTCCCGGCATTGAACCGGCTTGGGTGGATATGTGCCGGTGTCATGCCTTAAAACGCCTTAACTAACGCCTCAAACTGCGCTCGAAGCGATTTGTCGTGTGGCGTTACGGGCGGGACTTTGCGGTCGATATCGAGCAGCTCGTAGACGGCCATCTGGGCCGCTCGCACCGAGTACTCCACCGTAAAGACGACATCATCCGGAATTTCGACGAACTGGCTGACGAATGCGAGATTCCACGAGCCGCGAGGCACCGGCAGCGGTCGATCGTTGCGCATGCGGGGCATGAACATGCTGGTGATGTAAGGCATTCTGCAAGGAATGCAGTTGGCCGATGCAACGGTCTCCGGATCGAATCGCAGGTGACCGCAGAATTTCCGCGCCATGGCACTCGGCCATCGGCTGCGGAACGAAATTGCCGACCCGGTCCGGAAACAGCGAGTATCCCCAGAACACCCTGCACGCCGGCAGGCTGGTTCGGGAAGTGAGGTTGATGGGCCAGCACAATGGACATCAGCCAATTCGAGTCCTTGAACGTCACCAGTCCGCCGGCGCCCGGCTGATTTCCGCTGAATTGAGTCATCCGATCGAAAAATGCGGGGTTCTTCAGCGTAACGGTAAACGACTCCCAACAGGACTGCGCGATGCAACTGTTAAAGGCCGCGGGATTGCCAAACTCCGGCTGGCCCGCCAGCTTTTCCCAGAGAGCCCAGCCGCCACTCTCTGCCTTGGTCAGCTTTCTGGGCGCGCTCGTCATCGAACCCAGGCTGGAGGCATCGGTCATGGAGCCGTTTTGCAAGAAGACAAAGTCGCCGTCATTCACGGCAATCACTTCGCTTTTGTCCCGCCGCAGGCAACGGATGCCGGTCACGATGAACTTGCCGTCTTCGGTCTTGTGATCCAGGTCTGTCACCTTGCAATCCGCGACCAGACGGACGCCTTGGGCCGCGAGCCACGTCTGCAAGGGCAGAACCAGAGAGTCGTACTGGTTGTAGATGGTTCGCTTGACGCCCGCAATAGTTTCGATGCGGGAAAACTCGGGCAGGAAGCGGTGCAGGTAACGCCTGAACTCAACGGCGCTGTGCGAGGGCTGGAAGGCGAATGTGGTGGACCACATATACCAGAATTCAGTCTCGAAAAACCCGGGCGAAAGCCAGTCGGTGATGCAACTTGCGGCCAACGCATCTTCGCCGGCATGGCTGAGTTTTAGCAATTCGATACGGTCCTCCATGGAGAACCCCATCGAAGTCACGGGGGCGCGGCGGCTGTCGACAAGCCTGGCCATCGCATTCGACTTGTGCCGCTCATTGAATTCCACGGTTTCGTCGAAGACCGTCTTGCCTTCGTTGTTCAGTGAGGGAATCGATTTGTAGAGATCCCAGGTGCATTCGTAGTTGCCGGTTGTCAACATGCGTCCGCCGCGCATGGAATACCCGGCCGCGGGGTCTCCGGCGCCGTCCAGGTTTCCGCCCATGATGGGCGCCGCTTCGAGGATCGAAATATTTTCGCCAGGCAGGCTGCCGTCGCGGATCATGAAGGCGGCGGCGGCCAGTGATCCGATGCCGCCACCGACGAGATAGGCCTTTCATTTCGTGCTCACGCAGATTTGAAGGCCACATGCCGGTAACGCAGTCTACCGGCATGTGGAGTCCGGTGTGAAGCTGACCTAGGTCTTCGACCGCCTGAA
>PKYZ01000121.1:0-740 GCA_003132865.1 Bryobacterales bacterium
ACAATATCGTCAGCCCGCAGGTCGGACCGGTTCGTGGCACCAGCGTGGTGGTGACGCCTGCCGCGACGACGACGTATGGTCTCTTCTCGACCAACCAGTACGGGAGGAAGATCGCGAAGGTGACGGTCACCGTGCAGTAGGACAGGCCTCCTGGCCGTCCCGCCAGTGTGGCGCTTACATTACGGGAGTTTTTCGGGAAACAATCCCGGCATCCAGCGCATTGCCAAACCGGCCGGGAAGGCGAGGCGCAGCGGCGCGCGGGGGCTCTCGGATACCAGCACCTGCTTTTCGAGGAGTGCCGAGACGATGCGGCGTGCCTGCCGTTCACCGGTGCCCACCAGGGCGTCGACGTCGCCGCGTAGTACCTCTAGCCGGTACAGCACGGCTTCGAGAATGCTGCCCGACCTGGGGGGTAATTGGCCGAGCCGGATTTCCTCCTCCGCCCACAGCAGAATGCGAGTCCGCAGGCGGTCGGGATGAACCAGGGCTCTCCATGAAATTCACTTGGTCGATGCAGACGGTGAGAAAGAATTGCGTGGATTCGGCGAGCGCTTCCTCACTTAAGGCGCCGCGCCCGTCCGGATCGTTGCGGCGTGGCACGTCGCAGTTGGAATGCAGCCTTTTGTACTCTTGGACCTTGCGGGCGAGGCCGCGCGCAACGGACCAGACTGCGCCACTATCGAGCCTGTCCAGCATCATGGCGTGGGACATCAGCCGTGCCACGCGGCCGTTGCCATCCA
>PKYZ01000121.1:775-12000 GCA_003132865.1 Bryobacterales bacterium
GTTCTTTGGTCGCCGGGTCTTCGACCCACAGGAGATCCTCGGGCAAGAAATCGCAAAAGCGCCGGTGAATCCCACAGATTCCTTCGGCTCTGACGGCAAGGCCGCCTTGGAGGCCCCGTGATCGATCCACTGCTGCACGGCGATGTGTGCCTTGGCTTCGAGCTGCAGGTCGCGCTTGCGGGCATCCTGGCTGTAGTCGTTTTTTGAGCGCCCGCTCGATGTCCACGGGGTGCGTGTCGTGCCCCTCAATAAGGTTGGAGTAGTAGCAGTTCATCGACCGCACCAGGTCGGCGAGCGAGGTCAGTAGGGAATGGGGGAGGCTGCGGCGGAAGCCGGCGGATATCTGCGCGAGGTCGAGCGCAAGGTCGGTCAGCGCCCCCCGGTGCCGGGAGCCGTCCCCAAGGATCAGGGGTTCCATGGTGGAGACAGGCTCGCCTCGATCTATCGTTTTGATGTGCGCTTTCATGGCCGCCACTTAATTATATACAAGTACATGCTTATCAGATACATAGATGATATGCAAGGCTCAATCATAGCCGCTAATATGTCCTGAAATAAGTCCGGCATAAACCGGTGTTGTACAAATTACACCCGACGCGACCGGAAGTCCTTCGATCCGGCTTCACTCTATTGAGATGCGGATCCGGAGTATAATCTGAGTAAACAGGCCAGCCAATGGCTTTGAAGACCAGAAAAAAACGAATCGAGGCTCCCGCGATCAGCCGGTCGCGCAAGGCCAAGTTCCAGGCGGACCTTGCTCCAGCCGAGGATCGCACGGTGCGTTTGCTCAAAGAAGAATTGCAACTCGCAAGCAACACCGATTTCTTGTCCGATGCCGTGGCTCTGTTTCGATGGTGAAGGGCGCCGATATTGCTGTATCGCTTGAAATCGGCGGCTTTATAAGGTAAGGACGCTCTCGACGGCATACACGCCCATTACGGCTACGAGCCCGGCGTCATAAACCTTGACGCCCTGGACGCGATGGTTTTGTACGATCTGTTTCCAAACGGGGTAAATCGCTGGGACATCCGGCAGCAGAACTAAAAGCTCTCGATGATGTGACTTCCGGGCGCCCCGTTACCGAGTCGGGGTACCGTCTGGGTCCGTTAGGGAGCGGTCCGAAGGCCCAGGCGGTGGTTGGCCCAGCCCGGTTAGTACCGGAAAGTTCCGCGCAAGGACCCTCGAAAAACGCGGCCCGGTGTATAATTTGCTCTACCCAGGACGCCAATTTCCTGGTTGAATTTCACAAAGAAAGGGAAACTCGTATGAACCACCAGCTTAGAACTCGCAATGGAGCCATCTGCACAGTTTTTACACTTGCAACATTCACCTTGACACTCGCGTTATCGTTCGCCGTGGCGCAAGACAGTAGCAATCGAGGACAACCGGCGCCGAAAGCCGGTGAGGCTGTCGCCCCGGCTGCGATCACGGGCAGCGGAAACGCGAACTACATCGCCAAGTGGACATCGGCCACTTCACTCGGCAATTCCGGGTTATACCAGACCGGCGGCCACGTGGGCCTGGGCACAACGGCCCCGAGCGCGACGCTGGATGTGGAGACCACCAACACCGCGGGAACGCCGGCCATCAAGGNNATCAAGGGAGACTCGAAGGCTACTTCCGGCACTGCGTACGGCATCTTCGGAATCGTGAACAGCGCCCCAACTGCCACAGGGACGCTGGCGGCGGGAATTGCCGGCACCTCCAACGGCGCCAGCGGCAACACGGCGGGGGTGCTTGGAACCGATTTCAACCCGTCGGGTGTTGGGGTGTTCGGCCAGGCCCTGGCCACCACCAGCAGCGGGCAGCGTGGAGTACAGGGCACCGCATACGGTCCGGGCGGTGTCGGCGTGCGCGGAGATGCCACCGGCAACACGGCCAATTCGAGCGCGGGCGTGGTGGCAGTTGCTAACGGTCCTATCGATACCGGCTTATCGGCTTATGCTACTTCCACCACAGGCTATACATATGGTGTGTTGGCCATTGACGACAGCGCCACCGGCATCGGTGGCTTTTTTATCGCCACCTCCACCACCGGCAGTCCCTCTGGGATCGTCGTCTACGACTACAGCGCCACCGGCACCGCCGGATCCTTCAACAGCGTTGCCGGCGGCAACATCCTGATTGGGCAGAATAACGGCGCGAATGTGTTCCGGGTGGACGGGACGGGCAAGGGGTATTTCGACGGCGGCACGACGACCGGTGGCGCCGATTTCGCCGAGTCGGTCGCGGTGCGCGGAGATCATGTGCGATACGAACCGGGAGACCTGCTGGCCATCGATCCCACGGGGAACCGGCGTTTGGAGCGCTCACAAGACGCTTACTCGACGCGCGTGGCGGGCATCTATTCGACCAAACCAGGCATTCTCGCCACCACGCACGCGATGGACGACTCCCGGCTCGCCGGCGAAGTTCCGCTGGCGGTGATGGGCATCGTGCCGTGCAAAGTGACTGCCGAAAACGGCGCGATTGGCGTGGGCGACCTGCTGGTGGCGTCTTCCCACGTGGGCTACGCCATGAAGGGTACGGATCGCGGCCGCATGCTTGGCGCGGTGGTGGGCAAGGCCATGGAACCGCTGGCTGATGGGAGCGGCGTGATTCAGGTGCTGGTGACGTTGCAATAAGACTGCTGCTGGCCATGGTTGTGGGATCTGCTATGGGCGGCCAATCGTGGCATGTCGCCGGATAGAAGTGATACAAAGTGATACCTATGTCCCCGGTCTGTGCCTGTGGTGGGGCAGGCGGTTTCGCCTGCCAGCCCCGCACTGACCGGGATGCTAAACACGGCGACGCTATTGTTTGCGCGACAACCGCTTGCTACGCGCGCGGCTCCGTACCACACCCGTTCGGAGCCGGGCCCAGAGGGCACCCCGTCAGAGAGCGGATGCGCAATTATTTATGGCGTTCTCTTTTAACTAACGCGAACTACGAAGAGCGGATTCCATTCGTTCAGGGCCACGGGGTACCAAGAGTGGTTCCCTCAAACAAAGGGCGAATTGGCTTTGTTTGTCCAAAAACGGTATTGCGCCACCCGCCAACCCACCAGCACCCGGCGTTGCCTTACCGCGGGATCACCGGCAGCACCAACGCGGAAGGATGCTGCGCGTCATGGCAGATCCGCTGGCTGGCCTTCACATAGCGCGCGTCGATCCCGCGATTCGGATCCATCATCCGGTGACAGGCCCGCGCAGGTCGCATTCGCGCGATGCGCCTCCAGCCGCTCGCGCACGGCGCCTTCCGAGTTTTCCTTCAACGGAGGAACGTTCGCCGGCGGTCTGGGAGGCGGCGCGCCCAGGAAGTTATCCAGAACCCATTTGCTGCGCAACCCCGGCGACGTCCGCTTGGCAAACGATGTCACCGTTAGAATGCTTGCCTGTCCCAGTAGTCCCCGCCGGTAGTCCTCCGTAACCTTCACGCGCCGGAACCGGTTCCCTTCGATGTTCGGAATGCCATAGTGCCTCGCCAGGCGCTCATCGACGAAGGTGTAGTCCGCGGTCAGCAGATCCATCGCGTTGCGGTCCTCCCGCACGATGCTATCGAAGAATGGACGTTCGGGATAAGCTGCGACAGTTGCCAGAATTGGCGCCCATTGAGCGGCAGTTCTTTCACCTTCCGCTCATCCACCACATCGCCCACGGCGGCATCCTCGGATTGCACCAGCGAAATATCCCCCTGGACCATCACCGTGTCGGAAACCGTGCCCGGCGACAGGACGATGTCCACGCGGCTTTTCTGACCGGTTTCGAGTACGATTCCGGAACGCAATTCCTTCTTGTATCCTGGAGCCTGGACGGCAATGGAGAACGTATCGGCGGGCGGAAGCTGCACGAATTCGAATTCGCCAGCGGTGCCCGATATCGTCATACGGCTCCAGGCCTTGGTGACATCGGTGACGGTAAGCGCCGCGGCTTGAACCACGGCCCCCGACGCGTCCGTGATGGTGCCCAGGATAACGGAAGTGACCCCCTGTGCCGAAGCGGTGCCTTGCAAACCGAGGGTGGCAAATGCCACAGCCAGAAACGCCGACGCAGCACCCCCGCGCGATCCTGATAGCTTTAATGTTTCATAGAATTTGCTTAGCGCTGTACGTTCATCTAGTTAATAGATGATTTCATATACTAATATTCGATGGCTGGTCTTGTCAACGGAAAATTCGTATTTTTTTGGCGGTGGCTCAACAAGGCGGCGAGACTGACACCTGGACCGTGCGGCTGGCGGCTAGGTCATCCTGTCGCGTGGCGGCAACATTTGACCTTGGAGCATTTGCCGCACGCCAAGGAAAAACCGTCGGAACCCGCCAAAGGATAAGGTGCCCGTCAGGGCGGCGTGGTCGACAGCACGATCAAGACCGAGTTCCAGCGCGCCAACCAGAAACGCCTGCTGAGCGATGGCTCTGCCCGCACTATCGGGCAACGACATGCCCGCGCGCCGTGCCGCGCCGGCTTACAGGAGATCGGCCTGCCCTTATGCCGCCGATGCTTCCATGACCCGGCCACAAAGCCCGCTTTCTGCGCCAGCAGACCTATCCAGCGTCAAGCATAGCGGCGTGCGGCACGGCCCAGCGCCTCGCCTGCCGGCCCATATCAAAGTAAAACGGCGGAGTGCTGAATGCCAGTCTGATCCGCGAGCGCATTCTTAGCCGGCTGAATTCCTGGCTGGCCGGCGAAGGTTTTTCCGCCCTTCGCAGCTCCGTGGCGATAAAATAACCCGATGCAGGCCCTTTGGTGTGGGGCAGCTTATTTTGGACTCGCCAAGCCAAGGCGCGGCGTGCCCATACGCGCCGCGCAACCCACTACGCCAGTTATCGAAAGCGCGCTGCCATGGGACCTAATTATTTCGACCGCCGAAATGCGGAGCGTACCAAGATGCGCCTGGTATGAGCCTTTGGAGAGCCAGGGATAGAAACTGTCCACGCCAGCCCCGCTGCATCGGCGGAACGGGTCAGTGGTATAAGGCTACCGAGGCCGGATAGATTCCGACACGGGCTAGGGTGAATTCAACCGTGTTGGTAGCGGTATTAATCTCGGAAAGCGAATATCCGTAAGCATTTGTAACATAAGCCGTCGAACCATCGGCGGATACCACTACGGAAGTGGGAAGAAGGCCCACCGGCACCTTCGTGACGATCTGCGCGGAAGATGTGTTGACCACGGCCACCGACGACGAATTACCATTCGTAACATAGAGATGGCTGCCGTCGGGAGTCACTGCCACGGAATTCGGAGCGCAAAAGCCGGTGATCGTGTTCAATATGTTTCCGGTAGCGATGCTATGAAAGGTCACCGAACCGGCATATTGATTTGTCACGTAAGCGACGCTTCCATTCGGACTCATGGCTATGCCGTTGGGGCCCGAGAGGGTCGCCCAAGTCGCCCGAACGGAGTTGGTGGAGGTGCTAATCACGGAAATGTTCGCCGAAGAGAGATTGGAGACCAGGACATACGCGCCGTCCACGGTAACCGCAATGCCCACGGGCTTGGAGCCGACCGGTATGGTGTCCACCACGGTGTTTGTGGCGGTGTTGATGACGGAAACGCTATTCGACGTTGTATTCGCGACATAGGCTGTTGCGCCGTTCGGAGTGATCGCGACGTGAATCGGGCCGGTGCCAACCGGAACGGTGGCGACGACGCTGTTAGAGGCGGTGCTGATGACCGCTATGCTGTTCTTGCTTTGTTCAGCCGCGTAGATATAAGATCCGTTGGGCGTGATCGCCAGGCCTGTGAGGCCTGCGCCGCTCACGGATATCGTGGCGCTAATCGTATTATTCGCCCTGTTGACGACTGATACGTTGTTCCCCATTTCATTAGACACATATCCATACGGCTGTGCCGAAACGGCCAGAGCGGTGGCCATGAATGCGAAGACTCGTAAACAAAAGACACTTATAACGTTGTGCGCGCGCATTGACTTTTCTCCGTAAATTTGTATTGAACACAGCCCGGACGTCAGGCTGCCAGTCGTGTTGCTCGCGGCTTTAGAATTCAGCCCTCACGGGCTGTTCTCCGGCCGCACCAGGAGGCACAGGCGACCATTCTCCATTAAGTTGAAACTTTCGCTTTTGGACCGGTTGCGGGCCCTCTTCCCGCCGACCCTGAAAGTGGCGCTCCGGACGGCATCTTTGGAACTGAAACATTAGCAGTGCGTTAAAACGGTAACATGCACCTGTCGTTAAGCTTATCGGCATTCTAAAGACAAACTCTAGATTGCAAAATAGATAGCTAACAGAGCTAACCAGAGTTAGGCAAACCCTTGGAAACCGGTGTTTTTGAATGAGCGGCAAACATGAGCAGGTTCATTGCCAGAAGTGAGGTGTTGAAAACAAATGAGATGTTTTCCAATGGGCGATGAAATACACTACGTTACCCAGTAAAATGTACTAAACATCACAGTTCCGTGTAAATTGTACATGACCTCACGAGCAGGCAAGCTAAAACGGATCTGGGGCGCTTTTTAGCCTTTTGTGGGCTGAGGATGCTTTCGATTGGGCTGGCTGGGCGGTATTCCGTACTTCTTATCACGTTCCATTGCGTGATTTGGTACTTTTCTTATGCCGCTCTTTCAAAAATCCTTGCCAACGAAGCCGCAAATGGTGCAAAATCAAACGGTAAGGCCATTTTCGGAGGAGGCTTAAGAAATGAAGACGTTAAGAAATGATATACTACGGAAGTTCGCGCCCATCGCGACCATTCTGCTGGTTGGATTGCTTTGCGGGTCCGCAGCTCTGGCAGGCACTGTTGATGCGTGTGCCGTCCTGGGCGGGGGTGCCCTCACCGCAACGAACACTGTTTTCCCACCTGCTTGCAGCGCGTTTGGCGCGGGGACTCTCGATGCATGGATGAGTGCCTCGTTTTCTTATACGTCGACTGCCGGCACCAACACTGGGACTGTTTATTCCGCGGTCTACGATAACGGCGGGTTTTTGGATTTCTATTATCAGGTGGTGAATGACCCGAGTTCCTCGACGGCCCTCGCGAGGTTGATTGCTACCAATTTCGCGGGCTTTACCACCGATGTGTCGTTTCGGACAAACGGCAGTGCCCTAGCGGGAACCGGGTTTTTAGACGGAACCATCGCGCCCCAGACGTCGGACAGCAATGCCGGTGGAAGCGTGATCGGGTTCGGCTTCAACACACCGCTAGTAAGCGGAGAAATATCTCCGGGGGAAGCGTCGAATGTGGTGATGATCAGCACGAATGCGACGATGTGGGACGCCGGCAGCGCGTCTGTTATCGATGGCGGTTCTTCGGGAACCTTAGGTGCGTTCCAACCAACCAACGTGCCTGAGCCAGCTTCGCTAGGGTTGCTGGGCTTGGGGCTGATCGGGCTAGCTGGTTTGCGACGCCGTCTCAGCCGCTGAACGCCAGCATTAGGTTAGAGCAAGAACCGCACCACCTCCTGGGGCGGGACTGTGCCGGTAGACGCCGTATTTGGGATCAATCCGCGGTTGCCGGTGACGCGTCTCGCCCCTCCTCTGCCTCGCTGAAAACAAACGTCCACGGGCAGTCGGTCCGCCGTATTGCCGTCACCGCCGGTCGCGGCTCCGAATGGTAGCAAGCCGCGCGGGTAAGCGGTTATCGCGCAAACATAAGCTCTTCCAGCCAAGTCGCGGCCAAGTTGGCCACCTTCGAAAGGCTTTTCGAGATGTGGCCAGCGCCGAATATGAACGCGCCCGGCACGGGCAAAACCGGCTCGACGAAGACATCCAGTTGGCCGCCGCAGAAAGAGCTGCCCCGCCATCTCAGCTTCAATCTCGGGCAGGGGCGATGGCGCACTTCTGGCCGAGCTTGCGCAGGCGCAGTAGTTCCTCGTAGACATCTGCCCGTCAATGAAACCCGCTACCTGATCGTCGTCACCCGCGGCCACCGCGACGATATGCGTGTGTTGCGTTGGGCCGTCTCGACCAACGCGCGGTACATCGCCATGATCGGCAGCAAGCGCAAAGTCATTATTAACGTAATCAAGGAACTGGAAAAGGAAGGCATCGCCCGAGAGAGCTTCACGCGCGTGTTCGCGCCCATGGGGCTGGAGATCGGAGCCGTTTCGCCGGAGGAGATCGCGGTGTCGGTGGTCGCCGAGATGATCGCGGTGCGGCGTAACGCGGATTCGGACTGGCGGGCGCTCTCCAAGTCGGTGTTTGCTGGCGAGTCCCTGCAGGCGCTGTTGCTCAAGTGACCTGCGGACTGATCCTGGCCGGCGGCGAGTCGCGGCGCATGGGCTCGCCGAAGGCGCTGCTGGAGTTTCGGGGAGAGACTTTTCTGGACCGGCTGATTGGCCTGTTTTACCGGCGCTGCTCGCCCGTGATTGCTGTCCTGGGCGCACAGCATGAGATCGTGCGCGCCGGATTGCGCCGCGTCGGCGAGGCGCTTCTGGTGCAGAACCGGACTTTCGCCTCGGCCAGCTTACATCGATGCAATGCGGTCTGTGCGCGGTGCCCGCCGATGCGGACGGTGTGCTGTTCACCCTGGTGGATCATCCCGCCGTGGCGCCCGCCACCATCGCCGCATTGATCGATGTGCCGCTCGCCGCGTTGCTTGACTTGACTTCAGCGCGCCCGCGCTGCTGCGCATCCCATGATCCGGCGGCCGGCGCGGGAAGTGGTCACGCAACACGCAAGGGAGATCGCCTACATCGACGTGGACGATGCCGGCATCCTGGCGGACGTGGACGACCCTGCGGCCTACGCGACGCTGCTGGCTGGGAGCGGCGAATGAAGCGCACCGTGAAACGCGCGGCAAAGTGGCTGAGCATAGCCATGGCGGTGCTGTTAATGGCCGGTATCGCCGCGCCCTACTTGAGCGGGAACCGGTTCGCGCCGTGCATCCGGGCGGCGCTCGAAAGCGCGCTGGGCCGCAAGGTCGAGTTGGGCGCCATCCACTTCAGCCTGTTCGCCGGGCCGGGCTTCTCGGTCGACAACGTGGTGATCCACGAGAACCCGGCTATCGGCATCGAGCCGATCGCCTATGTGGGCTCCTTGGAAGCCGTGCCGCGGCTCACCTCGATCTTCGGCATCTTCGGCGGGCGGCTGGAATTCGCTTCCATCCGGCTGGATGACGCCAGCATCAACGTGGCCAAGACGGGCGGCCCTTCCGAGCCGGGCCGCTGGAACTTCGAGCCGCTGCTGAACCGGTCGGTGATCCGCGCCATTCCGGAATTGCATGTGCGCTCGGGACGGATCAATTTCAAATTCGGCGACACCAAGTCCGTCTTCTATCTGACCAATACGGACCTGCACATCGCGCCGCCGGGCCCCAGGACACCCCTCGGCGCCGCCACCTGGAACGTGGAGTTCACTGGCGAACCGGCGCGTACCGACAAGCCGGCGCACGGATTCGGCGAGATCGTCGCGCGCGGCCGCTGGACCGAGACCGGCGCGGGCCGCCTGGATCTGGACGTGCGCCTGGAAAAAGGTGCGATCGGCGAGATCGTGGCGTTGCTGCACGGCTTCGACGCCGGGGTGCATGGCACGGTGGCCGCGCGGATGCATCTGGCGGGGCCTCTCGACGATATCCGTATCTCCGGCAGCATGGACGTAGAAGGGGTACACCGCTGGGACCGCATGCCGCCGTACGGGCAGAGTTGGCCGTTGCGCCTGGCGGGGCGGCTCAACGTGCCGGCCCAGATCGTTGAAATGGAATCCAGCACGGCGGGTGGCGAAACGCTGCCGTTGGCCGTGCGATTTCGTTGTTCCGATTATTTCTCCCAACCGCATTGGGGCGTGGCCCTCAATTGGAATCGTTTTCCCGCCGGTCCCGTGCTGGATCTGGCGCGTCACATGGGCGCGGATCTGCCGCCCAAATTGAACATGACCGGATCGCTGGATGGCGTGCTGGGTTACACGGGGCAGGGAAGCCTGCAGGGCGAACTGGACTTCCACGATGCTTCGATTGCCATTCCGGACTCGCCGCCCATCCGCTCCGAGCAGGCGCGCTTGATTTTCGACCGCGGCCACGCGAAACTGGCTCCCGCGCTGGTGCGCACCGCGCAGGACGAGACGGCGCAACTGGAAGCCGACTACGACTGGAATGCGCAATCGCTCGATCTGACAATTTCGACCGACTCCATGCGCGTGGAATCGCTGCGCGCGCAAGCCGCAATGGCCGCGATTCCGTGGCTGGATCAGGTTTCGAGCGGCACTTGGAAAGGCCAGCTTCGCTACCAGATCGCTGCCCAGCCGCCCGCCGCGCAGCCGCTCTCTTCCCAGCCGCTCTCCGCGCCCACCGGGCCCCCATCGGCCAAGACCGGCTGGACAGGCGCCATCGATCTGCAGGACGCCAAGTTTCCATTGCCGGGACTCGCCGACCCGGTGGCGGTCGAATCGGCCACCGCCCACCTCGATGGGGCGCGGGTCACGCTCGATCGCATCCACGCGCAGGCCGGCAAGGTCGCGTTGGAGGGCGAGTACCGCTATGAGCCGCAAATGGCCCGCCCGCATCGCTTGCGCATAAGGATTCCAGAGGCCGATGCGGCTGAGCTGGAACGATTGCTGATGCCTACCCTGCGTCACAGCCGCGGATTGATCGCGCGCGCGCTGAACCTGGGGCGGACGTCCCTGCCCGAATGGCTGGCCGATCGGCACGTGGATGCCATCGTGCAAATCGGCGCGCTGCATCTGGGCGACGCGGAGGTGGGCGGGATCCAGACGCACCTGCTTTGGGACGCGGCCAAGGCTGAGTTTACGGACATCCGCGCCAGCCTGGATGGCGGCCGCGTCACTGGCGTCCTGGCTGTCGGCCTGCGCGGCAACCGCCCTACGTACCGGTTGGAAGCGCGGGCCAAGGGTGTCGAATGGAAGTCCGGCAAGGTGGATGCGGAAACCGTATTGGAGTCGAGCGGCGCGGGATTGGAATTGCTGGCCCGTCTGCACTCCACCGGCACTTTCGTGGCGCGCGGGCTGGAGATGGAGGCGTTGCCCGACCTCGAAAGCGTTTCAGGGGCATATGACCTGGCGTGGGCGCAGACCGCGCCGATCCTGCGCTTCACGGATCTGCAACTGGTGTCGGGCGACGAAACTTATACCGGGCAAGGAGCCACGCAGCCTGACGGCCGGCTGCTATTTCAACTCACCAGCGGGAGCAAGGAGATGCACATGAGCGGCACGCTGGCGGAGTTGCGGGTGGATCAACCGGAAGTGCGGTGACTGGTAGCACAGCTTTCAGTTTGTGTCTGGAGTTTCGTTTCATAGTGGGGCAGCCTCCCAGGCTGCGAATAGGCGTTAAAATAAG
>PKYZ01000513.1:0-6831 GCA_003132865.1 Bryobacterales bacterium
TGCCGCCGTGCCCGTGCGCCGGGCGCCACAACCATGGGTTCGCTGGGTGGCCGCCATAGCCGCCACGTTGTTGCTGGCCGCGGGGGGCCTGGAATACCGCCATTATCGGGGTGAGCGCGCCAAGGACCAGGTCCTGCTGGCCGTGCGGATTGCCGGCAGCAAACTCAACAAGGCGCAGAAGAAAGTGCAAATGCTGACGCATCGGAGTATTTCATGAAAGCCGCGGGATTGTTGATCGCGTCGCTGCTGCTTGCGGGCGCCGCCCCGGCCCAGCAGGTGAAGTGGAATTTCGACAAGCTGGCCGCACGTGCCAGTGACACCGTGGACGTCTCGCTGGATGGCTCCCTGCTGCGATTTGCAACCAAATTCCTTTCCGACAACGACAAGGACCAAGCCAAGGTGAAGAAGTTGGTCGGCGGATTGAAAGGCATCTACGTGAAGAGCTTCGAGTTCAAGAAGCCCGGGGAATATTCGGCGGCCGATTTGGAATCCTTTCGCGCGCCTTTACACGCTGCGGATTGGCAACGTGTCGTAGGCACGCACAGCAACGAAGACGGCGAAACCGTAGAGGTTTACATCAAGAACGATAGCAAGGGAATCGGCGGCCTGGCCATCATCGCATTCGAGCCCAAGAAACTGACCCTGGTGAACATCGTCGGCGCCATCGACCTGGATAGCTTGAGCGAACTCGGCGGGTTCTCCGGCATTCCGGACGTAGAAGTGGATAAGAAGAAATAGCCGCGGATGCACGCCGATTCACGCAGATGGAACCACAGATGGACACAGNNGGACACAGATGCACACAGATAACAGCGTTCGCCTTGGCCTCAGGGCTGTTACCTGAATCAGGCAATGGGAGCCCGGGAACCCAAAGCGCCCTCGAAGCGTCACTTGGTTAGGCGTCAATCTGTGTGCATCCGTGTCCATCTGTGGTTCCATGGCTTTCCACGGTAGAATAGTAACCGTGCCGCGTTTCGCTGTTCTGGCGGTGTTCGCCTTCGCCGCCGCTTCGCATGCCCAGACGGCGTTCTTCCCCCTGAAGGACGTCAAGCCCGGTCTGCGCGGCATCGGCAAAACGGTGTTTTCCGGCAACCGCATCGACGAGTTCCAAGTCGAAGTGCTTGGCGTGCTGGAGAATATCGGCCCCAAGCAGAACCTGATCCTGGCCCGGCTGTCCGGCGGTCCGCTGGCCGAGACCGGCGTAATCCAGGGCATGAGCGGCAGCCCGGTCTATATCGATGGTAAGCTGGCCGGCGCCGTCGCCTTGGCATTCCCTTTCGCCAAAGAGGCCATCACCGGCATCCGCCCCATCGAAGAGATGGTTCGGGTCACCGAGGCTGGCCGCACTCCAGCGCCCACCCAAGTCGCGCGCAACGAAGTTTCGCTGGCGTCCCTGTTCGCCGCTAAGGATCTCACGCGTCTCCTGCCCGGCCGCCTGGAACCCGCCACCGGCGACGCCAAACTGCTGGACATCGCCACGCCCGTCTCCTTCGCCGGATTCACGCGCGCCACCCTCGATTCCTTCGCTCCGCAGCTTCGCGCCTTGGGTCTGGAGCCTACGCAGGGCCTTTCGGCGGGAGGTCCTTCCAGCCCGCATATGGGCGACCCCTCAACGCTCAAGCCGGGATCCATGATTAGCGTGGAGTTGATGACCGGCGACCTCAGCATTGGCGCCGACGGCACCGTCACCTACATCGACGGCAACCGTATCTACGCCTTCGGACATCGGTTTCTGGCGGTGGGCTCCACGGCCCTGCCCTTCACGCGCTCCGAGGTTCTCGCGCTGCTGCCCGCGATCACGGCGTCCTTCAAGATCTCCGTGCCGAAAGAGACCCTGGGCGCCATCCTCCAGGATCGCAACACGGCGATCGCCGGCGAACTCGGGCGCGCCGCCGCCATGGCGCCCGTTTCCATATCTGTCTCCCGCGGCGGCAAGCGCCTCGACAACTACCAAATGGAAATGGTCAACGACCGCTTCCTCTCGCCGCTCCTGGTGCAGATGGCAGTGTTTTCCACCATCGACGCCACCGAGCGCACCGTGGGCGCCTCCAGCTTCCGCGTCACCGGCGAGATCGAGTTTCAGGGATCCGCCGCGCCGCTCAAGGTGAATAACATGTACGCCGCCGACACCGGCTCTGCCATGATCGCTTCGCTTTCCACCGCCATACCGCTGGCGTATGTGCTACAGAGCGGATTCGACGCGCTGGAGGTAAAGAAGGTCGCCCTCGATATCGAATCCTTCGACGCCAAGAAGCAGTTTCAGATCGATAGCGTTTCCGTGGGACGGCGCGAAGTCCGGCCCGGCGGAAAAGTCGAACTGACCACTATGCTGGTAGGCGAGAATGGCGAAGAATTGCCTCGCACCATCGTTTACCAGGTCCCCCAGGGCATTACTCCCGGTCCGCTTTACTTCACGGTGGCCGACGGCATGACCACCAATCTCGCCGAATTCCGCCAGATCATCGGCGCCCAGCCGAAATCCATCTCGCAATTGATCTCGACCGTCAACAACCTGCGCGCCAACACCAAGGCCTATGTGCGCGTGTGGCGTCCGGAACCCGCCTTTCAGTTGGAAGGCGCCGATTTCCCCGATCCGCCGCCGTCGGTGGCCATGATATTGGCCGGCTCGCAAAGCGCGTTCGGCAGCATCAACCAGACGCGCAATTCCAAGGTGGCGGAATTGGAAATCGGAGCCGGCGACAGCGTCATCAACGGATCGAAAACAATCCAGGTGGAGGTGAAGGAGTGATCCGGATGCTGAGCGGGCGAAGGGGCGAGCGGGCGAGCGGGCGAGCCGTGTTGGCAGGATTGCTCATGGCATCGAGCGCTTGGTCTTCCGCCACCACCGCCTGGGAGATGACCAGCTACCAGGATTTCATCCGCGGCCAGTTTCAAGGTGTCTCGCTCAGCCGCGACGGCCGCCTGACCCTCGCTCCCAAGGTCGATACGCTTTTCTCTTCCGGCCAGGCCGTCGTTTGGAGTGTGGCCGAAGGCGCTAACGGTGTCCTCTACGTGGCCACCGGCCACCGTGGCCGCGTCTACCAGGTGGATCCCTTGGGCGCCAGTTCGCTGCTCTGGACCGCCGAACAGCCCGAGGTCTTCGCCATCGCCACCGATCGCAACGGCGTCCTGTACGCCGGCACCTCCCCCGATGGCAAGGTCTATCGCATCGAGAGGGGCAACGCCACCGAGTACTTCAATCCCAAGACCCGCTACATCTGGTCGCTGGCGGCCGGCCCCGATGGCGCGCTGTATGTGGGCACCGGCGACCAGGGCAAAATCTACCGTGTCACGTCCGCGGGCTCGGGCGAGCTGTATTACGATACCGGCCAATCGCACGTCACCGGCCTGGCCGTGGATGCGCAAGGCCGCCTGCTGGCGGGCACCGAGCCGAACGGTATTCTCTATCGCGTATCGGCCAAGGACAAGGCCTTCGTGCTCTACGACGCCAGCCTGCCCGAGATCCGCGCCATCATTCCCCAGCCCGACGGAACCGTGTACGCGGCCGCGCTTGGCGGCTCGCTGGCCAAGCGCGCGCAGGCTGCCACGCAGGCCTCCCAGTCCGGAATGGGCAGCGGAGTCACCGTGCAAGCCGCGCCCCAATCGGTTACCGTCGAAGCGCAGAACACGCAGCCTGGAGCCGAAATCAAGGCGCAGACCGACCCCACCAGGCAGACCCAAGCCACTCCCACGCCGCAGGTGACCACGCAGTTCACGCCCACGACGGATCTTACCGGCGTGGAACGCTCGGCCATTTACCGGATCAACCCGGACAATACGGTTGAGACCCTTTGGAGTTCCAAGGAAGAAGACGTCTACGATCTTCTCGCGCTCCCCAACCAGCTCCTGTTTTCGACCGACAGCAACGGCCGCATCTATGGCCTCTCGCGCGACCGCAAGGTCACGCTGGTGTTGCAGACCAACGAAGGCGAGGCCACCCGCTTGCTTCCCTCGGCCGGTTCCGTGCTGGTGGCCACCGGCGACATGGGCCGCATTTACCGCTTGGGCGAAAGTCCCGGCGCTTCCGGCAATTACGAATCGCCCGTGCATGACGCCGGCACGGCCGCTCGTTGGGGCAGCATGAGCTGGCGCGCCGAGACAGCGCCATCCACCGCGTTGGTTTTCCGCACGCGCGCGGGTAACTCGGCCAAACCCGACAAGACCTGGAGCGATTGGTCCGAACCGCTGCATGATCCGGCCGCCTCCAGGATCGCCAGCCCCAATGCCCGCTACATCCAGTGGAAGGCCGAATTATCCGGCGCGGGCGGCGTCACGCCCATCCTGGACAACGTGACTCTGGCATACCTGCCGCAGAACTCGCCGCCGATCGTGAAGAGCATTAACGTGACCCTGCAGATGGCGCCGGCTTCGGCTGCCAAGGCGATCCAACAGCAGTCCATTTCGCCCTACACCGTGACCGTGACCGATACGGGCGACGCCAGCGTCTCCGCCCCCGCCGGCACGCCCACCCAGACTCTTTCGCGCGCCGCGGCGCAACAGATCACCATAAGCTGGCAGGCCGAGGACCCCGACGGCGACCGACTGGTCTACAACCTCTATTTCCGCGCCGACGACGAACGCCGCTGGATGCTGCTGAAGGGCGACCTGCACGAGAACGCCTTCACCTTCGATAGCGACGTGCTGGCCGACGGCAAATACTACTTCCGAGTGCTTGCCTCGGACCGCGAAGTGAATCCGCCAGCCACCGCCCGCGACGCGGACCTGACCAGCGCTCCGGTGATGATCGATAACACGCCGCCGGTGGTCACCGTGGGCCCGGTGCGGCGGACGGGCACGACGGCCGAGCTTGAATTCGAGGCGCGCGACGCCGCCTCGCCTCTGCGCCGCTGCGATTACTCGCTCGACGCCACGGGGTGGGTGCCGCTCGAAGCCGCCGATGGCGTGATCGACTCGCAGCAGGAGCGGTTTGTGCTGTCACTCGATAAGTTGACGCCGGGGGAGCATTTGGTTGTGATACGGGTGCTGGATAGCGCTAATAATGCAGGGTTGGCGAAGGTTGTGTTGCGTTAGCATCGTGGCGCACGCAATCTTGCGTGCCGCGTCGAGACTCGTCTCGACGCTTGCCCCTTCCAGCTCGACCATAGGCCTGTCGTGAAGCTTCGCCTGGGTGTCGAGGTGGATTTGGATCAGCCGCACCTTGGGGCCGAACGGCAGGGGCAGGTTGACCCATTTCTGGGTTTCCGGGTTGCACCCGGAGAGAATTAAGCCTGCGGCGGGCTTTGTTCCCGGGTGCTTAAACGTTTTCGGGATTTCTGACGAAACCGCTCCCTGACGGTCGCGGCTCGGTAACAGCCGCGTTGATTCCGCAAGGGTTACTGAGCCGCGAGCGTAAGCGAGCGGGTGCATTCCCGAAAACGTTTAAGCACCCTTTCTTCCCGGACGACTTGCAATAACGAACCTTTTATGGTACATTGTACCAGATAAGGTGCAGGATGACGGACGACCCACAGCCGCAAAAAATCCCGCTGATTTTTTACCGCACGGCGGCGGGTAGCGAGCCGGTGAGGGAGTGGCTAAAAGGGCTGGATGAAGCGGAGCGCCAGGCGATAGGGAACGACCTGCTGCGGGCGCAATGGCGGTGGCCGGTGGGGATGCCGCTGTGCCGCCCGATGGGAAACGGCTTGTGGGAGGTCCGCACGGACCTTCCGACGAAACGGACGGCGCGTGTGTTGCTCTGCCTTTACCGCGAGCACCTGGTTGCGCTGCACGGGTTCATCAAGAAAACGCGAGCCACGCCGGATGAAGATTTGGCAACGGCGCGAAAGCGCCAGAAGGAGTTGGAGCGATGAGCAAGAAGCATATGGGTTCCAGCGTTGATGACTTCCTCAAGGAAGAGGGCATCTTCGAAGAGGCGCAAGCGCAGGCGGTCAAAGAGGTCGTCGCGTGGCAGCTCGCCGAGGCGATGAAGAAACAGAAAATCTCCAAGAACAAGCTGGCAACGCTGCTGAAGACGAGCCGCACCCAGGTTGACCGTATCCTTGATCCGAAGAACGACATTACGCTCGGGAGCCTGCAACGGGCGGCTGCGATGGTCGGCCGCCGTGTAACGATCGAGCTGGTGTAGGGAAGGGAACGCGGCTCGGCGCGGGCTTGCGCGGCCTGTCCGCGCGTGTCAGTGTAGGGGGCGCATGGTGTTATACTCCCCAACCTGAGACCAGGAATCTCATAAGATGACGACGATGGCGCTCCCAGAACGATCGTTGCGGCGACTTGTCCTTGTCTGCCTGCAACTTGTCGGGTTTCTCTGTGGGTTAACCGCGGTGGCTGCGGCGCAGCAGCAGAGCTGCTCGCCCGTTTTCGCCTATCACGTCGGCGATTCCTCGGCCTCTCCGTTGTCCGTTCCCTGTACTCTGACAGCTTCCACGACACCTTTGACAGTCCACCCTGACGCCGTCCGCCAGTTGGATTGTGGTCTCCCCAAACACTGGGACTGTTCAGGCGAACGGGACGGCCACCATTTCTGTGTCTGTGAACACGAGCGGGCTTGCGCCTAACACGTATACCGGCAACATCGTTACGAGCGCTCCCGGCTACAACATTCCGCCGATTTCCGTGACCTTGACTGTGACGAGCGCGAATTCGACGCAACCGGTTATCACGGCTGCGGTAAACGCAGGCAGCTACGCCAGCAATGCGGCCCTCTCTCCGGGTGTAATCTTCTCCGTGTTCGGAATTTCCGCGCCGACGACGAACGCCGCTGGATGCTGCTGAAGGGCGACTTGCACGAGAACGCCTTCACCTTCGATAGCGACGTGCTGGCCGACGGCAAATACTACTTCCGCGTGCTCGCCTCGGACCGCGAAGTGAATC
>PKYZ01000513.1:6893-26390 GCA_003132865.1 Bryobacterales bacterium
GATGGCGTGATCGACTCGCAGCGGGAGCGCTTCGTGCTGTCACTCGACAAGCTCACCCCGGGAGAGCACCCGGTCGTGATACGGGTGCTGGACAGCGCCAATAATGCGGGGTTGGCGAAGGTTGTGCTGCGGTAGGGGCGTGTAGAACGCCGTCAAGCGTCTACATCGTCGAAGATGCTTCTGTCCCCGCGAAGCTCATCCGAGGCCTGCACCTCTCCCAATGTCCGACTCTCCGTGGTGTCCGGATCTTCGGAGGTGTTTTCCGCTATCCACTCGAGCACGCGTTCGTTCTCGCGTTCTACAATCTTCACGGCGTCCTCGTCGTCGCTGAAAAGCTTCTTTAGCGTCTCAAACGAGCNNCTGCATGTGCTCGTCCGGCGACTGATCGTAGTCGCGGTTTCTCTGCCGGTTCCGCCGCACGTCATCCAGCCTCGGCAGAAGTTCTGCCCGGACGCGCAGCAGCAACTCCTCAAACTCAGGACCTTCAAACACGCGCCGGATATCGGCGTCTTCCAGCCCGTACAAGTCCTCGCCTTCCACGGCGTATCCGCCAACCGTGGCGACGAACTCCTTCCGCGCCTCTTCCGGCAGGAGGCCGAATTCGTGCAGTCGGACCGCCAGATCGACCTCCGACACGGCGCTGAGATAAAGACCGGGTTGGGACACCCTGTCGAGGAGATCCGGATGCGTCTCGATATAGAGGGCGAGGAACTCCTTCGAGCAGCGAGGGCTCAGAAACCCCTGCAGGTCACGCTTCGCCCCCCAGGCCGACATAAATTCCGATTTGTACCTTGCGGTCGCGGAAAACTCTTGCAATCGGCGGAGCACGACCGGAAACAATCCCTTCGGGATGACCACCGCGTTTTCGATGCCTACGTCGCCACACGTAACCTGATCGATCAGCTTCTCCGCCGTGCTGCCCTGGACATATATACCCAGTAGCTCGGGGTTCTGAACAAGAAGGGCGGAGTACGCATCACCAATGGTCGGATGCTTGAAGCGCCAGATGGAGTCGCCGCCGACATGCGTGTGCTGGACGAGACTCCCGTTCATGGCGTCAAGCGCCGAGACGCACCCGCCAAGGTCGCTGTCCAGCCGCTCTATCGCTTGCCTCTCCGTCTTCTGAAGCTCTATCGGACTCTCCAACATGTCGTTCCTCATGTAGATGAGCGCCAGAGCCGCCTTGCTGTGGTGGTCGAGTCCCTGGAGGACTTCCCGGAGGAACCGCTCCCGCTTCTCTACAAACTGGCCAAGATGGTACCCGTCGATCATCAGACCAACCGTGAACAGAGGGTCCGCCAACCGCCTAGCCGTCTCCGGAATGAAACGACCATGAGCAGCCACTGCCTCCAGATGCGGCTTGATCCGGGCCCGGAACCCGTCCGGCTGTCTGCCCAGCTTGACATGGTTGTATAGTATCTGCCGCTTCTCGTCGCCTGTAAGGTCATGCACGTCGATCACGACCTGGCTCTCCTCAAGAAGCGGGAACGCCCCTTCTTTCAGGTCCTTCCGTGCTCGGTTGTAGATGTAGTCGCGCGAGGTCATCACGACCCTGGCCCCCTTGCGAAGCATGGTCCGGATCTGGGGGAGAATGTGGTTCCAGCCATGAACTAGAGGGGATTCATACTGCGTCACGCCGAACGCATCGTCTAGCCAAAAGAACTGCGAGGGTTCGTCAGGGTTCCAGCGCTCTACCACCTTGCCAGGATCGTCGAGCTTGAGCGTGCAGGCATTCCACTGATCAAGGGCTGCCATTGCAAGTAGCGATGCAATGGTTGTCTTGCCCGCCGCAGGCTCTCCGATCAGGAGCACAAATCCATGCTTGTCGAGCGCCGCCGCAGCTCTCCGGTATGCGCCGGTGACGACAATCTTCGAAAGATCCTCTCGGAGCGAGGCAAGAAGCGCGCGTGCTTGGGAATATGCACGCTCATCGAGGATCTGGCTGAGATCTCCTAGCCCGTACACGCGCGGCACGAGCATCCGGAGCCGTTTGCTCTCGTGAATCTGCTGACAGATCCACGTTGAACCAAGGAGCAGGATGTGTCTTACGCCGGTGTTCCTGAAGAGATCCTCGATCTGCTCCGCTTGTGCGCCAGACACCCCGGCGTTCGTCATCAGGACATAGCAATCGCAGCGACCCTGCCCTACCAATCGTTTGGCTTTAGCCACTTCGTCGGACACGTCCGAGGCGCGCAGCGCACAGTTGCTCCTGCTCGTGAACTTGCACTGAATGACAAACCTGCCGCTGAGGTCCTCATTGCCTGTTGGATTCCAGTATCCGGCGAAGGCGCCGTCCCTGCCGCCATCGTTCGAATCGAGGAACGATTCCACCGACTGGCCGAGAAGCTCTCTCGCAATCGTGAGACATAGCTGCTAGAAACTGTGCCAGCCAAGCCGGTGCAGTTCGTACATGCTCCGTCCGTTAGCTCCCCCGAGGGATCCTTCTTAAGCATAGGCCACGCCTCGTATAGGATCAAGTTCGGGGCGCCGTCTAACGTGAACCTGGTTTTGGGCGTAAGAGAGGCGGTCTTCCGTGCTCCTTTCCCCGGTCTCCTCAACGAATAAGTCCTCAGGTGGCCTTGCGCTGCCGTAATGCCAACGGGAGACGCATTCGGATTTAACCCTCGACCCCGCTCCCTCAGTCAAGCGCCCCCACACAGTCCGCCGAGAACTTCAACGTGCTCGTCGGCAGCATGGTCGCGTGCGCGGCCAGGTTCACTATGATCGCCATCGGTTTGCCTGCGGCATCGTCGAACCGCATCACCCGCCAACTCGCGGTCGCTAGGCCGCGGCTCGATTTGGTGTTCCGGTTGCGATTGAACCCCTCGGCCATTCCGTACCACCGCAGAGGTGGGCCACTGCAAGTCCAACCGCGGCCGTACCCCTGAACCAGTCGATCGGCGTCCAACGTCCATGCTCGTCAGAGCGGGTATACTTGTCCTGGGCTTTGCGCATTTCTCCATTCTCTCGGCGGCGCCGCAGTCCGAAGGCGCCAGCCAGCAGCCGGAAACTCCCCTGGTAGTCCCCGCCGGAGTGCCGCTTCGCCTATATCTGACCAAGCGTGCGCCAAAGCGGGCGGGCGCGCCGGTCCAGGCCAAGGTCCTCGATCCGGTGTATGCGTTCGATCGCCAGGTGATCCCGACGGGGGCGGTAGTGTTGGGAACGGTGAGCCGTCTGCAGCCCTTCTCCAGAGCACAGCGGACCAGGGCCATCCTGAACGGAGATTTCACACCGTTGCGTCTGGCCCACATTGAGTTCACCACGCTGGTCATGCCGGACGGGCGCAAGCTGCCGCTGCACACAGCGGAGAGCCTGGGGCTCAACTCCCGCGTGCCTTCGCGGCCGCCGAAAAAACAGAGTTCCACCGCGCCCCAGAACACGGGCGTGCTGGGAACCGGGAAACAGCAGGTGCAGGACGCCATCCAGGCGCAGATTGCGCGGGCCCAGAGCATTCCGGATCTGGTGCGCGGACCGGGCAAGAAGGAGAAGGTCGAGGATTACCTGCTGGCGAAGCTGCCGTACCACCCTCAATACGTGCCCCGCGGGACACGCTTTGATGCGGAACTGCTGGATCCGCTGAGCTTTGGCTCGGAGCCGGTGCCGCAGGGATCGCTGGCGCTGGTTGGAACGCAGCCGCGGGACGACAGCGTGGCGCACGCCCGGCTGATTACGGTGCTGAATTCGGCTTCGTCCAAGCAGGGAGAAAAGGTGGAAGCGGTGCTGGCGGAGCCCGTGTTCTCCGCCGACCACAGACTGGTTTTGCCGGAGGGGACGCATCTGGAAGGCACCGTCGTGGTGGCGAAACGAGCCCGCTGGTTTCACCGCGGCGGCCGGCTCCGATTCAATTTCCGGGAAATCGAGTTGCCGTCCGAAGTCGCCCGGTTGCAGGCGATCGTTCCCGTCGTTGCCGAGCGGCCCCCGCAGGACAAGCTGAAGGTCCGGACGCAGGCCAGCCTTCAAGCTGCGGAGAGCACCGGCAAAACTCCCCTCAAAGTGGATAGCGAGGGAGGCGTGCAGGCCAAGGAGTCGAAGACGCGCTTCCTGGCGGCGACCGCAGCGGTGATGATCGCGCGCCGGGCGGGCGATAACGATCCGGTGCGCAACCAAGCCGGGCAAGTTACTGGCCAAAGCCAGAACGTGGCGGGCCGGACCATCGGAGGTGGCTTCGGTTTCGGACTGCTGGGCGCTGCAATTGCGCAGAGTTCGCGCTACGTGGGGACGGCCTTCGGCTATTACGGAATGGCCTGGTCGCTCTATTCGACCCTAATCGCCCGCGGCGCGGAAGTGCAATTCGGCAAAAACGCCATGGTCGACATCCGCTTCAACACCCGTCCGGAGCCCGCCGCAAAGGATAGCCCGGCGACTAAGACCGCGCCGGCCGCGAGCCACGGATCCCTTTAGACCCGATCCACTTAAGCCCGATCCACTAACCAAGCATGTACGTCCAGTGACTTTGCGAAATGCAGCGTCTGCGGCTGGCCCTGCATTTCGATTCCCAACCAGTCGCCCAAGGTATTCATCTGCACCTCAGCGGCAGCATGCTGGAGGGGCCAGGGTTCGTGGTCGATCTCTCCCCGGTACAAGCGTCCGGCGCCGTCTGCCGAGTACAGACAGTAGCGCTCGGTCAGCCACGACTCCAGGGTGCCTGCGGCGGATCGGTACAACGCTCCCACCGGGCGGTAGTTTGCCACAAATGTGGCTTTTGGTGCGCCGCGATGGGTGCGCACCGCGGAGTACTCTACGCCTCCGCCCACGTTTCCAATCTCAAACTTCGCGTCAAAATAGGGCAAGTGAAAAAAGCGCCGGGCAACTCTGACTGCCACCTTTTGACCGGCATCGAGACTGAAAAACCACACGCCGGGTTTGCCGCCGGCCTTCACATACGTCCGCAGGTTCAGCTCGGGAAATGTGTGCAGGCCGGGGAGGGCAGGTACCCGCCGGGGTGTCACTCCTTCCATACTGAGCGGGACCGCACCCACATACGCCTGGCCGTCGAACAGATCCAGTTCCAGCCCTTTGGGAATCAGCTTGCGCAGAACGGCGGCGTCCACGGTCCAATGGGCGAAGAGCAAATCGCACCACCGCATGCGCATCGTCCACGGGCGATCGGGCACGGGCCACGGGCGATGTGACATAGCATATCCTCGTCATCGTAATCGATTGCCGGCCAAGCAGCCATCACTACGCCGGGATCGAATCTATCAGTTCTCGCGCAATGCCCAGCACATCGCCCGGCGTATAACCCCGGCCGAGCTTCGGGTGCCAGTGCCTGCCATGCGCAAGCCAATGCCGCAGCCTCAACGTTCCGCGGAAGTCGCCTACCTCCACACCTGCCTCTTTCAGCGCGGCCAGGATGTCGTCGTCTAGACGAATCTTCTCGCACGCAGTTTGTGGGCATCCCGAAACCGCCTTGAGAGACTTTCCTTCCTCCGTCCTTTTACGCGAGCATCAAACTCCATCCTCAGGATCGCCTCTGTGGTGGCAAGTAGCTCGAACATAGCAAGCAGCTCCAGGTAGCCTGCCTGTTCATCGAAAAACTCCTCAACCTCTCGTGGCCCGAGGCCGATGAACGGCGACTCGTGCGCGCCGGGAGGCCCCACGTCAATCTCGGCGCCCGACGCGAGGATTCGGAGTTTGCGTCCTTGCTCCTCGTGGATCAGACCTAACTGGAATTCACACCACTGCCACACGGAATTGATATCCGGATCCTCGCGAGCCTCGAACAAATACGTCATGGCAACGGGAGCATGACGCGTTCTAGGGCATCTTTAGCGATTCTTGATCGAACGGCACCGTCCTCAGATGAGGAACGCGCTGAAGGACCATGGACCACTCGCCGCCCGCCTTGTCGGTATTCTTTACAAGGGTGACTGTATCACGCCCGCCGCGAATGTCCACTCGCCCCGCTGCTCCGATTACCAGGACGCCCTTCGGACGGAATTCCACACGTTCGCCGCCGACAGTCAGCTCGAGCGCTGGAATCGTGTACGTACCGATGTAGTCTTCAGTGACCTCCAACTCGAACGTGCGCACCGAGACATCCTTGGATTCGATGGATTTGCGCAGCATCTTCCTGACGAGTGCGTAGAGACCCTCAACTGACCGGACCCAGTTGTCCTTTCTTGCTTGCCAGTTTATCTCCGGCTTGGCCGCCTGCTCTTTCCTGCTGCGAAGGAACTGGGTCAACTGATCGCCCATAATATTCCATCATACCCCCGCTGTCTCGGGGGGCGTTATCCGCGTTCATCAGCGGCCCAAATCAGTTTTTAATCCGCCCCATCATCTGATACACCCGTATCAACGCCGTGTCCATCACCACCTCCCCAGCCCCCACCGCTGCCGGAGACACCGCATTATCCGCCCCGTACCCGCCTTCCGCCACCGCCTCTATCGTCGGAAAATACTGGTGATACCCATTCGCATACCCGAAGAAAAACAACTGCTTCACGCGCGCTCGCTGCTTCAGCCGGATAGCATGGTTACTGAAGAACTCGCCCGACACTCCCACCAGCGCGATCTCCCCGTTGAGCAGCGCCACCGTCAGCCGCGGACGAATCCCATCCACATACTCATCGATGTAATTCGGCACTAACTCCGGAAAGAACGCCTTCTGATACGCCGCCTTCACCATCGGATTCGCGAAATCCGTGCGCGCGCTGAATCGCAGCCGCTCTTCCCGGCAGTCGAGCGACGGATGCGCCACTTCTTGCGGACTCAGCGACTGCGCCAGCTTCACCGCCTCGCGCGCCAGCGCCTGCCCGAAGGCCTGGTAGCCCTTGTTCGCCCCCTCGTTTACCGATTGGTCGCCCGCCGCTCCCTGCATGAAGATGGCTGCCGCGCCCGTCTCCTTGGTCACCTCCGCTTTCAGCGCCCCCACGTAATCCGCGGAGAACTTCAGCATGCTCGCCGGCAGCATGGTCGGATGCGCGGCGAAGTTCACCAGGATCGCCACCGGCTTGCCCGCGGCATCGTCGAAGCGCATCACCGCCAGTTCGCGGTCGCTGGGCTTCGGCTCGATTTTGGTGTGCCGGTTGCGATTGAAGCCCCCAAGCTGTGCCGATCCCACCGACATGCGCGCCGGGGCCAGGCGCGAGTTGGCCTCCACGATGGCCGCCACGATGCCGTCTTCCATCTGGCCGTAATACCGCAGCGCCGCATCGAAGCGTCCTTTGCCCTTGCCCTCTTGATCGGTCAGTTCCAGGACCGGCCCATGGTGCGTGTGAGAACCGGCGATGATGGAGTTCTCGATCCCCGCCTGCTCCTTGATGCGCTGCCGGATCCGCTGCAGCGACGCTTCCGCGGGCGCGCGGCCGAGATCCAGCCCCACGATGGCGATCTTTTTCCCGCTGGCTTGTATCACCAGGGCATCGGCATACAGCGGATCGAGCACGCCGACCGACAGCGTATCGTGCCGGTCGCCGTAGCCCCACATCGGCACGGGATCGCGCGGCGTGATGTCCCGCCGGCCCGCGCCCACTTGCAATCCCTGACCCCATCCGCAAACCGCCCAAACCGCCAGGAGAAACCCAACCAGCCATCGAGTGTTACGCATGACCACGGATTCTATCAAAGTGGGACAGGCCTCCTGGCCTGTCACGGCGAGCCATGCGCTGCCCACCCCGCGCGGAGCGCGCCCAATTCCAGCCAAAAAACTCTGATATTCCCCCGCCCCAAGCGCACTACTGTATTGTCGTGAAATCTTTGCTTGCCGCTCTTGCCCTGGCCGCCTGCCTGTGCGCCCAGGACGCCAACGCACCGAACTACACCGCCGCCGGGATCGTGAACGGCGCCAGTTTCGCCCCCGGCCTGGCCCCCAATACCATCGTCTCCATCTTCGGCACGAATCTCTCCTGGGGTACCCGCGCCCTGCAAGCCAGCGACATGGCCGGAGGCGTTATGCCCACCAGCCTTGGGAATGTAGAGGTATACTTCGAAGGCTGGCCGGCATATCTCTATTACGTCTCTCCCCAGCAAATCAATTTTCTGGTCCCCAGCAGCCTGCTCCCCGGCACCTTTCAGTTCTGGGTGGACCGGCAGGGCACCCGCGGCCCCATCGTCACCGTCACCCTGCAAGGCGCGGGGCCGGCCATATTCCAGACTTCGTCCGGCGCCGTGATCGCCACCCACGTCGACGGATCGCTGGTGTCCAGCGACGCACCGGCCACCTCCGGCGAGATTGTCACATTATGGGCGACCGGCTTGGGAAACACCAATCCCGAACTCGAAGACGGCGTCCTGGCGCCCCTCGCCCCCGCCCCCCTGGAATGGCTCAGCCAACTGAGCCAATTCGACGTCCAGATCAACGGCGCCGCCCTTGATCCCAGCGCGATCCTCTATGCCGGCGCGGCGCCTGGCTATGCGGGCCTCTACCAGGTCAACGTGCGCCTGCCCGGTCAACTTCCGGCCAATCCCGAGATCCGCCTGGGATTAGGCGGCGCAGTGAGCCCTCCAGGTCTGATTCTGCCGGCACAGTAGAACGAAGAGAGCGGGTCCTGGAGGACCCGGCCCAGAGGGCACCCCGACCTGGAGGTCTGCCCCACTACGGACTTGACACGTACACCACGTTGACCTGCGTCTGAAAGTGGCCTGCCGAGACCGTGTATTGGCCGGCCGACGCCGGCACCGGGGGCAGTGTCAGCAATGCCCCGCCAAGATTCGTATTATCGGTCAAGCCGCACGTTGTTATAAAACTGAGACCACCGAGGTAGGCTGACTGGCCAAATAACTGCCCGAACTGACTATCGATGCATTCCGCTTTGTATCCCTGCACGAACACCCGTATCTGGTCGGTGCTCTCCACATAGACGTCATAACTCGCGCCAGGGATGTCGATGACCTGGCCATCCTGGTTGCTTAGCAGGGCCGGCGCCAGACCCGACAGGTAGGCCCATTGACCGCTCACGTCCGACCATAAGTGCCACGTTCCCGAAGTATCGTTCACTTGCACGCTGGCGATCTGTATCTGAAAGCGATTCCCCGGCGCGCTGAACTGGTTCCACGCGAACTCGAGCGTGCGCGCATAGATGCCGTTGTCTGCGCCCAGGTAAGGCAGATGCACATGGGCAACGGTGGGCAGGCCGTTCACCGGGTTCTCATAGGTGACCGCAACGTTCACCGCCGTGCTGTGTTGCGGATAAGTGACGGTCTGCATCTGAACCGAAGTAGCGCCTGGCGGGGAAGGCGGCAGCGGCACGTCAAAATCGTAATCCATGTCATTGACCGGAAGCTCTTCCATACCGGAAGCGCCCCACGGGAATGCGCTGGGACCGGCCGTGGTGAAGATCGGTCCCGTCACAGGCATGCCGGTCATCTGCTGCGCCAGCGTGTTGGCGAGGCTGGCGACCAGCGCAGGCGCCGGTCCTGCCTGATAGTAGACCTGTCGATCGGCCTGGTCCAAAGCGTCTTCGATGCGTCCGCCGCCGTACCCTTGTTGGTCGAGTTCATCGCTCAGACCCGGCGGGTCGATCTGGTTGGCGCCGCCGCCATGGCCGCTCACGTAGATGTCTACCCGCGCGGCGCGGGAGCCGCTCATGGGCAGCGCCGCCGGCCGCGTGCGCATAGTCGCGATCAAACGCGGCGGGTGGATTTCGGTGTTGTCTCCGGTGTCCGGGTGGCCCGCGTCGAGGATCCAGCGGCCTACCACGTACACCCTGTCACCCACGGTAGGGTTAGCCCAGACCGGCAGGCCGATGTTACCTTGTCCGTAAGTGGTCGTATTACCGGCGTTGAGCGTCTCCCATTCGATCTCAATGATGCCGGGTCCGTTGGCGTAGTAGTTATGGGTCCCCACCAGCCATTGGTATGGCGGGTCCGGCGTGAAGAAGAAGTTGGCGTCGTGGCCGTAGTGTGTGCCTGGATAATCGCTGTCCGAAATACGCGCGGGCTGGTCCGGGCCGGCCGATCCATTCGACACGATGGTTCCATACGCCTCCACCGGCGCCCGCCTCCACACAGTTACCCATTCGGGATCTACCCTCTCGGGCGAGTAATCCGCCAGGATGCCCGGAAACACGCCCAGCCGGCCTCCCCGCTCGGAGCCCCAATTGATCTGAAAACCGGCGCCCAGTTCAGTCGCCACGGTGATGGTGATGGTGGCGCTGGCGGCCACTGTCCCCGACGCCGATCCGCTGGCGTTCACCTGGTAAACGCCAGGCCTGGGAATGCGCGCGGTTGGCCCGGTCGCGCCGTTGTCGTATGGAATGGTCAGGCTGCCGGAAAGCACTCCGGAAGCATCGGCAGCGAGCGATCCCAGCGCGAGATCGGCAGGCGGCGCCGCTGGCCAGTTGAGCGGTCCATGCAAGCTGACCGTGACGGTTTCGCCGGGCTGCCAGCCACTCCCCTGGATCGGGACCGGCGTGCTCCAACTGTAAAGGAGCGGCTGGAAAACGTTATTCAACGTGACGCCGCCAGCGGGCGTGATGTTCGATTGCGACGCGGCCGGCGGCGCCACAGCCATCGTGACGGTGTTGGAAGTGGCTCCGCCGATGGAGATCGCGACCGGCACGGAATCGCCCGCGGGCGCCGCCGCCGGCACCAGCGCATTCACCTGATACTCGCCCACGAAGCCGGGCGCCAAACCCGAGAAAGTCACGGTCGCCGCCACGCCGCCGATGGTCACCTCGGGAGTGGTGGTGGTTTCAGCCGGCGGACTGGCTGGCGATGCGGCGCCGCTCGGCGGCTGATTGGTGACCGCGCCCAAGCCCGTGCAATAAATCTGGATATAAGTGGTGCCCGGCGTGGCCGGGTGCGACGCGTCAACCAACTGGTAAGAAGTGTTCAGGATGGCGCCTTGACCCGTGCCTTGCGAGTTCATACTAAAGATGCCGGGCGCGAACGGCGCCAGAGCTACGGTCTGTGGGCTGCTGGTCTGGCCGCTGAATGTGGCAGTGAGAGATGTCTGTGACTGTCCGGCAGTCTCCCACGGCACCTGAAGGTTGACCTGGCCGCTGGAGGCGTAGAAGAGCGGCGCCGGTACGCCGCCGTTGAACTGCAGCGAAAGTCCGGAGAGGCTGGTGGGGAGCGGAGCGCCGGCGGCTCCGGCCGGCGAGGTCAGCAGGAAGCTGCCGTAGACCGACGCGATGCTGCCCGGAGCCAAAGGCGCTCCCGGCGCGGAACTCGCCGCGTTGATCGCGCCGCCGGGGTTGATCGAGGGCGCGGACTGAGCCCAAGCGCCCATCGACAGCACTCCCATGATGACAATCGCTCTCTGCGCGGACATGTCCCCTCGCTGACAAGATTAGCAGAGAAAATCATGGTGGCACAGGCTTCAGCCTGTGAACTGCGGGCTTTTAGCCGGCGCTCGCCGAGTGCGGAGACTCGTTCGGTTCCGCCCAAAGATCTCGACTGCGTCAGTTCGCCGAACACGCAAGCTTTAGTCGGCGCAACTTACAAGGGTCACTCATTAGATCAGAAAGAACTACATCAGCTCACTTCCATTCTTCGCCCATTCACTCCCACGCCCGTACAAAACTCCGAGCTGTTCGCCTCCTTTTGCCCGGAGTAAACTGGGAAGGAGGAGAATCGATGCGGCCTCGGGCTTCGCTAACGACGGTACTGCTTGCCGTAATGTTTCAGCTCCTACGACGGCTATAGCTGCTTGGTCTGTCGCCCACACTTTTTCGCAGTTGTTCGATCCGTGCGTCCGATGGGATGCCAGCAAGAGTTCACAATCGGATAACAGCAAAACTTCACAAGGGAGTGGCGCCGGCCTTGGACCGCATGGCCCGTGCCGAATCGGGAACTGTCATGATTCCTGGCGTCGTGCTCGCAAGCATTGTGCTGGCAATGATCGGTGTGGCTGCGCAACGACGGCCGTTGGATCATCCTGATGCTCTGCGAGACGCCCGTAGCGTTCACTATTGCTCCGCTAGCGCTGGTTACTGGGCTGCTCTCTCTTCTCTTCGCGAGAAGGGTACCGTGCGCCGCGGTGGACACGCCGGTGCCCATGGGATGAATAACTCACTTCCCAGTCTTCCCCACATTCACTCCCACACCCGAACAAAAATCCCAGCCCTTCTTGGCCAGATAGCCGGCATAAGCGCCGCAGTTACCGGACACGATGTCCTTAAATTCCGTAGTCACGCCAATCTGGCTGTATACTTCCGACAACTCGGCATTGGTCGATGTATAGAAATGTCCCGCCGTATTGACGATTCCGGCCATCCCTGGCGCCGATACGCTGGTGCCGCTGGCCAGCCACCACGTGCCCGATGTCCCGCTTATCGGAAACGTGTCGTAGACCCAAACCGGCGTGCGGCCGTCGGCGACGAACGCCAGGTCGGGAGTGCCGCGCTGGGTGCCCACAATGCTGGCGATGCCGCTCTGGTAGCTCGGTATGGGTTCATTCGGCGAGGGACCGCCGCCGGTATCGGGCCAGGCGCTCTCATATTCGAAATTGCCAGTCGTGGCATTGCGGCTGATGGTCGTTCCCCCCACGCACACCACGTCGGGAGAAGTGCACGGATAGCTGATCCCCGCCGAATCGCCCGAAGACGAAAAGTAAACCACGCCCGTCGTAGTGAAGTAGCCGTCAAAGCCATTCTCGCCCGCGAAATCGCCGAAGCCCCAGCTCATGCTGACTTCCCCTCCACCGGCCGCCGACACCAGATTGCTGGCCAGCGTCACCGCCGGCAGCAGATCTCCGCTCCCGCTGGAGTTTGCTTCCACCAGGAAAATCTTGGCGTGCGGCGCCATGGCGTGCGCCATCTGGATATCCACCGATTCCTCGAATTCCCACCCGCCGCTGGAATCCTGCGGAGGCGGCGTATTGGTTGCCGTCGAACTGCCAGGGGCCGCGTACACCACCTGGAAGTTCGGCGCGGGAAGCCCGAACTCTGTGGAGAAGACCGCCAGATCGCTGGCCGCATTCGGATCGTCGTAGGCGTCCACGAGCGCGATGGCGTGCGCGCCGCCGTGCGATACCGTCGTCGCGGTCGACGGATTACAGGTCTTCGCGGCCGTCACCAGTTGGTACACGCAGGCCAGCGAGGCCGGAGTTTCGAAAAACCCGCCCGGCGTATTGGCCGCGTTGATGGGCAGCCCGCCATCCGGAATGAATATGCGCACGAACGTCCGCGCACGCTTGCCCACGTCTTCGGGCCGCGCGATACTCGACTCCGGCACGATGATCGTCCCTCCCCCAATGTGCATCTGCGGCAGTTTTTGCATCTGCGGCAATAGCGGATGCGCAAGACCCAGCGCTATGGCGCCGGCGAATACGGTCTGCAAACCTCTCGTCATGAATCCTCACTGTCCATAAGGCGTAATCCGGCGCCAAATCCCCTCATAGAAAGTGCGGCAAGCATTCAGCCTGCCAGGGCTTCCACGAGCTGCCAGCGCCAGCCCGGGTACACTGGAGTTGTGCTCCGCTCCCGCGGTCTTCCCATTCTACTCGCTCTGGCGCTGGCCCTGCCCGCCGCCACGTCGCGCAAATCGCCGCCGCCCAAGCCTGCCCGGCAGTCGGGCTTTGTGCGCCGCTGGATGAAGACCCTCACCCTGCGCGAGAAAGTGGCGCAGTTGATCTTCATCCCGTTTCACGGCGCGGCGCCCAACACCCGCTCGCGCGAATACCGGCAATTCATGAAGCTGGTCCGCGAGACGCGCGTAGGCGGCATGGTGCTGGTCAACTGGAACAACGGCCGCCTCACGCAGAAGGCGCAGCCCTACGCGCTGGGCGCATTCCTCAACCGCATGCAGAGACTGTCGCGCGTGCCGCTGCTGGTGGCCGGCGACTTCGAGCGGGGCGCCTCCATGCGGGTGGATGGCACCACCGTGTTTCCGCAGGCCATGGCCTTCGGCGCGGCGGGCGACCCGGCGCTGGCGCGCTTCGAGGGCCAAGTCACGGCCCGCGAGGCGCGCGCCGTCGGCGTCCACTGGCTCTTCTTTCCGGTGGCCGACGTCAACAACAACCCGGATAATCCCATCATCAACATCCGCTCCTATGGCGAGGACCCCAAGCAGGTGTCGGCGCTGCTGGCCGCCTTCATCGAGGGCACGCGCGCGGACCCCCGCTATCGCGTGCTCACCACCGCCAAGCATTTCCCCGGACACGGCGATACGGCCGTCGATACCCACATGAACCTGGCCGTGATCAACGCCACGCGCGAGCACCTGGAGAACGTCGAACTGCCGCCCTTCCGCGCGGCCATCCAGGCGGGCGTGGATGCCATCATGACCGCGCACATCGCGGTGCCCGCGCTGGCCGCCGCCAATGTGCCTGCCACTCTGTCGCCCGCCATCCTCACCGGCCTCCTGCGCGGCGAAATGGGATTTAAGGGAATCATCGTCACCGACGCGCTGGAGATGGGCGGCATCGCGCAAGGCTATTCCAGCGGCGACGCGGCCGTGCTGGCGCTCGAAGCCGGCGCCGACGCGCTGGTGATGCCGCCCGATCCGGAAGCCGCCGTCAAGGCGGTTTTGGCCGCGGTCCAGAGCGGACGCCTCACGCGCGCGCGCATCGACGAAAGCGTCGCTCGCCTGCTGGCGGCCAAGGAGCGCGTGGGGCTGGATCGCCGCGCCACGGTGGATCTGGAAGCCATCGGCGACCAGATCTACATGCCCGAAGATCAGGAGCGCGCGCAGGACATCGCCAACCGCGCCGTCACGCTCGTCAAGAACGAAGGCAGCCTGGTTCCGCTGCGCGCGCCGGCCAAGACCTGTTTCCTCGCGCTCGCGGAAAGTCATTATTCGAATGAGGGTCTGGAGTTCGCGCAAGAGGTGCGCCGCCGCGAGAAGAACGCCACGGTGATTCAACTGGACGCATCGCTCGCGGGCGCCTCGCTCGATGCGGCCGTCGAGAAGACGGCGGGATGCGAGAGCGTGGCCGTCGCGGCATTCGCCTCGGTGGCGGCCTACCGCGGCGACGTGGCGCTAGGCGGCGATTTCCCGCGCATGCTCGACGCGCTGTTTGCGACGGGCAAACCCGTGGCCCTGATCGCGTTGGGCAATCCGTACCTGGTGCGCAGCTTTCCGAAGGCAGCCGCTTTCCTGCTGACCTTCAGCACCACGCCCCCGTCGGAGACGGCAGCGGTCCAGGCCCTGTTCGGCGAGTCTCCCATTCGCGGGCGCGTGCCTGTCACCATCCCCGGTGTCGCGAAAATCGGAGAAGGCATCGACTACTTACCCAAATAATGACTCCTGGGGACGCACCGGGATTTGGCCTTCTTGTATTACAGCCGACAAGAATCTTTGCAGCGGGCGCAGATTCCTCGTGGCGCACGCACTCATGCGTGCCGCGTCTGCACTCTTGCCGACGCCTGCTGTGGCTGCGGCTATGCTGCTCTGTGGGGCGGCCAATCTTGGCCGCAGGCCACCTTTCAGGTGGCCTTTAGGCGAACGAAGCTCGCCGCCTGTGGCGCACGCTTTAACGACGCCTTAGCGTCGCTCGCGTCCCCACTCTGGTTCCGCATGTGTCGCCAGCCGCGACGCCTCGCGCATCGTGAGCTGAAGCGCTGCGAGATCAACTCCTACGCGCCGGCCGAAATCTGAATGCTGGTGGCGGGTCAGTTTGCATCCCAAGCGGCTCGGTTCGTAAACACAAAGCGACTCGTCGTTCCCGATCAGACCCCGAGGGCACTTCCGCGGCTTGCCTTACGTCCAGATGAACTGCCTCCGACTGGCAACCGTGCGCCCGGACCTATTTGACTGGCTTGAGGCCCTTCTTCGCAGGTTGGTTCCTAAGGAGTCCAGCCAGGCCTTTCGCATCCAGCTTGGCCTGTTCAAAATGCTCTGCGGCCTGGGCCCGCCAGATCAAGTTCCCAGGTTCCATGAACGATGTTCGCACTCTTCGTACGACAGACAGGGCATTCTCTGCCCATTTCCGAAACTCCGCAAGCGGCCATAGCGCAACGCCTTCCAAGTGTGGTGCGGCGCCCTCCTTGACGGTAGTGACTGGGGTGACTAACACGGGCATAATACTGCGCCTCGCGGCTGCCGGAATGTTATCGCGGATCCAGTTCGGATGAGTGAACGCTTGGCGGGCCTTGTCTACGTTGAGCGCAGAATCGGGCTCGGCACCGGCGTGGTCTTCGAATACAAAGCAGATGGAGCTGGACATCCACCAGGGGTCCGGTGAGCCATCCGTCTCGACCTTACCTGCTTCAAAACCTAGGAGTTCACCCAATGAACGATGAGCCTGTTCAAATGGACCCTTGTCTTTCGAAGCCAGACCCTCCAAGATTTCCTTCTCGCGTTTCGCAAATGCTCGATCGTGCACCGTGCCGAGGTGCGCCAGCACCACTTCAACCTTTTCCAGTTGCTCCATGAGATCATCCGTCGCTGCGATTTCCGCACCCGGCCCGCTCTCTTGAGAGCGAGCTAGCCCTACTAGCCAGGGGATGCCAGTGGCGGCGGCTTTTGCCTTCCCAAATTGCATTCGACTTCGAGCATCGAGTCCGGCAGCGCCGGCCTTGCTGCCGAGCCAGGCTGCGCTGCCCGCTAGATAATGCCACAGCGCTCTATATCCACGGAGTTCTTCAGAATCCAAACCGCCCAGTACACGTTCGGCAGATGCCAGGGCTTCTTCGAAATCAGCTTGCCAGAGCCCCATCTGATAGTCCACCTCATGGGGAACGACAGCCTGGAGTTCGGTCATTGCTGGAAACGGCACCTGAACGGCTTTCTTTCGCTTGGCAAGGATCTCCTGATTTACATCCTCCCAAGCTTCCCCGTTTTCTAGGAACGTATCGAAATTCTCAAGCAGGTCCTTAGAGGACGTGCTCTTCGATTGCTCCACCCCGAAGGCCAGTTCCGCCTGCAATTCGGGATGGAAGAATTTCCGCCGCCGAACGTCTGTCAGGTACGCGACCAGTTCGTCCCCAGAGACCACAACTGCCGAATAATCCTCCAACGAGCGAGTACACCGACCAATTGCCTGCAGGATACGCGTCTGAACTCTCTCGTTGAACAGGAGATTTGCTCCCATTCGCGACATGAGGAATCGCTCCTGAATATTCATCGCTTTGGGTAGGCCGTCAACGAACAGTAGCCTGCATTCGTCCGCCGGAAAGTCGATTCCGTCATATCGGCTAGCAACCACCGTGACCGCCTTTTTCTGTGCGATGAATGGCCCCTTGGAGTTTTCGATGTCCTCGGCGCTGAACGTCTTGAATTTCAAGTTCAGTTGACCAGAAAGAGCCAAGCCACGAACGTCACCCACCGGTCATTCGGCTCCATGGCGCTCCGCTTCACTATTTACCGGTTGCCGCGCGCGCCGCCGCGCCGGCTCCCGAAACCTACTCGCTCCGGGTCTCGGCCAGCCCGTTGAGATCGTCAAGGACCACTGGGACGCCGCGCACACTACGCCAAGAGTGAAGCCGATGTTTTCACGCAAGGCTATAACGTCGCTCGCGATCGATTGTCCAGTTGCCGACCTGGAGACCGCAAGGCCGCCGGCACGCTGGACGAGATCTGAGATCGCGCAGGGCAATCCGTACCTAGGGCGCAGCTTTCCTAACCTTTACCGGAGACGGCAGCCGTCCAGGCGCTGTCCGAGGAGCGGCCCATCCGCGGGCCCATCCGCGGGCGTGCCCTGATACATGTGCATCGCATCTTGATGCAGGTGCATCATTATGCTATTATATCGTCGTGAGGACTACGATTTCCCTTCCCGAACCGCTCCTCGAGAATGCCAAGCAACTGGCCGTGGAACGCGGCATCACGCTCAGTGCGTTGGTTGAAGTTGCTGTCCGCAACCTTGTGCTGGCGCCGAAGCGGGCTTCGTCCGCCCCGCCATTTCGCCTGCACACAGTGCGAGGACGGCTCGTCAACCCGAGTCTGGATCTGGATCGTACCTCCGCCCTGGTTGTGGCGGACGATGAAGCGACCTACCCAAGGCAACGGCGCTGATCTCCATGTGGATGCCGGACGTCAACATCCTGGTGTATGCGCACCGGCAAGAGTCGCCGGGCCACAAGCGCTATGCCGACTGGCTTGTCGACTGCGCCACTGGACCTGAGTCCTTCGCGCTTTCGGAACTCGTGTTGCACGGATTTATAAGAGTTGTGACAAACCCGCGCGTGTTCGATCCACCGTCGACTACGGCGCAGGCCTTCCGGTTCCTCGACGCGTTCTTGGCTCGCCCGACGTGCAGCCTGGTCCGGCCAGGACCGCGCCACTGGCGCATTTTTCGCCAACTCTGCGAAGGCGCCAACGTTCGGGGGAAGCTGGTTGCAGACGCCGTGCACGCCGCTCTCGCGATCGAAAGCGGTTGTGAGTGGGTGACGGCCGACACGGACTTTTCCCGGTTCGCTCCGCCCCTACGTTGGATGCACCTCTGAGTTATCGCCGACCACGCGAGATCCAGCGTCACCAGAACGCAATTTTAGTACCATGTTGGCTTCGCATTGCCTAGTACCGGTCCCCGCCGCCAAACCTCCCGAAAATGCTACCCTGTTATCCATCCGCTGTCTGAAACCCGGCGTCTGAAACCCAGTGTCGGAAGCCCATGTGTTAAGCGAGGTCAAATGCCGCAGAAGTCCGCCACTAGCTCTCATCGCCCCATAACCCGTCTGATACTGTTCACGGCGTCGCTGCTCCTCATGGCTGCGTGCCTCATCGCCCAGCAACCACCGCCCGCGGAGCAACCAGCCGAGCAACCATATGTCGGCCACTTCCTCGTCTACACCGGATACATGTATCTGGATAGCCCGAAGATCAGTCTCGCTGAACCCGGCATTCACGTCCAGGCCGGGATGCGCTGGTCGCGACATATTAGTGTGGGCTTCGACTACAGCCGCGGAACTGGGAATACCGCCATCGGGCTGAACCAGGCCACCACCGCGCTGCAGAACCGGTTCGGTCCGATTGTTTCGGGACTCATAGCCATCGGTCAACTCCCTGCCAATTATGTAGCGGCCCTGCCGTTCAGCTCGGTGACCCAGACCTTCACCGCGGGTCCCGAGTTTCCCTATCGCCGCTTCAAGCGCTTTACGCCTTATATCCGGCCTTCCTGTGGAATCATCAACGAAGTCGTCACGGCGCATCCCGCCGATCACATCACCCAGCTCGTGGTGGGCGCCATCGCGCCTTCCGGCAGGGAGGACGAATGGACCGCATTCTACGGATTCGGCGGCGGCATCGGCTTCAACGTGACCAAACATTTCAGCTTGGTCGTGCAAGCCGACCTGGTGCACGATCACCTATTCCCCGATCTGCTCAAGGACGGCCGCAACACGGTCCGCTTCTCGATCGGCCCAGGCTTACAGTTCGGCAGTAACGTGACGAAGAAGTGGGGCATTCCCGGCCATTGGGAGTAAGTGGGGCGGGCCTCCTGGCCGGCCGTCTCCAACCACCAGCCACCAACCACCAGCCACNNCCATGAGGTTCTGTCTGCGCTCTGTACTGCTTTCGCTCCTGACGCTCGCCGCCGTCACCTGTTCCATCGCCGGTCCCGACGATTGGCCGGGATGGCGCGGCCCTTCCTCCAACGGCGTCTCCACGCTGAAGGACCTCCCGTCCTCCTGGAGTCATGACCACAATGTCGCCTGGAAGACGGCCGTG
>PKYZ01000765.1 GCA_003132865.1 Bryobacterales bacterium
CTGGGAGTGGCATCAGCCCGCCCAGTGCCGGCAACCGCGCCGTACGCCAGCATCGCTACCCGTTCGCCATCGTCGATTTATTTCAGAAATGCCTTTACTTTCAAGCGTTTCGGAGGGATTCCTGTGATGACCGCGCCGAGCGCGGCACCAAGGAGAACGATTATGACGACTTTCACCATCGACGAACAGAACAACATTTCGGCGTTTTCGACCCAAGAGGAGGCCGCCGCCGCAACCGCAACCCCCTTCGACAGCTTCGCCAGCCAGAAGGAACTGGCTGAACTGGCCAAAGCGTGGCCGGCGGAGCGCCTGGTCGCGATTTTTAACAGCCTGACTGGGGTCACGCCCGTGGTGAGCTTTAAGAGCGCCCAGGCCGCCGCCAGCCGCATTTGGAACCGCATCCAGGGACTCGGCGACGCCGCAGAGCCCGAGGCGGAACCCGCGAAGCCGACGGCCCGCAAAAAGCCCGCTGTTGCGCCACAGAAGCCCCGTGTCGCGCCCACCAAGGGCAAGGCGAGCACGAAGACCACCCCCGCCAAAAAGGCGCCCAAGGCGAAGAAGGCCGGCAAGGCAAAGGAAGCCACCGGGCCGCGCGAGGGCAGCAAAACCGCGCACGTGATCGCGATGCTCCAGCGGAAAGGCGGGGTCACCATTTCGGAAATCATGAAGGCCATGAAATGGCAAAAACACACCGTTCGCGGATTTATGGCCGGCGCGATGAAGAAGGCCGGCTATACGGTCGAGTCGTTTAAGCCCGAAGGTGGCGAGCGCAGCTATCGGCTTCCCAAGTAGCATCAGCCACCCCTCTCTTCCAAGCCCGCCTCCGGTTCTTGCCGGCGGCGGGCTTTCTGCTTCTGCGCGACAGTTGGCCAGTCGTGGCGACACAACGCACCACCTTGCGGCGTCCGGACCCCAGGCGAGCCAGAAGCCAATCCCGCTAAACCGCCGCGCCACAGCCTCCCCAGGGACGCAACTTCACTCCCACACATCGCGCGGGTCCCTATCAGGTGCTCCCTTTCCTGGCCAAACACGAGCGAAGTAACCTCAACAGGTTGTCTACCATCGGAAAACCGCGTTACCCTTTGGCATGGCAGCCCGCGCCACCGCGCAGTTCGCCTCGCAAGCGGTCTGCGTTCGCGGACAGAGCAGGCAAAGGCGCGGTGGGGGAAAATAAGGCAGCACTTCTTCGTCATGTCTCATCCATTAGAAGGGATCGAGGAACGACTCAAAAGGGCCAATGAGAACATCCAGAACCTTGATGTCGAAATTAACCGGTTTCTGAATGAAAAGGGACACCGCGAAGTCATAGAACGCGATCCCAAGCGTATCGAGGAGTTCAAGGAGTTCTGGAGTAAGCAGGCCATCCCTCCCCGCTTTGCGGCCCTTATCGGCGAAATCCTGCACGGCTACCGTTCTGCGCTTGACAATCTCATTTGGGAGCTTTTGCGCCAAGTTGGACACACTCCCAGGAATCCCAATGCTATTGAGTTTCCAATCCTCAACGCGAGGCCGACGACTTCCAACAAACCTGCCCTGTTCAACCGAAAAATAGAGGGAGTCGGTAATAAGGCCAGCGCAGTCATCGAGTCGCTGCAACCATACAACGCTGTCTCCCAGTGGGACGGTCCGCACCATGCCCTGCTCGTCCTCCATGACATGAACCGCTTTGATAAGCATCGGGAGTTGACCGTCATCGGCTCCAGGTCTCAACAAACTCCACGAGTGTATCTCCTGCAATTGTTGGGCGTTCATAAAGACACCGCAACAGGTCACGAAATCAAAAGGCCCCTTGGACACCGTGAAGTGTATGTGGGGATGAAACTCACCGCACTCGTAGCGTTTCGGCAATTTGGCAATAATGGGCCGAGTATCGGCGTCATTCCCGGCTTGAGGCGCATAGAACACGCCGTCTCCGAGGCCATCAAAACGTTCGACGGCTTTTTCCCGCCCCGCTAGATCCTGAAAACAATCGGAATTGCGGCCCATTTTTTACTTGACCTTTCATGCTTGACCAATAACCGATCTGCTTCCTGCCTCATTTCTCGCCTGAACGGCCCCACTCCCGATACTGGCCCCCACGCCAAGCCTTCGCCGGTAAAGCGCGACGTGAGCCAAATGTGCGCCACCAGTGGCCAAACCTCGGCTGGCTCGCAGCCGCCGCAACTCGGCCGACCAGTCCGCGAGCGCCAGGCACAGCCCTTGCAGATCGGCATGGCCAGGCCCGTATCTGGGCTTCGACGATGGAAGATCTCCGCGCGGCAACGCTCGATTCATACGGTCACCTGCTGGCGTTCCTCGGATATCTCGTCGAATGTGCGCCCGTCGCCGTCCAGCGTGGCCTTCCCGCCCGTCAGACCTTGCCACCTCTTCACCACCACATCCACGTACTTGGGGTCCAGTTCGATTCCGTAACAGACGCGCTCGGTGATCTCCGAGGCGGCCAGGGTGGTACCGCTGCCGAGGAAGGGCTCGTAACAAGCCTCCCCACGCTTGGTGTGATTCAGCAGCGGGCGCCGCATCAAATCTACCGGTTTCTGAGTTGGGTGATCGAACTTCTGCTCATCGGAACCACCCATGATGAACTTCGGCGAGGGCGAATCCCAGATTGTCGCGTTCTCACCCGCCTTGCCGAACCAGGGAGCATTCTTTTTTCGCACATACCAGCACGGCTCATGCTGGTACCAGTAGTGCGTGCGGGTGAGAACCGTCCGGCCTTTGTTCCAGATAATTTGCTGCGGGTACAGGAATCCGATACGCTCCAGCCCATTGAGCACTTCCCTGGTGAAGATTGAAGCGTGCCAGACGTAAGCGATTTGAAGGCTGGGTACCAATTCAAAGGCGCCGGACCAGTCGGCGCGCGTATCGCCCGAGATGGTCGTTTCGGTGTGTCCCTCGGTCCGATGCTTCATATAGCTGGCTTCAGCAGGCCCGCAGCCGTTGAGGCCGGCCCTATCGCGCCATTCGCTGTCTAACTCAATTCCGTATGGGGGATCGGTCACGAGGAGGAACGGCTTGCGGTCGCCCAGCAGGCGCGNNGGATTTTCCGGCAAGGGCGGCGCGATATCGGCTTGCTCGTCGTTATCGGGAAGGGTGAGGAGATCCTCCAGTTCTCCTGGATCAAACCCGGTGAGCTCCAGGTTGTAATCTGCCGCGGCGAGTTCCTGCAACTCCAGGAAAAGCAACTCCTCGTCGAATTCAGCCCACGTAGCCGACCGGTTCACGAGTATGCGGAAAGCCTTCACTTGGGCATCGGTCCACTCGTCGCACAGGATAACGGGGATCTCGGTGATGCCAAGCTTCCGCGCACTTTTTAATCTCAAATGCCCGTCAATGACCGTCGCGTCGCTGCGCGCAAGCACCGGAAGTTTTAGCCCAAACTCGCGGATCGATGCGCACATCCGGTCTACCGCCGCATCGTTCTTGCGTGGGTTGCGAGCGTAGAAAACGAAACGGTCGATATGCCAGATTTGGATTTGCGGAGTCGGCGAATCGCTCATTCGCGCCCCCGTTCCGCACTGGGATAAGTGAAATGCGAGAGGAACTGATCGACGGATTGAAACTCGATCCGCTGCGCCATGGCA
>PKYZ01000533.1 GCA_003132865.1 Bryobacterales bacterium
ACAGGCTGAAGCCTGTGCCACCCTACATGGCGCGGGCTTTGCGGACCGCGCGGCGCAGTTCGGAGCGGGCCGGCTTCTTCGTGGCTTGGGTCAGCCGCCGCACCTGGTCGCTGACGCACACCAGAAACATGGGCTGGCGGGCATTCTTCAGCAAATCGACGATCCGGTCCGGCGCCTCTTCCAAATAGATGGATTTGCCGTCGGTGAGCAGATGAGTTTCCGATGCGCTCTTGAGGGCGTCGCTGAGGCGCTTGCCCATGTCCTTCTGCAGGAAACGCAGCACCCGCCGGATNNCGTCCCACCACTGCAACTGGCGCAGGCTGACGCCACAGATACGGGCCACGTCGGTGCTCGTGTATTGGTCGCTGTCTGGCAGAGCAGCAGGCCGTAGTTTTTTTGTTTCGAACATTTCGCCCCGCTTTCGGTTTGGAAAAATAGCCGTCATTCTGGATTGTACTTTAGTCGGGAGCGGTGTCAATAGGCAATTGAAGATCTTTTTGCGGGGGCGGCGGGGGGAGACAGGCCAGGAGGCCTGTCCTACTGTGCTAATATAAGGGTTCCCAACCTGAGGTTTTCGTGGCCAGAATCACCCGTAAAGAGTTGAAGACCGACAAGTTTGCGCTCGAAGTCGGGCACACAGTCGATTTTTTCGAAGAACACCATACCGAGATCATCCGCTACGGAGCGGCGGCGCTTGCGGTAGCCGCAATCGTCGTTCTCATTTTTGTTTACCGGAGTCATCAGCACACCATCCGCCAGGAGGGGTTGGCGAAAGCCATCGCGGTGCAGGAAGCGCCCGTCGGACAGGGGGCTCCGGGAGCACCCATCACTTTTCCCACCCAGGACGCCAAGGATAAGGAAGCCATCAAGGTATTCAGCGAACTGGCAGCCAAGTATTCCGGAACGGACGAAGGCTACATCGCGGAGTATTATTTGGGTTGCATCGCCGCCGATCAAGGCAAGCTGGGCGAGGCCGACAAGCGCTTTAGCTCGGTCGCCGATTCCGCCGGCAAGAAGTATGCCTCGCTCGCCAAGCTTTCGCTCGGCCAACTCTACTTCGCCGAAGGCAAGCCCGGCCCGGGCGAGCAAATGCTGCGATCGCTGATGGACAACCCTACGGTATTCGTCTCCACGGACCAGGCGGCGATCATGCTGGCAAGGATGCTGGCGCCTACCAAACCCGCCGAAGCGCGGAAGCTTCTCGGTCCGCTGCGCGCCAAACCCGGTTCGGTGAGCCAGGCCGCCATCCAGGCTTACGGCGAACTGCCGCCCCAATAGCCGGGCACGCCATGCTCCGCCATCTCCGGTTTCCAGTGGAGCGCAGCAGAGGGCGGCGTTACCCGGAATCCGCGCATCCCTACCGTAACGCGTTCCAACGCGACCGCGACCGCATCGTGCATGCGCGCGCCTTCCGCCGGTTGGAGGCCAAGACACAGGTATTCACACCCGGCCTCTGCGATCATTTCCGAAACCGTCTGACGCACACCATCGAAGTGGCGCAGATCGCCCGCACGGTGGCCGCCGTCCTGGGGCTTGACGAGGATCTGACCGAAGCTCTGGCGCTGGCCCACGACATCGGCCATCCGCCCTTCTCACACGCCGGCGAGGATGCCTTGGACTACCAGATGAAGCGCTTCGGCACGCGCTTCGACCACAACCTGCACGCCGTGCGCATCGTGGAGATTTTCGAGCAACGTTACGCCCGCTTCCCGGGGCTGAACCTCTCATTCGAAGTGCGCGAAGGCATCGCCAAGCATTCGCGCGATTTCGGCCCTGGCGAGAATCCCGATTTGGAAGAGTATCTGCCGGGCTTACGGCCACCCCTGGAGGCGCAACTCATCGACTTGGCCGATGAGATCGCCTACAATACGGCCGACCTGGACGATGCCGTCTCCGCAGGCCTTCTGCGTCCCGAGGAGGTGGCCGCGGCGGCGCCGTACTATGGGGAACTCTACGAGGCGGCCGCACAGCAGTTTCCCGGCGCGCCGGAAAGCGCACGCTTCCACGAGACGCTGCGCGGCCTGATCGACGCCCTGGTGTCCGGCCTCATCGAGGGCACCGTGCGCCGCGCCTCCGAAGCCGGAATCGGGACCATGGAGGATGTGCGCGGGCATTCCGAGCGCCTGGCCGCATTCACGCCCGAAACAGAAACGGCCAATCGCGATTTGAAGCGATTCCTGCACCGGCGCGTCTATACGGCGCCGGTTTTACGCGAGGAGCGCGACCGCGCGGCCGCCATGATCGCGGAGTTGTTCCACTTTTTCGTGGAGCACCCCGAACGGCTGCCGGCTTCCCACGGCGAATTGATCCCGGCCGAACCCGCCTATCGGGTGGTCTGCGATTACATCGCCGGCATGACCGACGGCTTCTTCCAGCGCACGTATCAGCAGGTGCTGGGCGCTTGAGATGGCGGGACAGGCCAGGAGGCCTGTCCTACCGCACTGCCAGGGTGACTCCGTTCTGCGCGCGCACGCCTCCGACGGTGACTACCAGCGGCACGCTGGGGCCCGGCGTCACACCCGCCGGCACCTGTACGTTGATCTGCGTTAAGCCAGAGATCAGATACGGCGCAGCCCCCGCGTAGCTGACGTTGCAGGGAACGCCTCCCACGGTGACAGTGACGGCGACGTTGGGGGGCACCCTGGGATACGGCGCGGTGACCAGCAAGCCATCCACACTGGCNNTCATGAAGATGTCCACATAATCGCCGCGCGCGGCGGGATTCGCGGCGGAGTTCACGGTATAGTCGGTGTTATTCAGAATCGCGCCTGGACCGGTGCCCGAAGCGTTGGCCGTGAACAGGCCCGGCACGGCAGCGGCTACCGGCAGGGAGACCGGCGCTGAAACCGCGCCCAGATATTCCACCTGCAGCGTGGTGGTGGATTGGCCGGCCGCCGCATAGGGCACCACCGCATTCACTTGCCCAGCCGAGGCATAGACGATGGGGGCCGGCACGCCGTCAAACAGGACGTGCACTCCCGCCAGCGCATTCGCCACCAGGAGTGGGGCGGTGAGCTGAAGGCCGGCGCCCGCGGCCGGACCGAGCGCCGTTCCATAGAGCGACACAATCTCTCCCGGAGCCACGGCGCCGGAAGTGTAGCTTGCGGCATTGGCCACGCCCGCCGCGGGCAGATTGGGCTGGGCGTTGGACAGGCGCAAGAGGGCCGCGCCATAACCCGGCAGCGTAACCTGCATCTGCGCGGCGGGGGCGAGCGTTTGGGGCAGCGGGCCGCCCGCTGGCGTGGAAGCATCCAGCGTCACCAGCGTGGCCGAGGCGAAGGTACCCAACGCGGAAAGATCCAGCGCGAACGTGCGCGACGAGCCGGGGCCGTTATTGTCGTAGTTGGCCTGATTGCCGGAAGCGGCCTGGAGCGCGTAGTTGGACATCAGGATCACGACCGACCCGTCCGGGTTGCGCGCCGCCATCGTCTGGGTATCGAACAGGAGTCCACCGCTGCCCAACCAACCATTCGAAATGCCAGGTACACAGCAGCCCGTGGTAGTCGTTTGCAGGATATCCTGACCGGGCGGCGAGGGAAGCCAGTGAGACAAATAGTAATCCACCCAGTAGCTGAAGAACGGATTGCCCGATGCATCCACTTCGCCGTACTGCTGGTCGGTGCCGAAACCCCAGTGGTAGAGGGCTTGGGCGCCCGCTTCGCCCAGTTGCTGGAATACCAGGGAACGCCAGGCGGCGAAGAAAGGACTGGTGCCGCGCGTATCGAGCACAAACTTCTGAGGCGCGTTGCAGGCGCTGATCCCATTGCCCTTGTCGTAGTCGGCGTTCACATTGTTCTCGGTAATCCAAACGGGCACGGCGGCCAGCGCCGGGTTGACGGCCAACTCGGCATACATGGTCTGGACCTCGCGGGCAAATTCGGGAATCGTCGAGAAGAGAGTCTGGTCATAGTCTCTCTGGCTGCAGGTGGAGTAAAAGTGCTTGGCCACTACATCCACCGGAGCGTTGGCGTTGACGCCGGCCACGAAGATTGGCAGGTAAGTGTCGGAGGCCTCCGCAAGTTCGACGGCCAAGAACTTGATGGACGGGTCCGCCTGGGCCATTTGGGGCACGACCGTGTTGTAAAGCGTCACGTACTCCGCCGCCGTAACGTTGTTGATGTCCGGCTCGTTGAAGATGCCCCACCAAGTGACCGGGTAAGGCGTGGGGCTTTGATAGTGTATCCCGGAATCGGTGAATCCGCCGGTGTTGTAATAGCGGACGATGTTGGCGCTCATCTGGGCGAAGTCCGCGATGCTGCCGGGAAGAATGTGGCCGAGGGAATCGCTCAGATAAGCCGGAGCCGTACCGATCTGGAACTCGGGGCTGTGATCGCCGGCGCCCTGGATTGGGGTGAGCATGGTGTTGAGTTCCGTGAAATCCCAGGCGCCGGGAGCCGTGAGCGGAATGCCATCCGAAACGACCTGCACCCGCGTGTGCCACGGATTGAGAGTCGTCAGCTCCGCTTGGGCGTTCGGCGCTCCGCTGAAGAATTGATCGTCCCAACTGGCCAGTTGAAACGATGTGGACATGGCTAGCTGCAGGCGGCCCGTGACGCCAACCGAGGTGTCAATTTGATTGCCAACCTGCACATTGACCGTGGTGGATTGCCCCGCGGCGGCGACGGCCAGGAACGCAATCGCGATCGGCCGGATTATGGTGATGAGAGACCTCATGTATCCTCTTTTAATAAAGGCGTCCAGGATGGCGGCTGTTCCGTTCTGCCGAGCGACTGCCGCGGGCAGTGACGCATACCACCATTCCATCTTGGGCCTCGACTCAGGCTCAGTATAATACCAAGCGGCCATCCTGAATCTTTCGAGTTGCACTCTTGCTTCTCCGGCGTCTCGCCCTTTACCCGCGCCATCCCGGCCCTACGGCCACTCCGTTCCCTCTGCCCTTGCTCACCACCATGAACCCCGCTATCTTTCGCAAATGCAGCACAGGCACACAGTCGCGGCTCACTACGGAAGCCTCTCACCGAACCGCGACTGTCAAGGAGCGGAGTGCCGCTCCTCTGCCCTTGCTCACCACCATGAATCCCGCTATCTTTCGCA
>PKYZ01000702.1 GCA_003132865.1 Bryobacterales bacterium
GCAGCGCCGGGTCCAGATCCTTCGAGGCATCCTGAATCAGCCGTAGCGCCTGGGTCGAATTCAGGTTCGTGCGGGCCACCAGCGCGGCATTGGCGGCGTACCAGATCTCAAGCGGACCCCACCAGGCAGGCTTACGCGGCTCCGACAGCGAGAAGTACTTGCCATCTTCCGCCACTCCGACAATCTGAATGGGCTTGCCGTCCGGGCTGGTCCGGAACCGCTTGCCGATGGGGTCTTTGCCCCGCATCAACTGATCGGNNAGCTTTGTTGACCACCGCCACGCGCGTCCCATCCTGCTTGTCCCGGGAATCGAACTCGCGCCCCATGAGAAGCTTGGTCTGCATGGTGCGGAAATAGCCGGGACTCGCCGAGAAGCTGCAAGCGATGGGCGCCTCGGTGGGTTTCGGTATGGGTTCGCCTTCGATATAAATGGCGTCCGATGAATTGTTCAAGGATAGGGGCAGCCAGTCGATGACCGCCGCCGATTCGATGCCCGGTATCGAGCGGACCTTATCCAGCAGCCGCCGCTGGAACTCGCGGCCGCGCGCCTCGCTGTATCCCTGGATGTTGAGGTCGAATGAAGCCGTGACCGCGCCCTTCGGGTTGTAGCCGATCGGCGCGTCCAAGGCGCGTTGCAGGCTGCGCACCACTAGCACTGAGCAGACCAGCAGCACGACGGACAATCCGACCTGCGTGGCTACCATGTAGTCGCGAAGCTGCCAATGGCGCAGTCTTTCGGAGATCGCTTCGTTCTTCAGCGCACTGACCAGGTTCGTGCGGGTGGCCTGCAACGCGGGCAGAAGGCCGAACAGCAGCGTGGTCAGCACGGAAACCATCATCGCGAACAGAAACACGCGTCCGTCCGGCGCCGCGTTGATCACCAGCGGAATATCGGTCGGCGGACGCCATCCGGCCAGCGCATCGGCAATCCAGAGCGCCAGCAGCGCTCCGCAACTCCCGCCAAGAATTGCGATGACCAGGTTCTCCGTCAACAACTGCCGCACCAGCGAGCCGCGCGTCGCGCCCACGGCCAGGCGCAGCGCAATCTCTTTGCGCCGGTCGGCTGCGCGGGCCATCAGCATGCTCGCCAGATTCGTGCAGGCCACCAGCAGGACCAGGCAGGAGACTCCGAACAGCGCCGCGGCGAATCCAATCACGGCGCCGCGAATGTAGTTTCCAGCCAGGCCTGGCGGCGTCAGCACAATCTTCATACCGCCATCATCCTCCGGATACTGTTGCGCCAGTCCCCGCGCGACGCTGTTCAGTCCGGCGTCGGCCCTGGCCATGGTCACTCCCGGTTTCAAGCGGCCCGCGATGAAGGTGTTGCTGGTGCCCCGCTTTTCCAGGTACCCGCTGCCGCCTTCGAGTTGCTTCTGCATCATCATGGGGAAGAAAACATCGGGCGCGAAGTAGAGCTCCGTGCCAAAGAAGCCTGGCGGCGTGACGCCCAGTATGGTGAAATCCATGCCGTTGAACTTTACGGTGCTTCCCACCACCGCGGGGTCGCCGCCGAACCGTTTCTGCCAGCAGGGCCAGGTCAGCACGGCGACGGGATGCCCGCCGGGCCGCAGGTCGTCATCCGGGCGGAAGACCCGGCCGCGCGCCGCGCCCACGCCCAGCAAGTCGAAATAGTTGCCCGTGACCAGATAGCCCCACACCCGCTGGTTGTTGCCGGGCAGGCCGAGACTGGCAGGCAGGAAGCGGTAGGCCATCAATCCCGACAATACGGTGTTGCGGTCGCGCATGTCGCGGTAATTGGGATACGAGAGCGTGGGGAACGTGTTGCCGCCCAGCGTCTCATTGAGAGAAACGATTTCCGAGGCGCGCGTGACGGGCAGCGGACGCAGCAGAACCGCGTTAATGACGCTGAAGATGGCGGTGTTGGCGCCGATGCCGAGTGCCAGCGTCAAAACCGCGACAGCCGAGAAAGTCGGATTCTGCCGGAGACGGCGGAGGGCCAGGCGAAGGTCCAGTATCAAACGGTCCATGGGTTCGGGCGGAGCACGTGAAGCGCCATGGTCAAGTACTGGCAAAGAGGCGCGCGTGGCGGAGTTGTGTGTCCGTTTTCGGAACGGGACGTCCCGCGTGCGGACGTAGCGCGACCTGCGATAATCGGCAGAACATGCTTCATTGCCGCGAGGTCACCAAGCGTTTTGGGGAATTCGTCGCCCTCGATAACATCTCCTTCGACCTGGCGGGCGGCATCTGCGCGCTGCTGGGGCCGAATGGCGCGGGCAAATCGACGCTGCTCAAGATCCTGACCGGCCTGCTGGCGCCTGATCGAGGCGAGGTGCTGATCGCTGGCCGCGACGTCGCCAAAGAGCCGCTGCGCGTGAAGCGCACGATCGGCGTGCTGCCGGAAGACCTGGGCGTGTTCGATGCGCTCACCATCGAAGAGCACCTGGAACTGTGCGGTCCGGTGTACGGACTCAGCCGGAAGGAAACGCACGAGCGCGCGGGTGCGCTGCTGCGAATTCTGGGCTTGGAAAAAGGCCGCTATACGTATCTCGATCAATGCTCCCACGGGATGCGCAAGAAGACCGCGCTGGCCATGGCATTGCTGCACAATCCGCGCCTGCTGCTGCTCGACGAACCGTTTGAGGGCATCGATCCGGTGTCGTCCGTGACGATTCGCGACCTGCTGATTGCTGTCTCAGGGCGCGGCATCGCCGTCTTCCTGACGTCGCACGCGCTGGCGATGATCCCGCAGTTGGCGACCGAGGTGATGATGATTCGCGGCGGCCGCATCGTCTTCCATTCCGCGGCGTCGGAACTGGAGCGGCCGCTCGAAGAGTTGTACTTCGACCTGGTCGAGACGCCGCCACAGGAGGACCTGCCGTGGCTGCGCTCCGCGCTATCTTAAGGGCGCTGCGACGCGCGGTGGGACGCGACCTGGCAAGTTCCTTCAAGGCCAACAACCTCCTGTTTCTCGGGTTGCTGGGCAGGAGCGCCGAGGCGCTCTTTGTGCTGCTAGGCTTTCTGCTGCTGTTCCCGCTTTCGTCCGATCCGCTGGGCAAGATTCCCTCCGCGCGGCTGGCGCTGTGGCCGCTCTCGGGGTGGCAGCGGTTGGGCCTGCGGCTCGCGAGCCTCGCGCTCAGTCCGGTCGCGTGGATCGGCGTGCCGATTCTGGTGAAGACCAAGCGGGCGGGAATGGCGCTCGCGTTTTGCGGGCTGGCGCTGGGGATGCAGTGCGCGCTGGCTTTGGGGCGGTACCTGGTCAAACGCGATCCCCATTGGGATGTGTTGGGCGACATACCTCAGTTTCCCGGGCGGCTGGGCGGACTGGTTCGCAAGAATGTGCGCGAGGTGCTCAGCCTGCTGGACCCTTATGCGGCCGCGCTGTTGAGCATTGGAGGCGGCGCGTATAGGATCTTCGGCGCGCACCCGGATCCGGCGGCGTTTTCAATTATCGGCCTGTTGGTGGCGCTGGCCATGAGCACCAGCGCGCAGTCTCTGTTCGGCCTGGATCTTGGTTCAAGCATGGATTCCGGCATCACGCGCTACCACCTGCTGCCGGTGAGCGGTTGGGAGATTCTGTTGGCGAAGGACATTGCTTTCTTGGCGATACTCTTTGTGCTGCTGTTGCCGCTGGACCCCTGGCCGGGGATGACCTTCGGACTGGTGGCGCTGGCCTTCGGCCACCATTCTTCCGTGCTCCTGGAGCTGCCGCAACAGCGATGGCGTTTCGCGAGCGGAAGCTTGCCGTTTGGCGCGCTGCAGACTGCGATTGGGATGGCATTTGGATTTGTAGAGCACCAGCGAGGACCGTTCGTGCTGGTGCTGGCCGCGATGGGCTATCTCGCGTCGGTGTATTATTACGGGCGGCGCTGGGAACGGGAGTGATGGCTGCGCTCCTCGCCATCCTGAAAGCGCTGCGGCGCGCGGTGGGGCGCGACCTGGGGACGCTCGAGTCCATCAAGGTCAACAACCTCTTCCTGTTTGTCGCCTTGCTGGTGGGCGGAGCGCTCGCGAGCGGGCAACCGCCCAAAAGCGCGGAGCCGTTCTTCGTGCTGCTGGGCTTTCTGTTGCTGTTTCCGNNCGCATTTTGCGCGCTGGCCGCGGGGATGCAGGGCGCGGCGGCTTTGGGGCGGCATGTTGCCAGGCGCGATCCGCATTGGGACCTGTTGCGCCACATACCTCAATTCCCCGGACGGCTGGGTGGACTGGTGCGCAAGAATATGCGCGAGATGCTCAGCCTGATGGACCCTTATGCCGCGCTGCTATTGAGCATCGGCGGAGGCGCGTATCGCCTCTTCGGCGCGCATCCCGATCCGGCGGCGTTTGCGATCGTCGGCCTGTTAGTGGCGTTAACCATGAGCACCTACGCGCAATCTCTGTTCGGCC
>PKYZ01000558.1 GCA_003132865.1 Bryobacterales bacterium
CGGGTCCTGGAGGCCCCGCGCAGACCTGGAGGTCTGCCCCACTTTGTTTTGCCGTACAATCGATGGAGAGGGCTTGGTATGCGGTCACTTGCGTGGAAGGCGCGGAATGCGCTTTCGGATGCCGTGCGGTTCCTGACGGGACGGCGGCCCGACTCGCCTGACGATCCGTATGCCGCGGTGCGGGCTCCCATCAAGCGCGGCCCGCCGGACAAGAGTGCGGCGGTGGCGCCGGACGAGCCTGATTGATGACGAAGACGCATCACTACCCAGTTGTCGTCGAATGGACCGGTAACACGGGGACAGGCACATCCGGTTATCGAAACTACGAGCGGCGTCACGAAATATCCGCCGGAACCCAGAAGCCCCTGATACCGGGTTCCTCCGATCCGGCATTTCGTGGCGATGCAGCGCGTTGGAATCCCGAGGAGTTGCTGGTGGCTTCCTTATCTGCATGCCATAAGCTTTGGTATCTCCATTTGTGCGCGGACGCGGGGATCGTGGTCCTGGCCTACGTTGACCATGCCGAAGGCGAGATGGTGGAGACGGCTGACGGCGCGGGATGTTTTAGGCGTGTGATCTTACGTCCACGGGTCACCGTCACGGCTGGCTCCGATATGGCAAAGGCACGCGAACTGCATGATGCCGCTCACGCCAAATGCTTCATCGCCAGGTCCGTGAACTTTCCGGTTCAACATGAGCCGGAAATCGGCGTCGCCTAGGCTCTTGTAACGTCCGGCGCCAAAATCACAATCAATCAGTGAAACTGGCCGATGAGATGTCCGTGGAGGTGCATCTCGAAACCCTCAGCTTGCGTGCGCCGTGGATCCGGCTGGTAGCGGCCGCGGTTTTGCTGGCGGCGCCGGGCATGGCGCTGGATCCGCGCCAGGCGATCACCCAGTACCTGCAAAGCGTTTGGGCGACCGACGCCGGGCTTCCGCAGACTTCTGTTTTTTTCGAATCGCCCAGACCACCGATGGTTACCTGTGGGTGGGCACCGAACTGGGGCTGGCGCGCTTCGATGGCGTACGCTTCACGGTTTTCGACCGGCGCCACAACCCGGGACTCGCGGCGAACTATATTCAAAGGCTGCTGGCGAGCCGGGATGGGAGCCTTTGGATCGGTACGAGCAACGGCCTCACGCACTTTCTGAAAGGCGCCTTCCGCACATACACCACGCGCGACGGCTTGTCCAACGACGGCGTATCGGCGTTGTGCGAGGGCCGAGACGGCAGCTTGTGGGTTGGAACCGGCCAGGGCTTGAACCGCCTGCGCAACGGGAAGGTGCGGGTGTTCCAGGCCGCCGACGGCCTGCCCGACGACAGCGTCAAGGCTGTCTTGGAAGACCGGGCGGGCGTGCTATGGGTGGCCACCGAGGGCGGGTTGGCGCGCTTGGACGGCGACCGGTTCACCGCCTACACATCACGAGACGGGCTGCCGGGCGGTCCGGTGACGGCGCTGGCGGCAACCCCCGACGGAGCGCTGTGGGCTGGCACATCGCACGGGGGGCTGGCGCGCCTGGAAAAAAGGCAGGTTTTCGGGTTGGTCCCAGGGACTCCCCAGCCAGGAAATCCAGTCCGTGCTCAGCGACCGGGACGGCAATCTGTGGATCGGATTCGGGGCTGGTGGAGTTGCGGGATGCCCCCTTCGCCTGCTTCGGCAAACCGGAAGGTCTGGCGGCCAACGTGGTGTGGGGCGGCGTGGAGGACGCGGATGGCAGCGTCTGGATGGGCGCCGACAATGGCGACCTGAACCGGCTGATCGATGGCAAGGTGGAGACTTACAACGCCAGGAACGAGTTCCCCAAGCTGACGGCTCACGCGTTTCTACGCGGACGGGATGGGAGCGTCTGGGTCGGATTCAGGCACGGCACGCTGGGCCGGATCCGGCGCGGCCGGATTCAGGTCTATCACGACCCGCACAACCAGAACAACGCGATCCACGCCCTGCTCGAAGACGCACAGGGCAACCTGTGGCTGGGCGCATACGGCTCCGGGGTCGCGCGTTTCAAAGCCGGGCGGTTTGAACATGTCACCAACTCGGGCCAGGTGACGGCGATCGCCCAGGGGCCGGACGGAGCGCTGTGGATCGGAACGGACGGCGATGGCGTGAGCCGGTTACGGAACGGAAAGACCGTGACCTACACGGCGCGGAACGGCCTCGTGAACGATCACGTGGTAGCCGTCTACGCCGACCCGCAGGGAGCGGTCTGGGTGGGCACCATGTCGGGCGGACTGAACCGTATCCGCGACGGACGGATTACTTCCTGGTCGGCCGATCAGGGACTGTTTGACGATACGGTGGGCAATATCCTGGAGGACGACTTCGGAAACCTCTGGATAAGCTGCGACCGGGGAGTCTTCCGCGTAAGCAAGCGGGAACTGAACGACTACGCAGCGGGGCGCGTACGGTCGATTCACGGCCTCGCGTTCGGAACCGGGGATGGGATGCGTTCGCGGGAATGCATCTACGGCAGCACCGGAAGCGCGTGGAAGACCAAAGATGGGCGGGTGTGGTTCCGGGACCATAGCGGGCGCGGCGGCGATCGACCCGCGTCACCTGGCGTTGCGCACGCCGGCGCCACCGGTCTGGTTGGAGGGCCTTATGTTCGACAACCGGCCGGTGCCGGTTTCGAGCGGCGCGCGGCTGGGTCCGGGTGCGGGCCGCCTGGAGATCCAGTTCACGGCGCCGAGCTTCGCGGCGGCCTCGCGCATCCTGTTCCGCTATCGCCTGGAAGGTTTCGACAAGGAATGGATCGAAGCCGGCGCCCGCCGGACGGCTTACTATACCAACGTGCCGCCGGGCAGTTACCGCTTTCAAGTGGAAGCCGCGGCGAGCGATGGCGGGTGGAGCGGGAAGGGCGCCGACCTGAAGCTTGAATTGCGGCCGCACTTGTACCAAACAGCGTGGTTTCGCGGGTTGTGCGCGGCGTTGCTGGTGGTTTGCGGCGCCGGACTTTACCTGCTGCGGGTGCGCTATCTGCTGTGGCGTAATCGGGAACTGGAAAGGAAGGTGGCGCAGCGCACCGAGGAACTGGCGAAGACCGCCCGCAGCCTGGCCGCGGAGAAGTCCGAGTTACTGCGGGCGCGGGCGGAACTGGAAAGGCTGGCCACGCGAGATGGCTTGACAGGGATCTGGAATCGCAGGGCAGCCTTCGATCTGTTGGGCTGCGCGCTGGACTGGTGCCGGCTGTCGGACCAGTCCGCTGCCGTGATCATGTGCGACCTGGACGGCTTCAAGAGGATCAACGATCGCCACGGCCATCCGGCGGGCGATGGCGTGCTGCGGGAAATCGCGCGGCGGCTGCAGGCCGGCGTGCGCGGTTCGGATTTTGTGGGACGTTACGGCGGGGAGGAGTTCCTGATTATTCTGCCCGATTGCAATGTAGCCGAGGCCAGGGTGCGCGCCGAGCAGCTCCGGCGCGAGGTTGAGGACGCGCCGGTGGAGGTGGGCGGAGTGGCCTTCGCGGTGACCTGCAGCTTCGGGGTCAGTTGTTCGGGGAATTGCGGCTTCGACGGGGAGGCGCTGGTGCGCGAAGCGGACCAAGCTCTGTACCGGGCCAAACACGCGGGGAAGAATCGCGTGGAGGTTTCCGAAGAGGTGACTGCGGCGTAGGAAGTATGTGTCCCAATTGAGTCAATCCCCGTGGGGCAGGACTCCAGTCCTGCGGCTGGCGTCCACGCCGGCCTGTTCGTGGGCGAATATCGCCGATTTCCAGTGTGCCAAGAGGCGGGTCCTGGAGGACCCGCGCAGACCTGGAGGTCTGCCCCACCAACTCACCGCACCCGCCGCGCCAGCGCCCGCACCACCATCCGCAAACGGTCCGGCCACGGCAGGCGGGCAAAATTCACGCGCACCACGCCGTTAGTGAAGTAAGTCTTGCGCGAATAGTCGATCGCGACTTCCACCACCACGGGACGCTTCGCTTCCGTTAGCGCGCAGGCTTGCCGCAGGACTGAGTCTATATCCGAATTCTTGGCCAGCATGAGATACTCGACACCGACTGCGCGGCAGAATGCCGGTAAGTCATAGTCCGGCAGCTCGCTGCAACTCTTGCGGCCCAGCGCGGTCTGCTGGAATTGGGCGATTTGCGCCAGTTCGCGATCGCGCAACAGCAGCACCATCACGGGTAATTGGAGCTGCGCGGCGGCTAGCAATTCCAGGCCGGTCATCAGGAATGCGCCATCGCCTGCAAGGGAGACTACGGGCCGGTCCGGGCACGCCAGCGCCGCTCCCAAAGCCGCCGGCACGGCGTAGCCCATGCAGGAGTAATCGATGGGCGCCAGGAAGGAGCGCGGCCGGTCGAGTCTCAAGCATTCGACGGCCAGGAAAGTACCATTTCCGCTGTCGGTAGTATAAATGGCTGTAGGACCGACTAACTCCTGTACGGCCTTGAGTAACTGGGGCGGCGTGACCTTCCCGGCATCCGCTGGAGCGTCCCAGCCAGACCAGACTTTCGCATGACCCGTACGGATAGACTCCCTTAGTTCCGGGTCGGCCTTATGCGCCGGAAGGTTACTCAGCAGCGCGGCGATGAACGGGGCGGCGGCGGCAACTATGGGTAAGTCGGCGCGATAATTCTTATCCAGCACGGACGGGTCGATATCCACGTGGACCAACTTACCGGGTAACTCCAGACCGTAACTACCGGTGCCGACCTCGGAGAAACGGCAGCCTATGGCCAGGGTCAGATCGCAGCCCGCGGCGATCTTCCGCACGAACGGAGGCGCGGCCGCGCCGAATCCGCACCACAGCCACAGAAGATGACTCTCGGGGAAAATTCCCTTGCCTTCGAAAGTGGTGGCCACCGGAGCTTCCAGCCGCTCGGCCAGCGCGACGAGATCGGCGCCCGCGCCGGCGGCTCCGAGTCCCAAATACAAAAGTGGCCGGCGGCAGGCGGCCAGCAGGCCGCGGGCTTGGTCGAGGTCGGCCGCGCGGAAGGTTGGCGGCGTGTCATGCTCCTCCCGATAGGCGTCCAGGTCCACGTCATGGCGGAAGATATAGTGTTCCGCCGGGACCTCGACGAACACTGGCCCCGCGGGCGCCGCACGCGCGATCCGGCAGGCGCGGCGGATAGTGTCGTACAGATCCGCGCCCTTTTCGATCAGGAACTGCGCTTTAGTCACAGGACGAGCGATGGCCAGTTGATCGACGGCATGAAGTTGATACGCCTTGCCGGTATCGCGCCGGATGCCGCAGGCCAGCACCAGCATGGGGATGCCATCCAAATAGGCCTCGGCGATTCCCGAGAGCGCGTGCGTGAGTCCGGCGCCGGGCACCACGTTGGCAGCGGCCAGCATTCCCGACGAGCGGGCGACGCCATCGGCCATGAAGGAAGCACTCTGCTCGTCGGTGACCAGGATCGGGCGTACCTTGGTGGAGCGGGCGAGCGAGTCATACAATTCGATGTTGTGGGTGCCGGGAATGCCGAAGGTGAAGGGAATGCCTTCGTCTTCCAGAGCGCGCACGACGATGTCTGCGCCGGTCATTTTCATATGGCCGCTCCCTGACGGTCGCGGCTCGGTAGAATCTTCATAGGAGCGCGGGGACCTCCTCACGGATGCGCTGGGCCACGCGGTCGGCCAGCGCCATGATGGTGACGTAGGGATTGATTTCGAGGGAATTGGGGAAGAGGCTGGCGTCCGCTACGAACAGCCAGGGCAAGCCGTGCACGCGGCCGTAGGAATCGGTGACGGAGTTGGTGGGGCCGCCGCCCATGCCGCAGCCGCCTTGGGGATGCGCGGCGGATACGGGGGTCTTGCCTGGCGTGAATTCCGCAGCGGCAAGGCGCGCGGCGTCGCAGGATTCGATGGTCGTCTCGCGGGCGACGGGCATGTGGACGCGCACGGCTCCGGCGGCAAACAAGATTTCCGCCGCTGTGAAGGCACCGCACATCAATCCGACGACAGCTTTCGGCTGGAAGCGGTAATGCACCACCGGCCGGCCGGCTTTGTCGATGGCGACGCGATTGTACTCATCCGCGTCGTCGCAGGCCAGCACGAGGATCATCTGCAGGCGCGGGAAGGCCCGCATGAATGCGCTGTGCGGCGCGCCGAAGCCCGCCATGCTCTTGGCCGTGATAAACGGAAAGTACATGCAGGTTTCCAGTACAAAGGCGTCGCTTTCCGCAAGGTCGAGATAGTAACTCTTGGGATGGCCTACGAAGTTAGTTATGGGATGTGAGTGTTCGCCCACTATGATGAACGCGGGATGGCAGGTGAAGCCATAACCCAGCCGCGGCAGGCTCCGCGCCATTGGGGAACGCAGCAGCAGCGCCGGGGTATTCACTGCGCCCGCACAGAGCACCACGATCTTCGCGTGAATCTGGTAATCGCCGGGCTCCCACGGCGAAGGATCACCCTTTGCCCCCGCGGGCTTGGCGGCGACACGCGCGGCGAGCGTCTTCTCGCCGACCGTCAGCACCTGGCAGCGCGTGACCACTTCCACGCCGTTCCGCTCGGCGCGCGGCAACTGCACGCGGTCCGTGCCCTGCTTGGCTTGATTGGGACAGCCCAGATTGCAGAGGCTCGATCCGCGGCAACCTTTGATGTTCACCGGGAACTGTTGCACGTCGTAGTTCAGCTTGCGGCAGCCTTCGACGAATAGCTTATTGTTTTCGTTGATGAGGCCGTCTTCCACGAAGTGCGCGTTGTTTTCGGCCATGAACTTCCGCGCGCGGCAATCCAGGTCGGCGTGCGTGAGGCGCGGCACATCCCATCGCCGGATGACGCGCTCGGGCGGCAGCATGGAAGTGCCGGTGTAGACCACCGTGGAACCGCCATAGGCGCAACCGAAGGCAATCGTCATGGCGCCGTCGGCGGTGAGGAAGCCGCCGCCGTCTTCGTAGAGCGCGCCGGCCATCTCGAGTTCGCGGCCGGTGAATTCGTCATCGCGCAGGCGGGGCCCTTTCTCCAGCACGGCGATGCGCACGCCTTGGCGGCAGAGAGGGGAGAGTTCCTGCGCCACCGTACCGCCGCCCGCGCCGGAACCGACGATCACGATGTCGTATGTGACCCGTTTCATTGCAGCGCCTCCCAGCCTTGCGGACTGGCGGCGTAACCGATGGCTTGGGCGGCCTGCGGCCTGCCGTAATAACCGGCCAGCACGATGGTGCGCAGTCCCCAGAAACCCACGCGCACCTTTTGGATCCGATCGTTTTGCAGGTGCGCCAGGACGCGCGTGCGGGTGGCTGGATGCAATCGCGTGAAGGGCCGGCCGTAACGGATGACGGGCAGCCACTGAATCGCGCGGAGCAAGATGCGAAGCTGGCGCTTGAGCGACTCCGGACGGACGCGCAGGAGCGCGTCGATTACCTGATGGAGGTCATGCCACCCTTGGTCATCCAGAGCCGCGGCTTCCGGAACGATAGTGGAAACCACGGCGCGGAAGATGGCGGGGTCGGGATTGAGCGGCATTCCAGTTCACGTTATCACGGCGTGGCAGGGGGCGAGCTTCGCTCGTCCAGGGGCGAGCTTCGCTCGCCGAAGAGCGGGTCCAGGGGACCCGCGCAGACCAGGGCGCAGACCAGGGGTGTGCCCCACTAGGCATGCGATCCCTCCCGGATGGAGGTGGAGGATGTTCATTTTGGGGCGGTTATGGGCGGTGCGTGGGCCAGGTAGCAGCTAAGTGAGCGCCGCGATGAGTTGCGGCACGGCATGCAGGAACGCGTATACCATGAGGGCCATGGCCGCGGCGCTGAATTGGGCGATACCCCCGTTTTTTGGGTTCGAACGGTAATTCGTTGATTCCGGGGGTGTTGCGGCGGGCGTTGCGGCCTCGGCAGGCGGGGCCGCCTGCCCCACTTCGGGGGGGATCGGTTTCGGCAGGTGGAACCGCCTGCCCCACCTGGGGGAGGTGGAGGCGGTGCGGGCTGCCTGATACGTTTTCAACTGGCGGAGGCAGCGGTCGATGGAGCGCTCGATGCTGGTTTCGTAGCGGGCGAGCTTGGTGAAGGAGTTGGGACCCT
>PKYZ01000774.1 GCA_003132865.1 Bryobacterales bacterium
CCCATCACGTTTCCGGCCAGCGTGAACGAACTGCCGCGCCCGGTGATCGCCACGCCGCCCGACAGCACCACGCCGTTTCCCGTGGCCTATTCCGAAGGCTTCAACGTCGGCTATAAGTGGTACGATTCACAGGGCCTTACGCCGCTGTTCCCCTTCGGTTTTGGGTTGTCGTACACGACCTTCTCGTTCTCGAATGTGGCGGTCGTCAACAACCCGACTTCCGGCAATCCAAACTTCCAGGTAACCTTCAAACTGACGAATACCGGTTACGTGGCCGGCGCGGAAGTCGCGCAAGTGTATCTGGCGTTCCCCGCCTCGACCGGCGAGCCGCCCAAGCGCCTCGTGGGATGGCAGAAGGTATTTCTCCAGCCCGGCGCGGCCGAGCAGGTGACCATCGAAGTGGATGCCAACGATTCCTCTCATCCACTGTCTTATTGGGACGTCAACTCCAACGCCTGGTTGATCGCGCCCGGCGTCTATACGGTGTATCTCGGCAACTCCTCCAGCAGCGCGAGCCTGGTCACGGCCGGAACGTTGCAGATCGGTTCATAATGAAAAGCGGTGCCGCTATGAACTTCACTCGCCGCCAGTTTATCGCCGCTTCCGCCATGGCCCCTTTAGCCGCCGCGGCCGGACCCACTTCCGTAAAGGACTCCGTACAGGCGCAAGCGCAACCCTTCGATCTGGACAGCGTCCGCTTGACCGACAGCGCGCTCCTGGAGTCGATGGAGCACAACCGCGATTTTCTGCAGGGCCTCGAAACCGACCGGCTGTTGCATACCTTCCGTCTGACCGCGGGCCTGGCCACCTCGGCCGAGCCGCTGGGCGGATGGGAGAAGCCCGATGTGGAATTGCGCGGCCACTTCACCGGCCATTTTCTGTCGGGCTGCGCGCTGATGTCGGTCGGCGCCGGCGATACGATGCTGCGCGGAAGAGGGAACCTGGTCGTGGCCGAGCTGGCGAAGTGCCAGAAGGGAAACGGAGATGGATATCTGAGCGCATTTCCGCCATCGTTCTTCGATCGCCTGAAGGCCGGCCAGAAGGTTTGGGCGCCCTGGTACACGCTGCACAAGATCATGGCGGGCCTACTCGACATGTACGTCCTGGCCCGCAACCAACAGGCGCTCGACGTGGTGCGCGGCATGGCGGGATGGACCAAGCGGTGGACCGATGCGCTCAGCGACGAAGACATGGCCCGCGTGCTGCGCGTGGAGTTCGGCGGCATGAACGAGGTGCTCTACAATTTATACGCGGTCACGGGCGTGAAGGATTACGCCGAAGCCGCGCACCGTTTCGACCACGAGCGCCTCTTCGGTCCGCTCGCGGAGGGGCGCGACGAACTGAAGGGACTGCACGTGAACACGCAGATCCCCAAGATCGTCGGCGCGGCCCGGCGCTATGAACTGACCGGCGACGCCCGCTACCGCCGCATCGCGGAATTCTTCTGGACACAGGTCACCCAGCACAGAGCTTATGCCACCGGTGGCACCAGCAACGAGGAACACTGGCGCTCCGACCCCGACAAACTGGCCGGCGAACTCAGCTACTCGACCGAGGAATGCTGCTGCACTTACAACATGCTGAAGCTGACGCGGCACCTGTTTGCGTGGTCGCCGGAGGCGCGCTACTTCGACTACTACGAGCGCGCCTTCCTCAATGGTATTCTCGGCACCATGAATCCGAAGAACGGGCTGACCATGTACTACGTGCCGCTGGCCACCGGTTATTGGAAGGTGTTCGCCAGCCCGCGCGGATCGTTCTGGTGCTGCACCGGCACGGGCGTCGAATCGTTTTCGAAGCTGGCCGACAGCATCTATTTCCGAGACGAGAATGGCTTGTATGTGAACCTCTTCCTGGCCTCGGAACTGGACTGGGAAGAGAAGGGCATCCGCCTCCGGCAGGATACGGCTTTCTTCAGCCGCGGCGAGACGCGCCTGCGGATCGCGACCGCCAAGCCCGCAAAACTGGCGTTGCGCATCCGCGAGCCTTATTGGACCGACGGCAAGATGACCGTGGCGGTGAATGGAAAGCCGGAGACCGCGGTTCGCGCGGGCGGATACTGGGTGGTCGATCGCACGTGGGAAAACAACGATGAAGTCCGCGTCACTTTGCCGCTGAGCTTGCATGCCCATCCGATGCCCGACGACGATACGCTGCAGGCCATCATGTACGGCCCGCTGGTGTTGGCGGGAGATCTGGGCCGCGAGGGCGTGACCGATGAGATGCGGCGCGGCGGCGACAACCCGCCGGATATGCCCCAACCTCCGGCGGCGCCGGAATTCGTGGCCGAGTCGCGCTTTCCCCAGTCGTGGATCGAGATGGCCGCCAAGACGCCACTCACCTTCCGGACCAAGGGGCAGAGCCGCGATGTTTCCATGATGCCTCTGAGCCGGATTGTCAATCAGCGGTATGGAGTGTATTGGCGCGTGACGCCTAAGCAGGTGTAGGGAGGCGGAATCGGATGGCCACAGCAACCTGGGAAGGTGCGGTTCTGGCGGAGAGCGACGATATCGTGGTAGTGGAAGGCAACAAATACTTCCCTCCCGACGCTCTTCATCGCGAATACTTCAAGCCCAGCAGCCAGACTACGATCTGTTCATGGAAGGGTACGGCGAGTTACTACGATATCGAAGTGAACGCCAAAACCAACGCCGCGGCCGCCTGGTATTACGCCGAGCCCAAGTCCGCCGCCCACCAGGTCCGCGGGCGCGTGGCATTCTGGAAGGGCGTGCTGGTCGAGTAATACCGCCGGCGCGCCGGTCCCTACTTCACCTTCTTCGCCTTCTGATCCACACCACCCTGGTGGAGAATCAGACCGTCCTTCAGGAATGTAATCCGGGCATCCACGACTTTGAGGAAGAACTCCGACTCCGATTGCGCGAATATCTCGAAGCGCGGCTGCCCCGTGGCCTGGGCGAAGAGCCGTGCCGCTTCGCGCGTCACCGTGATCTTGAACGCCGGCGTCAGTTCGTATTCGCCCACATATGGTTCCAGCACGGCCGCGTCGACCTGCACCTCTTTGTGGAAGGTGGTAACCGGATAGCGGCTCTCCAGGACATGCTTGCCCAGGTCGTCGTTGTCCATGAACGTGTTGCACAGCAGCACGACGCCTTCCTTCTTCGCCGGATTGAATCCCACGAACGAGCGGTAGCCGTACGTGCCGCCGTTGTGCCACCAGATCCGCGTGTCGAACTTGGTGAAGACATGCCACGCCATGCCGATTTCCAGATCCGGCGCGCTTATTCCCTTCGTCACGGCGCGCATGCGGCGCACGGCGAATTTGAGCGGCGTATCGGTCAGCTCCAGGTTCGCGGCGACGAACTTCAGCATATCGTTCACCGTGGAGCGCACGGCGCCGCAGCCGGCAAGCACCGCGAAATCCCAGTTCTTGACGGGCTTGAGCCCGCCGTCGTATCCCGGCGCGAGACGCTTCTTCTGCGCCTCGGACAGCGTGATGGAAGTGCTGCTCATGCCCAACGGTTCGAAGATNNATGATGGAAGTGCCGCTCATTCCTAACGGATCGAATATCCGCCGCCGCAGCAGCTCTTCGTAGCTCATGCCCGCTTTGAGAGCCAGCGCATGGCCCAACAGACCGACGGCCAGGTTGGAATACTCGTACTTCTCGCCGGGATCCCGCGTGAGCGTGTAGCGCGAAAGAAAGTCGTATAGTTTCGAGGCGTCGTAATCGGCGTACGGATTGGCCGGATCGGCGGGCTTCAGGTTATCGGGGAGACGCGGCAGCCCGGACACCTGCATCGAGAGATCCAGCAGCGTGATCTCGCGTCCGTTGCGGCTGGGCACTTTCACCGTGGCGGGGAGAAACTTCGAAACCGGATCGTCCGGCTTCACTTCGTCCTTCTCGATCATGTCGGCGAGGATCAGCGATGTGAAGACCTTGGTGACTGAGCCGATCTCGAACACCGTGTCGCCATCCGGCTGTTGTGTCCCGTCGAGCG
>PKYZ01000523.1:0-3928 GCA_003132865.1 Bryobacterales bacterium
CTGCGTCAAGTGAATACCCCCTCTGGACTATTTCCTGAAGGGACCGTCTTGAAGCGCATCATGAAGTGCGGCCAACCGCAGTGCGCCTGCCACCGCGATCCTGCCCGGCGTCACGGCCCTTACTTCGAATGGACCTACAAGGTCAAGGGCCAGACGGTCAACGTGAAGCTCAGCCCGCCAGCCGCCCCGCTCTATCAGGCCGCCACCAAACAGCGCCGGAAACTCAAGGCCGTTCTGGCCAGGATGGAGTGCCTCTCGCGAACCGCCTTAGCTCGCCTGGCGAAGGAGGCGGAGAATACCGACTGAACGGAGGCGATATGATCGCACCACAGACTGTTTTCCCCCTCCAGTACCTCCCTGTCGCCTATCCCGCTTGTTATCTGCCACTTGCCCCTGACCGCCCTCGCTCGGAGAGCAGGTTCGATGAGAAATCCGGGTTAAGCGCGTTCGTGCCAGAATAGCTGAGTTGCTTCGCAATTGGGGGCCACGCCCCCAAACCCCGCGCTCGGGTTGCTTCCCAGCATTGCCCTATCCTCCGCTCGGCTCAATCAGCTTATCGGCACACCGTACAGTTTCTTTCGCCATCAAGTTACCTATGCGATGACTGTCATCTCTGTGCTCGCTACAGACCGTTAGCGATCCGGCTGGTCAGATCTGCCAGCGATCTTCCGGGCACCTCACCCACTCGTTGAGGACGCCGCGCCGGGACTCGTCCCGGCGCTTGGCCGGCGCGAACACTCGCCACTTACGCCCGCGTAAGAAAGATCGGCAGCCCCAACTTATTCGCGTAATTCGGCCGGTACCGCCGCGTGTTGTACATCGTCTCCAGGTCCACCCGCCGCGGACCTAACTTTGGGTCCGGTATGGGCACCGCCTGATAGCAACCGCCGGAAATGGCCATCATCACGCCATGCTGGCCCTGCTGGACGCAGTCCATCGCCATGCTGGCGAACGTCGACGCCACCATCTTGTCCACGAAATCCGGACTGCCGCTACGCAGGTCGTAAGTCAGATCGCTGACGATGGTCTCTTCCCCGGTGGACTTCTTGATCTCCTCGGCCAGGTCCTCGCCCACATTCATCTTCTTCTTGTGGCCGAAGGCATCCGCCTCGCCGACCTCCCTTACCTGGTAGCCTTCCCACTCGGCGCCCTCCGAAAGAATAATCAGGGCGTAGTTACTCGGATTGTACTGCTTGTCGGTGATCAGCAGCTCAATCAGGTGCTGGAGATTGAACTTGTATTCCGGGATGCAGCACCGCATGGACGTGACGTAGGCCGTGTACAGCGCGGTGTATCCGGCGTCGCGTCCGAAGATGCGGAAGACGCCGATGCGCTCGTGCGATCCCACCGTGGTGCGCTGACGCTCAATGGCTTCCGTCGCGCGCGTGATCGCCGTCGAAAACCCGATGCAATACTCGGTGTTGCGCACGTCGTTATCCATCGTCTTCGGGATGGCGATGACCTTGAAGCCCTCCGTGTCCAGGCGCGCCGCATAGCTCAACGTGTCGTCGCCGCCGATCGCGATCAGGTAATCGAGCCCCAGCGTCTCCACGTTCTTCAGCACCCGGCTGGTCATGTCGTAGACCACCGACGTCACGCCCTTCTTGGTGACTTCGGACTTGGGGAACTCCAGGCCCTTCACCACCGGCGGCAAGGCCTTCATCTTGGCCGGGTTGGTGCGGGAACTATGCAGGTAGGTGCCGCCCGTGCGGTCGATCGTGCGCGTGTTCTCGCGATTGAGCGGCAAAATGTAGCGCGCCCGGCTCGCCGGATCGTCCAGATTGACATGCGTCAGGCCCTCCCAGCCGCGGCGAATACCGATGACTTCGCAATCGATCTCGCTTCCTCTGTAAACAACGGTCTTGATGACGGAATTCAGGCCCGGCACGTCTCCGCCGCCGGTGAGTATACCGATCCGCTTCGCAGGCATTAATGCTCCTTCAAGTGGGGAATTTAACACCCTATTATAGAGTACGGCGGGTGCCTTCCGCCTCCCGAGTCTTGGGGACCGTCGATGGCGGCTGACGGTTGATCAACGAAGTGGAAGATAACGGACCTGGCCTTCCCATTCTCCTTCGTTACTGCACTCTGACACGAGCAGAATATCCTCGATAGCGACCGCAACCGGAACGGAGCGGCTCACTTCGAACACGCCGGGCATGTGTTCGCCCCCGGCCACTCGGCGATACGCATACGCGGTGACGGTGCTGACGTCGTGTGTGATCAATATGCGACCCTGCGCCGCTCCCCAAGCCAACAACGGCGGGTCGTCCACGCCCGACAGGCCGGCATCCTGCACTCTGACGATGTCGAGATCGGGCTTCCGGCGGATTAGACCACGCACAATGTCGTTATTCAGATTCTCGCCGGCGAGCCAGCGCATGATCGGCTTATGCCCCGTTTGGCCGTCGAGCCAACAAACGTTGGCGGACGCCGCCGGGACTCCAGCGAGCCTCGTTCTGTTGCCGCAGTTCCTGCGAGTCGCGTGAACGCCTGCGAAGGTACTCTTCCATCTCCGCGGCGTGGCGGAGGTGGTAGCCGATCAGGTGGTAAATGTCGGCCAGCGGAACGGAAGGGTACTGTTGGGCGATTTCTTCCGGGGTTGCGCCGTCGTTAAACGCTAACAGAATCGAATTGAGCGTCACGCGCGTACCGCTTACACGGATCACGCCATCGGCCCCGGTCACCATGGGAATCGTCTCGATCGTCTCGCTGTTGGGCATTTTGTCATCTCTCAGAATAGCGCATCCGCGCTCCGCCGGCGTGGCGCTTGGCTGATCGCGCTGTCCATTTGACATCCACAACAATGGTGTCTACACTTCAAGTGTCGAAACAAGAAACACCACACCCATGAGCAAGCGCATCAACATCGTCCTGCCCGATAAGACCGTGGCAGTGCTTGACCGCGTGGCGGCCAAAGGCACCCGGAGCCGGTTCATCGACCAGGCGGTGCGGCACTTCGTCGAAGCGCAGGGCGGGCGAACGCTTCGCGAGCAGCTCAAAGCCGGCTACCGCGCCAATGCCGAGCGCGATCTCGCGATAGCAGCCGAGTGGTTCCCGCTGGAGGAAGAAGCTTGGCGCACGTTCGAGGCCGCCCGTGAGCCGAAGAAAACCACCAAAACCAAACGGACATGACGTTTCCTCAGAGAGGGGATCTCTACCTCGTCGAATTTGATCCAGCCCGCGGCCACGAGATCCAAAAGACGCGGTCGGCCCTCATCATCCAGAACGACATCGGCAACCAATACAGCCAGGTCACGATCGTTGCGGCCATCACCTCGAAATTGTCGCCTGCGCCATACCCCGTTGAGGTCATCGTAGCGGCCAGCAAGGGGAACGGCCTCTCTGTCCCATCGGCCATTCAGTTAAGCCAGATCCGTTCCGTGGACCGCGAGCGGCTCGTGAAACGTCTCGGCACGCTCGACGCGGCGGCGATGCGCAAAGTCGATCGGGCGCTGAAGATAAGCCTCGGACTCGTCGATCTCTAAACAGCCCTCAAACCTGTTTTTGCAAAGGGTTATTCCCTCCTTTTACTCAAAGCTGTTCCTCGCCTTTACGCGGAGAAGCGTCACGCGCGTGCCGCTTACACGGATCACGCCATCGGCCCCTGTTACCATGGGAATCGTTTCGATTGTCTCCGTGGTGGGCGTTTGTTATCTTCCAGCGTAACGCAATCCGCGCCGCGAACTCCAGCAAGCCGCCACCCGCATGCTATCCTGAAACACATACGAGGGCCTCGTCCAAATGCGCCGCCGCTTGCTCACCTGCGGTAGTCTTGTGGCGATTTCGGTGACGGCGCTGTTTGCCCTCCAGGCCACTTTCCGCCAGTTTCCCGGAATGGAAGACGACCCTGTTCCCGTGCCGGCCGACGCCTATGAAAAAACCGAATGGGCCTTCACCCGCCTCATGTATCCGTCCGGCCGGCACG
>PKYZ01000523.1:3961-9817 GCA_003132865.1 Bryobacterales bacterium
GAGGTCGGGCACTGGAGCCTGACCGATGCTGAGTGCGCCAAAATGCGCGAATATCTGCTGCGCGGCGGCTTCTTCATGTGCGACGACTTCCACGGCAGCGGCGAATGGAACGTCTTCATCGAGAGCATCCACCGTGTGTTCCCGGACCGCCCCATCGTCGAAATCGATAACCAGGATCCCATATTCCACGTCTTATATGATTTGGGCGAGCGTGTTCAAGTGCCCGGCATTCAATACTGGTACACCGGCCGTATCTGGGAAAAGGATGGCAAGACGCCCCACTGGCGCGCCATCTACGACGACGCCGGCCGGGTCATGGTGGCCATCTGCTTCAACCAGGATAATGGCGACGCCTGGGAATGGGCCGACCATCCGCGCTACCCCGAGCGGTACACTTCGCAAGCCTACCGCATGGGGATCGACTACATCATTTACGCGATGACGCACTAAAATCCCAAGGGCCATCATGTTCGAGTTTCTCTTCAAGTATCCCGGCGCGGTTTTCCAAAAGGGGCAGTTTGTGCTGCTGGCGTCCTGGCCGGTGTGGATTCTCGCGTTGGGCGTCGTCGCGGCTAGCGGGTTGCTGCTCTGGCACGTGCGGCGCAACCGCGGATCGCTCACCGGCACGCGTCCGCTGGTGATCTGGATGCTAGAAACCGCAATGATCGCGCTGCTGCTGTTCCTGCTCTGGCACCCGGCCATCTCGATCGCCACGCTGCGGCCGCAGCAGAACGTGGTCGCCGTGCTGGTCGACGATTCGCGCAGCATGGCCATCCAGGAGGGATCCCAAACGCGCAGCGCGCAGGCCGCCGCCGTGCTCGATCGCAAACTGCTCGCGGCACTAGGGCAGAAGTTTCAGGTGCGCCTCTATCGCTTCGGTGAGGAAGCCGAGCGCATTCAGAAGACCAGCCAGCTCACGGCCTCGGAGCCAGCCACGCGTCTCGGCGATAGCTTGCAGCAGGTGCTCGCGGAATCGTCCACTTTGCCGTTGGGCGCCGTCGTGCTGCTCTCCGATGGCGCCGATAATTCCGGCGGTATCGATCTCGACACCATCTCGCAGATCCGCCAGCGGCGCATCCCCGTGCACACCATCGGCTTCGGCCGCGAGAAGGCCGAAAAAGATATCGAAATCACCGACGCCGTGCTGCCGGCCCACGCGCTGGCCGATTCGCGTTTGAGCGCGCTGGTCACCTTCCGCCAGTATGGTTATGCGGGCCAGAAGGCGCTCGTTTCGGTGCGCGACGCCGGCAAGGTTGTCGCCACGCGCGAAGTGCAGTTCAAAGCGGACGGCGCGCCGCAAAGCGAGCCGCTGCTGTTCAACGCCGGCTTGGCCGGACCCAAGACACTGGAGATTTCCATCGATCCGCTGCCCGGCGAAGAGAACCGCAACAACAACTCGCTGCGGCGGCTGGTGAACGTGGAAACGCGCAAGCCGCGCATCCTTTATATCGAAGGCGAGCCGCGCTGGGAATTCAAATTCATCCGCCGCGCCGCGGAAGACGACCGCAGCCTGCAGCTTGCCTCCATGCTCCGCACCACCCAGAACAAGATCTACCGTCAAGGCTTCTCCGATACGCATGAGCTCGAGGAAGGCTTCCCCGCCAAGCCCGAAGATCTGTTCGCCTTCGACGGCCTGATCGTCGGCAGCGTGGAAGCCAACTACTTCACGCAAACGCAACAGGACCTGATCCGCGAATTCGCCAACCGCCGCGGCGGCGGCATTCTGTTTTTGGGCGGTCGCTTCGCGCTGGCCGAGGGCGGCTACTCGCATTCGCCTCTGGCCGAGTTGCTGCCGGTGCAAATTCCGCAAACCAAGGGCACATTCCATCGCGATTTTTCAAGCCAGGAATTGACCGCCCAGGGCCGCGCCAGCCTGATCTGCCGCCTGGTCGAAGATCCCGAGCGCAACGCCGCGCGTTGGACCGGCATGCCGCAGCTCGCCAATTATAACGACGTCGGCGAAGCCAAGCCCGGCGCGGTGGTGCTGATGGACGTCCTGCCCGCCGGCCGCCACCGCATGCCACTGTTGGTCACCGAGAACTATGGGCGCGGCCGCACCGCTGTCTTCGCCACGTCCGGAAGCTGGCGCTGGCGCATGTGGCAGGATCACACCGATGTCACCCACGCCACGTTCTGGCAGCAGTTGATGCGCTACCTGGTTTCCGACAGCCCCGGCCGGGTCGCCGCCTCCACGCCACGCGCCGTGCTGCCGGACGAAACCAAGGTCACGCTGCGCGCCGAGGTGCGCGATAAGGCGTTCAAGCCCGTACCGAATGCGGTGGTCGAGGCCCACATCGTGGCGCCGGACGGAGCCGCCACCAGCGTCGAGATGACGCCGCTACCCACCGAGGAGGGTGCTTACTCGGCCGATTGGAACGCGGAGAAACCAGGCTCGTATGTGGCCGAGATCGTGGCGGGGCGCGATAAGGAGGAACTCGGACGCGACGTCGCGATCTTCCGCCGGGAAGATGGCGTGGCCGAAAACTTCCACACCGCGCAGAATCGCGAGTTGCTGAAAAAGCTGGCCGATGAGACCGGCGGGCGATACTACAGCGCGTCGAACGCCGGCAAGCTGGCGGACGAAATCTCGTACTCCGAAGCCGGCATCACCACGCGCGAAACCAAGGACCTCTGGGACATGCCTGCGGTGTTTTTGCTGGCGCTGCTGTTGCGCGGCTCGGAGTGGGTGCTGCGGCGAAGATGGGGTGTGGTATGAGATTGCTGCTAGCCCTGCTGCCCCACAAAAGAACTGCTGGTCGCTCTTGTAGGGCGGCCAATCCTGGCCGCAGCCGCCTTTCAGGCAGCTCTCTCTTCCTCGGCCTACTAACCCTGCTCCTTACAGCATCCTCCCTCCCCGCCACCACTTACTATCTCACCGTAACCGGCCTGGGCGGCGAACCGGATTACGAACAGCACTTCGCCATGTGGGCCAAAGACATCGAGAAAGCTCTCAAGCCCACCTCCGATTCCAAAGTCGAAACCTTGGTGAACGCAACGCGCGAACAAGTCCGGGCCGCCCTGGATCGCATCGCCAAACAAGCCCAGCCGCAGGATGCCTTCGCGCTCATGCTCATCGGTCACGGCAGCTTCGATGGTTACGAATACAAGATCAATCTCCCCGGCCCCGACTTGACGGCGTCCGAGTTGGCCACGCTGCTCGACCGCATCCCCGCCACGCGGCAGCTCGTCGTCGACATGACCAGCTCCAGCGGAGGCGCCATCGAATTCCTGCGCAAGCCCAATCGCGTGGTCATCGCCGCCACCAAGAACGGCACGGAAAAGAATGCCACCGTCTTCGCGCGCTACTGGGTAGAGGCGCTGAGCGATCCTGCCGCCGACAGCGATAAGAACGAAGTCGTCTCCGCGCTCGAAGCCTTCCGCTTCGCCGACAAGAAGACGGTCGCTTTTTACGAATCGCAGAACCGTCTGGCCACCGAGCACGCCGTGCTCGAAGACACCGGGAAGGGCGAAGGCGTGCGCGCACCCTCGCCTGAAAACGGCGAAGGAATGCTGGCCGCTCAGTTTCCTTTGCTGCGCATTGGCTCCGCCGCCGCGGCCGCGAAGGACCCCGCCAAACTGCAGTTACTCGCCAAGAAAGAGCTGTTAGAACAGCAGATCGACAAGCTCAAATACGAGAAAGCCGCCATCCCACCCGACGAGTATAAGAAGCAACTCGGCGTGCTCTTGCTCCAGTTGGCCCAGACCCAGGAGGCGCTCGACAAATGAGACTCCTGCTGGCCATCCTGTGCGCGGCCACCGCCCTCCCGGCGCAAACTCCGGCGCCAACTCTCGCTCAGGCCGAATCGCTTTGGAAACAACACCGCTATGAGGAATCGAAGGCTGCCTTTGAATCGCTCATTGCGAGGTATCCGCGCAACGCCGAATACCGCGTCCGCTTCGGGCGATTGTTTCTGGAACGCTTCAATCCTCCCGAGGCCGCCAAGCTCTTCCATGAAGCGCTGGAAATCGAGCCGAAGCAGGCCGACGCTCTCCTAGGCTTGGCCCAGGTAGCGGCGGACGGCTTCGAGGCGCAAGCCCTGGAGTTCGCACACCGCGCGCTGGAAGCCGATCCGCACATGTTGGAGGCGCAGGAACTTCTGGCACGCCTGGCTCTCGAAGACAACGACCCGGCCAAAGCCGCCGAAGAGGCCCACAAGGCCCTCGACATGTCGGCGCGCGCCACCCAAGCCAAGGCCATCCTCGCCACCATCGACTGGCTCAACGACAAGCCTGGCACGCAATGGGATCCGCACTCGGGCGCCGCTTACGAAACCGCGGCTCGCATCTTCATCCTGAATCGCCGCTATGAAGAAGGTATCCGGCTGTTTCGCAAAGCGATCGCCCTGCAGCCGGACTTATGGAGCGCCCACGCGCAATTAGGCGTCAACCTGATGCGGCTGGGTCTGGAAGGTGAAGCCCGCGCCGAGCTGGAGTTGTGTTTTGAGAACCACTACAGAGACGCCGCCACCGTCAACACGCTCCGGCTGATGGATAGCTACAAGAACTTTGTCACTTACAAGACAGACAGAACCGTCCTCCGCCTCCACAAGAAAGAAGCCGAGCTGTTGCATCCTTACTTCGAAGCCGAGATGCTGCGCGCGCTGAGCACTTACGACAAGAAATACGGCTTCCATCTGGATCGGCCCGTGCAAGTGGAAGTCTACCCCGATCACGAAGACTTCGCCGTGCGCACCATGGGCATGCCCGGCCTGGGCGCGCTGGGCGTGACCTTCGGCTACGTGGTGGCGATGGACAGCCCCTCGGGACGCCCGCCCGGGACGTTTCATTGGGCTAGCACCATGTGGCACGAACTCAGCCACGTCTATGTCCTGAACATGACCAATTTCCGCGTGCCGCGCTGGTTCACCGAAGGGCTGGCCGTGCACGAAGAAACGGCCGCTTCGCCCGAATGGGGCGACCGTCTCGATCCGCACGTCATCATGGCGATCAAGGATAAGAAGCTGCTGCCCGTGGCGGAATTGGACCGCGGCTTTGTGCGTCCCACTTATCCAACTCAGGTGGTCGTGTCTTACTTCGAGGCGGGACGTATGTGCGACTATATCGATCGCGAGTGGGGTTGGCCGAAGCTGCTGGCCATGATTCACGACTTCGCCGGCGGCGCCACCACCCCCGAAGCGATCGAAAAAGAGCTGGGCATTAAACCTGAAGAATTCGATAAGCGTTTCCTGGCTGCGTTAACTGCCGAAACGAAGAAGACGGTGGACGGTTTCGACGAGTGGCGCAAAGAATTGAAGAAGGTGGCGACCGAGTACAAAGCGCACGATTACGAAGAAATGATTCGCGACGCTTCGGGCATTCGCGACTCTTATCCGGACTATGTCGAAGCCGGCAACGTCTACCAGTTCCTGGCCGACGGCTACCTCGCTAAGGGCGACCAGAAGGCTGCCATCGCCGAACTGGAACGTTACGCCAAAGTGGGCGGGCGCAGCCCTGATACACTGAAACAATTGGCTACCCTCCTCGAAGAGGCCGGCAATCGGAAGGAAGCGGCCGAAGTGCTCGACCGGCTCAACTATATTCAGCCCATCGACGAAGAACTCCATCGCCGGCTGGGCGATTTGTGGCTCGGTCTGGGAAACACCGCCGCGGCCATCCGCGAGTATCGGGCTGTACTGGCCAAGTCGCCCACCGACCCCGCGGCGTCGCACTTCAACCTGGCGAAGGCTTACCGTACGGCGAATCGTCCGGACGCCGCCAAAGACGAATTGTTGCTCTCGCTGGAGGCCGCCCCCGGATTCCGGCCTGCGCAGAAAATGTTGCTGGAGTTATCCAAATGATTCTGCTATCCAGCGATTCCTGTGAGGCAGCAATCCTGGCTGTGGGGCAGACCTCCAG
>PKYZ01000156.1 GCA_003132865.1 Bryobacterales bacterium
CCGATCAGTTGGAATACTGGGATTCGCTGATCCATCAGGCCACTAAGGGCGGCGTCACTTTTTATGCGATGGATGTCTGGGGGCTGGGCGTCTGCCAGGATTCGCCCAGTGACAGTTGTCTGGCCCCGCAGTCGGCGAGTGCGCCATCGGTCGCGATGCTGCATTACATCGCCGCACTGAGCCAGCAACAGGGCCCCGCGAGCATCGGACAGACCGCCGGGTCGTCCTCATCGTCCAACGCGGCGCATGGCCCGCCCCCCGTGTCTGCCGCCGCTGAAATGATGGAGTTGGCGCATCAGGACGACTATGTTAAGTTCACCATTTCGAGCGCCAACCGTCAGGAGGCCATTCGCGAACTGGCCGAACGCACNNGCACCGGCGGATTCCTGATCGCCAACACTAACAATACCGACAAGCTCCTGGCGCACGTGATGGAGGAAGTGGATACGCACTATGAGATCGCGTATCCGCCCATATCGGAGCGCGAAGACGGGCACTTCCGGAAGATCGAGGTGAAGCTGGCACGGTCCGGCTTGCGCGTGGAAACCCGCAGCGGTTACTTCGCCGTGCCCGACACGGGCGAAGGCCCGGTGACTCCCGAAGAAATGGCCGGACTGAAAGCGCTCGACACGCAGCCTCGGCCGCGCGCCTTCGAGTTCCTGTCGCGGGCTTATCGTTTCCGCGACGCTGGCGGCACGGCGCAGTATTCGATCGCCTTCGAGATGCCCATCTCAAATCTGACGGCGACGCCCGTAGAAACCGGAAACAAGCGCCGGCTGCACGCTTCGTTGTTGGCGCTGGTGAAGAACGCGCAGGGACAGATCGTGGACCGGGTGAGCAAAGACGTCCCGTCGGAGGTTTCCGACGATCGCTTGGCCGCCGTGCGGGTGGAACTCATGACGTACCAGCACGCGGTGAACCTGGCGCCTGGACACTACACGGTTGAGGCGGCGGTGGTGGACCACGAAGGCAACCGGGCCAGCACCAGCGTTGTGCAGATCGACAATCGGGAGCAGCGGGGGGTGGGGCTGAGCGACCTCGCGCTGGTGCGGCGGCTGGAGAATCTCGGCCGCCCGCCCGACGCCGCGGACCCGTTTGAATACACGGGCAAGCGTGTGCTGCCCTTCGTGACGACCGATTTGTTCGCCGGCGCGCTCCCGTTTGTCTATTTCATGGTTTATCCGGAGCCGGAGAATCCCGCGATGCCTGAGCTGCGCGTGCAATTGCTGAAGAACGGCCGGCTGCTCGCCATGCGCAAGCCCGCGTTACCACCGCCGGACGCATCCGGCGGCATCCCAATGGTGATCGAGGCGACCGGCAAGCCGGGCAGTTATGAAGTGAGGGTAGCGGTCGCGCAAGGAGGCAGCTCGACGGAACGCAGCCTCGCGTATACCCTCGCCGGGAAATGATCCGGTACCGGGCCAGGCCGGTTTGACACGGCTTGACCGCCCTCCCGCAAGCATGCTAATTGCTAGTACTACTGGATTAAAAAGTGGGGCAACGGGTAAACATGCTTACATCCGGACTTCGCAAACAATTTCTGTTGTTGATGTTCTTGGCGCCGGCGGCCTGGGGCCAGCCGAAGCTGGATCTCGGCCTCGTCACGCGCATCAAGACCGAAGCCTACGATCATTCGAAAGTCATGGATCATCTCTCCTGGCTGAGCGACGTTTACGGCCCGCGGCTAACCGCCTCGCCCGAGTTCTTCCAGGCCGCCGAATGGGCCGCTGGACGGCTGCGCGAGATTGGTCTCAGCAACGTGCATCTGGAATCGTGGGGACCGTTCGGGCGCAGTTGGTCGGCCCAGCAGTGGTCGGTCGAAATGGTGGAGCCACGCTACGCGGTGTTGAACGCTACGCCGCTGGCCTGGAGCGCGAGCACCAATGGCCCCATCGCCGGTGAAACGATCCTGGCGCCGCTGAAGCGAACCTTCGATCCGAAGAAGGCGCGCGAGGAGTTCGCGGCGTATCGCAAGGAATGGACCGGCAAACTGCGCGGGAAGTTCGTGATGCTCAGGGACCCCAAGATTCCGGGCGAACAGAGCAAGCCGCAGTTCCGGCGTTACACGGATGCGGAGCTGGCGGACATCGCCAAGGCGCCGGAGCACGCCGCGAAGAACTACGCGAAGCTGGCGGACTTGAAATGGCCGGAAGATCCGGACGAACTCGGCAAATTCTTCGCGAGCCTGCCGGAATCCGTGTTCGACGAATTGTTCGATGCGGCAATTCAGTTGGCGATCGAGAGGAATCGCTTCTTCCTTGACGAGGGCGTGTTGGGCGTGCTGATGCGCGACGACCGGTCGCACGAGGGCACGACGAACGCCGAGCAGGCGGGATCTAATAAGAGCGCCGATCCGCTGGCGCCTCCCACGTTCGTGATTACGGCGGAACAGTACAACCGCATGGCGCGCGTGATGGAGAAGAAGACGCCGGTGCGGGTGCGCGTGTCACTCAAGGCGCAGGCCTCGGACGCGGATGTGAACTCCGCCAACATCGTTGGAGAAATCCCCGGCGGCCAGAAGAAGGACGAGGTGGTCATGATTGGAGGACACTTCGATTCCTGGCATGCCGGAACGGGCGCGACCGACAACGGCGCGGGCAGCGCGGTGATGATCGAAGTCATGCGTATCCTAAAGGCGCTGAACGTGAGTATGGACCGCACCGTTCGCATCGGGCTGTGGAGCGGCGAAGAGGAAGGACTGTACGGCTCGGAGGCTTACGTGAAGCAGCATTTCGGCGATTCCAAAACCATGAAGCTGATGCCGGAGCACGCCAAGCTTTCCGGCTATTTCAACCTGGATAACGGCAGCGGCAAGATTCGCGGCGTGTATTTGCAGGAAAACGATGCGATGCGCCCGCTGTTTGAAACCTGGCTGGCGCCGTTCCGCGACGAGGGTGCGACTACCATCACCATCAAGAACACCGGCGGCACGGACCATCTGTCATTCGATGCCGTGGGTCTGCCCGGGTTCCAGTTCATTCAGGACCCTCTGGATTACGGCAGCATCACGCACCATTCCAGCATGGACACTTTCGATCACGCGGTGGCGTCCGATTTGATGGAGGCTTCGGCGGTGATCGCGGCGGTGGTGTACCAGGCGGCCAATAGCCCGGAGATGCTTCCGCGCAAGGAATTGCCGAAGGCGCGGGAGTGAGTCTTGTGGGGCAGACCTCCAGGTCTGCGCGGGTCCTCCAGGACCCGCAGGCCGACGTGGACAGTCGGCCNNGCAGGACTGGAGTCCTGCCCCAAGACTATGGCGCGACTATAATCGGTTTGCCGGAATACTGGACCACTTTGTCCGGCTGCGCGGTCTGACCGATTCCGACGCCGTGGTCTTCGCTCACAAAGACGACCCGGAATGTGCGGGTTTGCAGCATGCCCGGAAACTGCCCTTTGCGCTCGCCGATGGTCAGGCTGTGCGTAGCATCGTCCCAATGACTGGGAATGGTCGCGTACGCGCCCTTTTCGTAATCGTAATNNTATCGTTCTCGTCTTCGTAGAGCGTAAAGCTGCCGTCGGCGCCGCGATAAACGCGCAACTCGATGGGGTCAGCGGGCTTTTCGGCGGCATACTCGACGTCCGGTCCCATGGGGACGATTGAGCCGGCGCGCACGTATAGGGGCAAGCGGTCGAGCGTGGCCGGCGCGTCAACGGATTTGCCTCCATCCGCAGGGTGTCCGCTCCAGAAGTCGTACCACTTTGTCTTCGGCAGATACAGGTGCCGCATGGTCGCGCCGGGTTCGGTGACCGGATTTACCAGGATTGCCGGTCCGAATAGAAACTGATCGCCTATATTTTGGGCGCGCACATCCGAGCGGAAATCCATGACCAGCGGGCGCATGGGAGTGTAGCTTTCGTTGGTCGTCATCCAGGCGACGGAATAGATGTAAGGCATCAGTTCGTAGCGCAGGCGGTCGAACTGAGTCAGGATCGATTGCGCTTCCGGTCCATAAGACCATAGCTCGTTCTGGTTGGTGGTGCGGGTTCCGTGCACGCGGAAGATGGGACAGAACGTGCCGTATTGAAACCAGCGCACGAATAGCTCCCGGTAAGCCGGATCGTTCGGGTTGCCGATGAAGAATCCGCCGATGTCCGTTGTCCAATAAGGAATGCCCGATAGCGAGAAGTTCAATCCCGCGGGTATCTGCCGTTTGTAGGTCTCGAAGTCGGAGAGAAT
>PKYZ01000010.1 GCA_003132865.1 Bryobacterales bacterium
CCCATCGCAGATGGGGTAGGCGGAGCGAGGGACCTGCTTTTCATCGCAGAACCCTCCGCTTCGATGACCGCCGCGGGACTCATCGGCAATCCCTCGCTGCGTGCAAACGCTGGGTATCAGGAAAAAACTTAGAGCTGTCATCCCGAGCGGAGCGCTTTGGGGCCCCATCGCAGATGGGGTAGGCGGAGCGAGGGACCTGCATTTTCCAACGCTTCGGATCATCCCACGACGGCGAATCGCAGGAAAGCTTCAGCGCAGCCTGCAGAAATTCCCTCGCCACAAACAGCGACGCCGCCCGAAGGCGGCGTCGGATACAACTCGTTACCGGATCGAATCAAAGCGTGGATTCGATCTCGAAGCCCCATGCTTCCAGCAGTCCCTCAGGGATGTACTTCGAGTTGCGATTGCGGCGAGCCCACTCGCGCAAACGGGTGGAACGGACGTACTGATCCGGAGTGAGCTTAAACTCCTTGACGACCTGCTCAAAGGAGGTCACGGTGGGCACTACCGGTCCGATCGGCTCCGGCTTGCCCCAGTTTGGATTACCACGACGCTTTGCCATGTATGATTTACCCTCTGCCATTGAAAGTGACGTACCAGAAAATCCGGAGGCCCGTATAGACCTGCTCGGGAAGTCACAAAACTTTACTATTATAAGTATTTTTTCTATGGAAATCAAGAGAAAAATGCCCAATTGCGAGAGCGTACCCCAAAACTAAACACATCTGCAATCAATTAGATGTCAAAAAGGGTGAAAGGGGTTCACAGCGGTGACGGAGGTCATGCGAGGCACATCCGGAGGGCTTCAGCAGGGTTGACAAGCCCGCCGTAATCGCTCAGGTACTCTCTTGAAAGTGATCGGAGGATCGGGCTTTGTTCACAAATTCTGAGCGGCTCCGGCCAGCCATTGCGTCTGGCGGCGCGCCCGTTTCTGGGCGCCTTTATGCTGGCCCACGGCTGGGGAGCTTTCAGCCCGGCAGGCTCTCGAGGAGTTCGGCGGCTGTCACCACAATCCCTCGCCGCGGAAAGAATTTTTCAAGCAGAGTGGAGTGCACCTCTGCATCCTGGTCGGCGCAGCAGTCCGCGATCACGATGACCCGATAGTCGGCGTCGACGGCATCGAGCAAGGTGGAGAGAACCACGCCGCTGGTCGCGATGCCGAACATCACCAGCGTATCGATCTCTTTGGCGCGCAGGATCATGTCGAGGTCGGTTCCGGTGAAGGCGCTGATGCGGTGCTTGGTGATGACGATGTCGTCGCCCTCGGGTCCGAGCGCTGGATGAATCTTGCCGGCTTCACCCTGGAAGAGCTGTTGCCGTTCCGGCGAATTCTTGACCGCCACGAAGAGCGCATTGCGTGAGCTGACCTCGGGCAAGCCTGGGCGAAAGCCGACCTGGATGTGGATGACGGTCACGCCGCGCTTACGGCAGCGACGAAGGACCTCAGCGGCACGCGAGGTGAACGCATCCTGATCGCCCACGTAAATGGATACGATCGCCGACTGCATATCCATGCTGAGAACGGCGGTGCGTGCCGGATCGAGCGCTGGTTGGATGGGCATAGGACCTCAGCTCACTTATCCAGCGAGAATTGATATTCGACGATCGTCTTAAGCTGATCGTAGGAAACCGCCATCATGGGCACGGTGCGGCCATCGATAAAGAGCATCGGCGTCTCGTTGACGTTGAGTTCCTGCCCAAGATGCATAGAGGCGTCGACCGCGCTTTTGCCGGCTGGCGAATCGGCGCAGGCCGCGATCTTGTCCGGGGCGGCGCCAGCCGCGGTCGCTGCATTGCGCAAAGCCTGGTCTGCGCCCTGGCCGGCGAGGTCGTTCTGCGCGCCGAAGACCGAGCTGGCGTATTTGAAGAAGGCGTCGCTGCCGCCCTGTTGCGCCACGCAAGCACCCCACACCGCGGCCTTGTACGCGGTGGGGTGGATATTCACGAGCGGGAAGTTCTCGAAGACAAAGTGGGCCTGAGGAAAGTCCTGCACAAGCTTCTCGGCGATGGCCTGCGCATCTTTGCAGTGAGGACACTGGAAGTCAGCGAACTCCACCAGCTCAAACTGCTTCGCCGAGGCACCGCGCGAGGGTCCATCGGCGCGCTGCTGCAGGAGCCGGTAGTTGTTTTCGTAAGGGTGGGGTCCAAAGTCGAGGACGGCTTCCTGCGCGATGAGATGTTTGCCGTCGGGCGTAACGAAAAAGATCAGATTGGCGATCTGTTGCGGAGTCTGTTTCTCGGCAACCAGAACCGTCACTTTGCTGACGCCTGGCGCGGCGGTTTTCTGAACGCTGTACACCTCCCAGACGCGATTGTGGTCGTAGCCCCAGGAAGTCTTGAGGAAGGCTTCGACGTCGGTCCTGCTCGGAGAAGCAGCGTCGAAATTTGCGTCGCTGACTGGGGGAAATTGCGGCTCGGCCGGAGCGGCCTGCGGTGCGGGAGCGGCCGGCGCCTCCTGCGGCGTGGGAGCCGAGGGCGCCTCCTGCGGTGTGGGAGCGGAGGGGGTCTCCGACTGCGCGAAACACAGGGTTGAAGCAAATAGAAGCGCAACGGATGCGCTGGAAGCTAAGCGAAGCATTAGAATCCTTTCGACGTAATTCTTAAACCTGTACCTTAGCTGCGATGGGGAACCGTCGGCCCATCCCGAAGGCTTTTGGCGTGACTTTGAGTACGAGCGCGGCCTGCTGCCGTTTGTACTCGCTGCGCTCCACCATTTTGACGACGGCGCGCACTGTTTCCAGATCGAGCCCCCGCTCGGCGGCGATCTTCTCCGGCGTCTCGTAATGTTCGACGTACGCTTCAAGGATTGGGTCGAGAATGTCGTACGGAAGCAGCGAGTCGGTGTCCTTTTGTCCTGGCCGCAGCTCGGCAGACGGCGGCTTCTCGATGATCGTGCGGGGGATCACTTCCCTTTCTCGATTAATGCAACGGCACAAATCGTAAACCCGCGTCTTGAAGACGTCGCCAATCACCGCAAGGGCACCCACCATGTCTCCGTAAAGAGTGCAGTAGCCGGTGGACATTTCGCTTTTGTTGCCGGTGGTAAGAACCAGCGCGCTGAACTTGTTCGAGAAGGCCATGAGGAGTGCGCCGCGGATACGCGACTGAATGTTTTCCTCGGTGATATCCGGCTGACGGCCCGCAAAGACCGGGGCCAGGGCGTGGTTGAATCCGCTGAAGATTTCGTCGATGGACATCACTTCGTAGCGAATGCCAAGGTTTTCCGCGAGCTGGCGGCTGTCGTCAATCGATCCCTGCGACGAATACGGACTCGGCATACCCAGCGTCGTAACGTTCTCTGCTCCCAGGGCGCGCACGGCAATCGTCGCGACCAGAGCCGAGTCGATGCCGCCGCTGAGCGCCACGACGACCTTCGAGAATCCGCACTTGCGCACATAGTCGCGCGTGCCCAGCGTCAGCGCCTCCAGCATAGCCTCGTCTTCATCGCCTGGCTGTTCCCGCATGTCGCCGGTGAGTGTGTCCAGGTCGGCGAAGATCAGGTCTTCCTCAAAACTTTTACCCTGCGCGATCACCTCACCGCTGGGCGCGATCACCAGGCTTGATCCATCGAACACCAGGCTGTCGTCGCCGCCGACCTGGTTGACCATAACAACCGGCGCGCGGTGGCGTCTGGCGATGGCAGCCAGCATTTCCCGGCGCAGCGCGCGCTTGTTGTGCCACCACGGCGACGCGGAGATGTTGAGGATGATCGATGCGCCCTGCTTCATCAGGTCTTCGACGGGATCGACGCTGTAAAGGCGGTTCTCCCAAAAGCTCTTGTCGTTCCAGGCGTCCTCGCAGATAGTGAGCGCGACGGGCTGGCCATCGAGGTGGCAGAGGCGCTGGCGCGCCGCCGGGGCAAAGTAGCGCTGCTCATCGAAGACATCGTAGTAAGGCAGCAACATTTTCGACTGGACAAACTCGACGTGCCCATGGCGCACCAGCGCCGCGGAGTTCATCACGTGCTTCCCCGCTCCGTGCTCCGCGGCGGTGACGTAGCCGGCGATAACAGCGATCGGGTCTTTGGCGGTCGCGCGAGCCACCTCGCAGATGGCTTCGCCGCAGCGCGCCACAAACTCGGGCTTCTCCAGCGCCGTACCCAGATCCCGGCCCCAAAGATTACCATACCGAATACCGCGAAACAGCGGACTGCGCGCGAAACGATCCAACTGCATGCGGAAGTCCGGATGAGCGGGCTCCAGGTCGCCAATGACGCCGACGATCATGCTGTCTTTGGCGGCAACATCCAAGACCCACTGATTGTCCTCCAGCCAAGGGCTGCATTCGATCTCGATGGCGCCCACGATGCCGAGACCCTGGGTAACCTTGCGATATCTGCCGGGCAAAGCCGGCTTGTAGAGTACGGCGTCCTTCTCGTCCGGCCACGGCACGCCTTGCGGACGAGCCGTATCGAAGAGATGGATATGCGTGTCGACGATCGGGATAGACACGGCCCCCGCCAGCCTGTCCCGAACCGCTACGGGGGCCACCATGCCCAGAAAGCTTCTCCGGTCCACGTTGGTATTGTATCGCCGTCCGCGCTACTCCAAAAGAATCATTTTCGACGAAAGTGACCAAAGGTCCGAGACAACGCCGGGTAAGTATGGGTATAATCAACCTGATGCCACGATCACCCAAGCAAGACACTGAACTACTCGAAGCTGCTTTAATCGGTTTCCAGCATAGGCGGGACCAGGTTGAGCAGAAGATAGCGGAACTACGCAGCCAGATTGGAGGGAATTCGGCTTCCCGGCCGGCTTCCGCCGCCGCGGCTTCCGGAGCGTCCGCACCTAAGAAACGCACCATGAGCGCGGCCGCCCGCCGGCGCATCGCTCTGGCCCAAAAGAAGAGGTGGGCCGTTTACAAGGCCGAGCACGGAACCAAGACGGCCGCGCCCAAGCCGAAAAAGCGCGTAATCAGCGCGGCTGGGCGAGCTCGTATCGTGGCGGCCACGAAGAAACGGTGGGCGGCGTACCGGAAAGCTCAAGAAGCCCAGAAGGCCAGTTAGGTCCGGGCTCCACTAGAGACTGAGCCGGCTACCCGCCACGGCGCGCTGTCTGTAAGGATCAGCACGAATCGAATGGTGTGTCTATGCAGACTGCGCTAAGACGGGTACACCGTTATACTGGCTCTGTGCGCCCGGCGTGGAAGACATTTCCCTATCTCCTGCGGCGAAGCATTGTTGCGGCGGCTGACGACAACTGCTTCAGCATCGCCAAGGGCGCAGCCTACTCGGCGTTGCTGTCTTTTTTCCCGGTACTGGCGTCCGCGGCCACCATACTGATTCAAACGCGCGCCAAATTCGTCTCCGACACTATTGAGGCCGTTCTTGCCCAAGTGGTCCCGCCCGGTACCGAAGACCTGGTCTTACGCCAGTTTCAGGCCCGCGGCGCACGCCCGTGGCTGGTGCTGGTGGTGGCTGCCCTGGTCTCGCTATGGGCGGCTTCAAGCGTCTTCACGAGCCTGATGGAAGGCTTTCAGGCGGCGTACCGCGTGCCGCGCAGCCGCAATTTCTGGCAAAACACGGGCGTGGGGATCTTGCTGGTCGTGTTGTCCGCGGCGCCCCTGGTGGTGGCTTCCGCGCTGCTGCTGTTCGGCACTCAGGTGGAGAACGCGGTCCTGGGTTGGATGAAGGTGGACCCCTTGTGGAATCCCTGGGCCTGGGCCTGGGAATTGGTCAGCAGCCTGGCGCGGTACGCGGTGGCGTTCGCCACTACCATCCTGGTGACGATGCTGCTCTATTACTTCGGACCGAATCGCAAGCAGCGCTTCGCGGCGCTGTTTCCCGGCGCGGTAGTGGCCACGGTGCTTTGGATGCTGGCCACCAACGGCTTTGGCTGGTACGTCCGGCACGTGGCGCACTACAACGTGATGTACGGCAGTATCGGTGCCAGCATCGCGTTACTGGTGTGGATGTACCTGGTGGCCGCCATCGCGCTGCTGGGGTGTGAGTTCAACGCGGAGTATGAGCGGCTGGGCAAGGCGCCGTTGGATTAGGGCGGCCCAAAAGGGGCGGCAAAACCATCCGCGCTAGTGCTAGGTTTTGACCGGAGATGCGATTGTCCGGCTCGGATCTTTCCGGCGCTCACCATTTTTGCGGCTGAGGCCAACAGGGCCGGGCGGTGCGGCCTTGCGAGCGAGAGGCCGCTCCGGCAGGCTCCCGGCGGGCTTTTCCCAAACGCTCCCGCCGGCAGCCTCCGAGAGCAATGAGGTGACCAACTGATTCAGGCTAACGTTCTCGTGCCTGGCCATTTGGACGAGGCGCTGGTGCAAGCTCCGGGGAACACGTTGCACCCATTTTCCACTCGGCAACACCGATTCAGGCGCGGGCACGGGAACGTCGTGACCATTCTCCGCGCACTCCTCCAGCCAGAGCCTCTGCATCTCTCTCAGATTCTTGATCGCCTTTGCCTCGTCGCTGCCATGTGCGACGCAACCGGGCAGTTCCTCGATGCGTGCGATCACGTCGTCATCCTCATCGCGACGTAGCACGGTTGTGTACGGCAGGGTCATATAGTACGCAACATTCTTCACGGATTCATTCATCGTAGAGACCTATGTCGATCATTGCATCGACAAACTCATCAACGTAGCAGGCCTTCACCTGCCGCTTCCAGAATTGTGGCCGCATACGCCGAATTTCCTTGTCCCGACCCGGAAGATTGTCTGATGGCCATTGGTGCGAGATCCGGTGTCGTAGCCGTTCAATCCGAGTTGGTTAACGACCCATTCAATCTCCGCAAGCCTGACGTTGCGTCTCCGTCCCGCCAAATCGCGAATTCGTTTCTCGATCCGCTTCAAGTCTGCCATTCTTGTCCTGAATTTTCATCGTGATTTTGTTCTCCTCATTAGCGGTAATTGATATATTTAGAAAACTGGCAGGCCCCCTCGCGCTGCAAGTCGGAGTCCGCCGGGCTGATACTACATACAGTATCACAATCTAAAATTCGCCGCCATCCACCGTTTCCGGCTGGCGTGCGCCGCGGCGAATAGCGCCAGGAATCCCACCATCAATCCCACCGACGCCCCCAGGCCGATCAACTGCGGTTGCAACGAGTGCAAGCAGAGCGTCAGCGCCACGTTGACGAGCACCGGGATGAACGAGGCGACCAACGCCGGAGCGGGACGGTCGAGCGCGAACAGCGCGCGTCCGGTCAACTCCAGCAGGCTCCAGCCGATCAGGCTGGGCGCCAGGCCCAGGAAGACAGTCGAGACCAGGGTGGTGGATTCCGCCGTGAAGTTGCCGCGTTGAAATAGGATCGCGATCACAGGTTGGCGCAAAGCCAGCGCGACTCCGCATCCCGCAACGGCCGCCAGCGCCGCCAGGCCGAGCGTTTTGTCGATCAGGCGGAAGGCTTCGCGCAGGCGCATTTGGCTGCGCAGGCGGGCGATCTCCGGCAGCAGCGAATTGGAAATCGGACTTACCAGGAACGCCAGCGGCACCCCCACGCCGCGCATGCAATAATCCAGCGCGGCAGCCATGCCCGGCCCGATGTGAGTCGCCCAGGCGCGCGTGAAGACTATGTTCAGCGCCAGGCTGACGGCGTAGAGCGAAACCGCCACGGGCCTGCCGAGAATTTCGCGCCAATGCACTTTCGACGGCGGCAGGTTGCGGGTTTCCAGACCCGCGCGCGCGCAGAAGTACACGACGGCGAACTGCGCCCAGGCGCCCACCGTGTAACCGATGGCGAACCCGTAGACCCCCAGCACGCGCCACAGGCTCACGGCGCCGGCGATAGTGAACACATTGAGACAAGCTTGATACAAAGCGAAAGGCGCGAATCGCCGGTCCGTATATAGCAAGGCGCAGTTGATGGCCGCCGCGCCGGCCGCCATGATGGAGAACGCCGAGATGCGCAAGATGGTGACGGAGGTGTGATAGTAGCGTGGGTCGAGGCCCGGCGCCAGAATGGCGATCAGCCACGGCGCGGAAACCACGATGGCCAGCGTCAACAGCGAAAACAGCCAGGCGAACCACTGGTTCAGCTTCAGGAACAGCGCCGTGCGATCGGCGCCTTGCCGCGCGGCGAGCATGGGCACGAAGGCGAAGACCATGGTGTTGATGAGCACGGAATTCAGCGC
>PKYZ01000890.1 GCA_003132865.1 Bryobacterales bacterium
TAGAGAATCGCCCCCACGCCGCGCAGACTCCAGTGCACGGGGTGCTCGTGGAATACCAACACGAGCGGCAAAAAGGACAGCCCGGCGGCCAGTTGCTGCACCGCGCCAATGACTATGGGATGCGCGCCGGTCGCCCGGCGCCGCTGGTAGATCGATCCGAACGCCCACCCCGCCATCCCCAGTTGCAGCACCAGAAATCCGCTGAGCAGGCCGGCGTGGAAGGTGTGCGTGTGCGTGTCGGGCGCGAACAGCAAGGCGGCGCCGCCCAGGCCCACCAGCATCCCCAGGATGGTCGGCAGGTGCAGCGGTTCGCCTCCCGGCAGCAGCGCCTCCGCGCCGACCATCCAGAATGGCGAGATGGTGATGATCAGGCAGGCGAGGCCGCTGGGCACCCACAGTTCCGCGAAGACCAGGCAGCCGTTGCCGATGCCCAGCACCANNGAAACGACTCCAGCGACATGCGAATGCCCAGGTAGGTGGTTCCCCAGAAGAAGCAGACGGCAGCCAGCGCCAGGTAGGCCCTGAAATGCGGGTGACGGGGCAAGGATTCAGGGTAACACGCGCTGGAACGTGACAATTCCAACGCTTGCGTGCTTGCGCGCACTGGTTGGCCCCGGATGTGTTAGGGTACGGAACGGGGGACCCCGGGTATGTCATTCGGAATTTACTTGGCCGGTTTCATCGTCTTGATCATCGGATTGGCGATTGGCGCCCACCTGGCGCATGTGCCGCCCAAATGGATCGGCGTAGGCGTGATCTGTCTGGCGGGGATCGGCATATTGAAGGGTGTGGTTTCCACCCGTCGGTCCGACCGCTCGTGAGAATCCGATCCCAACAACGAACGGCCGTGGGCGGATATTGCCGCCGGCGAATCTAGAACCGCCGCGAACTACAATAGAGTATTGATCGTCACTCTCACAGTCAATCCCGCACTCGACCGCACCCTCTCCGTGGACCGGCTGGCGTTCGAGGATCGCGCCTACATCGAGTCCGGCACGAATCGCCCGGCGGACGCGGCATTAACGCCGCTTGCGTGATCCATTCGTTCGGCGGAAAGCCGCTGGCCATCTTTCCCAGCGGCGGAGCAGATGCACGCAGATGCACGCGGATATGAACTGAGGGAGGCCACAACCGATTCGTTGGACCTCTCTGCTCCTTACGTCTTCAACGATCGTGCCGCGACATCCTCGCACGAGCCTTTAATTGAAGCAGGCCCAAGAGTCCGGAAAGTGGGCGCGCGGTGTATCTTTGATTTCCCAAGTGGTTTTCCAAGCCGCGCTAGCACTTCCGCCAAGTTGGCTTCTGCTGCGCGCGGGTCCGTCCTCAATAAGATCAAATCATTCATCGCCTTGTCCTGAATCCATCCCAACTCCCAGCGCTTAACGCTGGAGCTGCCAACTCCCAGGTACTTGGCGAACTGCTGTTGGCTCATTCCAAGGTTGCGTCGACGATCCTTCATCTGGCTGCTGGTCAGTAGTCCATGCGTCTCGCAATAGGCGTCGGCCACGCGTAGTGCGAACTCTCCCATTTTTTCCGTAGGGATGGTCTTAAACCCACAATTCGAACACACCAGGGCATCGCTGACGATGCTCAAGGATTCACCGTGGGTCGTGCCCGTCTGCGTTGTCGTCGCGGGCTGAAGGTAGCGCTTCCCGCATTCGGGGCATTTCGGCGTGGTTTTTTCATTGGTTCAGAAGTAAGCTTCATGGCACGAATATAGCCAGAGAACCGGCTTTTTCTTGGTCCCTTTTGGCACAAGGTAGTCAGTCACTATAAGAGACTTTCAGATGTAGAACGCGCATTTAGAGCGTGGATCTGAAAATCCGTCCCGTCCATCATCACCTGGAGGATCGCGTACGGACGCACGTGTTCCTGTGCATGCTGGCATACTACGTGGAGTGGCACATGCGGCGAGCGCTGGCGCCCATACTGTTTGACGACGACGATCCGCAGGCTGCCGAAGCGGCTCGTCAGAGCATTGTCAGTCCGGCAGAGAGATCACCCAAAGCCAAGAGCAAAGACGCTCTCAAACGCACCGAGGATGGCACGCCCGTCCACAGCTTTCAAACACTGCTGAAAGACTTGGCGACGCTGACCCGCAATGAAGTCCGCGTGGGCGACCAAACCTTGCAGATGCTGGCCACACCGACGCCCGTTCAGCAACGGGCACTACAACTGCTGCAAGTCTCGGCAGCGGTATAAGCTGTACCCAGTAGACTGCACGGCGAAAATCCAATAAATCCAATCCCAGCAGTCGGTTACCGTTCTGTTGTCGGAAGAAGTTCGGTTTAGCTTGAATTTGCGGTACATCCTCCTGCAAAAGAACCGCGAGTCCCAAACATAAATGTGAGCAGGAGCCTTCCATCTCTACGGCAAGTGCATCTCCGTAGGCGTTCGCAAGCAACTGACTCGTTGAGGACTGGCTGTCGGCAACAACTTTTTCACCAGCGGCAATGGGACCTACAAGCGCCCGTGGCGGAGAATCCGGAATGCCGCCTACGATGCGCTGGCGCCAGATGCCATTTCGGGCCTCGGCCTTCGCGCGCTGCGTGAGCCGATAATTCGATTCGTGAACTGATGGCCGCGGCTTGAACCCTGCGGATTCCTTGCCAGACTCATAGCCGTACACCTTGCTCCCAGCCACGACGTCGCCAATGGTNNCCTCCGGCTACGCCGGCAAAAAGAACAACGTTCGGGTGACAATAGGTGATCGCCCGCTCCACTTGGGCGGCGGCGCCGGTGTTTCCGGCCCCGATTTCTACGACGATCACCTCCCATTCTCGTCCCGTTGCGGGGCGAAACCGCCCGCACTCATAGACAGTACCTTGAGGGTGCTTGTCCTCTTTGCGGTCTTCGAGGTGCTCGCATACGGCAGAAAACTCGATGGGCAGGGCTGTCACGATGACTGCCCGACACACACCCTCGATTGCTGCTGTTTCCATGGCTACCACACCATTAGGTCTCTGAATACAGCGTCCTGCATGACCGTCCCCACAGGGTCGTCACCGCTTCAACATATCCTCCACCCACGGCGGTGTCGCCTGCATCAGCCGCCCCAGTTCCGGCTCCAGTTGCTCCATCTTGAGCTTCA
>PKYZ01000166.1 GCA_003132865.1 Bryobacterales bacterium
TCCTGCTCGCCGCCGCTCAGGCTGACCTTGACCATGGCGTGGCGCGAGTCCGGACTTACGGTCACGTCCGTAACATCCACCGAGCCAAGGCGAGGATCGGAAAGCTCAAACCCGATGATCTCGGAAAGCTCCTCCCGGACTGCTACGGAAACTCGCCTGGAACGATGCTCATCCATAAAGGTTCTGGGTGCTGGGTTCTGGCCTACCCGCCACAGACGGCTGAAAAGTTTGCCAGCACCCAGCACCTAGAACCCGGCACCCGCTCTCTTTACATCCATTCCACCGTCGCGCCGGTCAGTTCCGGGCCCAGCAGCGCGGCGGCTTCTTCTTCGACCGACTGCAAAACCTTTTCGGCGTGTCCGTGGTCGGAGGACACCGTCACCGCCGCCAACACGGCCCGCTGCCACAGGTCCTGACAGTCGATCTCCGCCACTGCCACGTTGAACTTGCCGCGCAGCCGGTCCTTCAGGCTCTTCACCACGTGGCGCTTGTCCTTCAAGGAGTGCGAGTTTTGAAGGACGATTTCGAGCGTCAGCACACCGATCGTGGCCACGGCGCCTCAGGCAAAGACTTCGGTGGCCACGCGCTCGGTCACGAACGCCTCGATGATATCGTGCTGCTTGATATCCCCGTAGTTCTCCAGCGTGATGCCACACTCCATGCCGGTCTTCACCTCGCTGACGTCGTCCTTGAAACGGCGCAGCGAACTGATCTTGCCGGTGTAGACCACCACGTTGTCGCGCAGCAGGCGCACTTCGCTGTCGCGCGTGATGGAGCCATCCTGCACCTGGCATCCGGCCACGTTGCCGACCTTGGTAATGCGGAAAGTATCGCGCACCTCGGCCTTGCCCTTGTAGACTTCCTTGAACACAGGCTCCAGCAGGCCGGTCATGGCGCGCTTGATCTCATCGGTCAGGTTGTAAATGACGGTGTGCAGCCGGATATCCACTTTTTCCTGCTCGGCCAAAGCCGAGGTGTTGCGTTCCGGGCGCACGTTGAAGCCGATGATGATGGCATCGGAGGCAGAGGCCAGCAGCACGTCGGACTCGTTGATGGCGCCCACGCCGGAGCGCAGCACGCGGATCTTCACCTTGTCGTTGGACAGCTTGTGCAGCGTGTCGGTGAGCACTTCGGCGGAGCCGCCCACGTCCGCCTTGAGGATGATGGGCAACTCGGTGACCTCGCCCGCTGCCAACTTCTTGTGCAACATCTCCAGGGTGATACGGCTGCTCTTGGCCAGCGTGGCTTCGCGCACCTTGGCTTCGCGGAAAAGCACGATCTGCTTGGCCTTGGCGGTGTCGGTCACTACCTGGAAATCGTCGCCGGCTTCAGGCATGGACTCCAGCCCCAACACCTCGACGGGCGTGGAAGGCTCGGCCTCGCGAATCTGTTCTCCGCGGTCGTTCAGCATGGCGCGCACTTTGCCGAAAACGGCGCCGCAGATAAAATAGTCGCCCACGTGCAGCGTCCCATTGCGCACCAGCACGGTGGCCACGGGTCCGCGGCCCCGATCCAGCTTGGCTTCCAACACATTGCCCATGGCCGGGCGGGACGGATTGGCTTTGAGATCCTGGAGATCGGCCACCAGCAGAATCATCTCCAGCAGCAGATCCAGGTTCGTTTTCATCTTGGCGGAGACGGGCACCATCACCGTATCGCCGCCCCAATCTTCGGCCAGCAGGTGGCGGTCGGAGAGTTGCTGCTTGATGCGCTCGGGCTGCGCGTCGGGCTTGTCGATCTTGTTAATGGCTACGACAATGGGGACCTTGGCCGCGCGGGCGTGGTCGATGGCTTCCAGCGTTTGGGGCATCACGCCGTCGTCGGCCGCCACCACCAGTACCACAATGTCGGTCACCTTGGCGCCGCGGGCGCGCATGCGGGTGAACGCCTCGTGTCCCGGAGTATCGATGAAGACCACTTTGCGGCCGTCTTTTTCGACGTAATACGCGCCGATGTGCTGAGTAATTCCGCCAGCCTCCTTGCCGGCTACATTCGCTACCCGGATGGCGTCCAACAATGAAGTCTTGCCATGATCCACGTGGCCCATGATGGTGACCACGGGGGCCCGTTTGACCAGGTCTTTCTGCTCTTCGGAGATCTCAACTTTTTGTTGAGATTCCTCTTCGTAAGTAATGGTGCTAGTGGATGCTCCGAACTCGCGGGCCATCTCGGTCGCCAGCTTGGAATCCAGCGTCTGGTTGATGGTGGCGAGGATGTTGCGGTCCATCAATTTCTTGATGACCATGCTGGCCTTGACATCCAGCTTTTCGGAAAGTTCCTTGACCGTGATACCTTCCGTGACGGTGATCTCACGGCTGACCGGCGGCGGCCCGGAGGCAGTCTGGCGGCGCGTGGAAGGGCGCAGAATCCTTTCTTCCGGTTCCGCGCTGCGATCGCGCTGCGGACGGCCGCGCTTATCGCCGGGGCGGCGCTGCTGATCGGGCGGCGGCGGCGCGATGGCGGGTTCCATGCCGGGACGGCGCGATGTGGGATGCATCGGACGCGGCCCGCCGCCTGGGCGCATGGGAATGCCTGGGCGGACACCCGGACCCGGGCCTTGCCGGGCGACCACGGGTTGGCCAGGACGGAGCGGTCCACGGTAGATGGGTTGTCCCGGCGCCGGAGCGCTCTGCGGCCGCGGAACGCCAGGGCTGATGGGACGGCCGGGCGCGGGAGGCGCGGGCATGCCGGGCGCAGCGGCGCGGGGCTGGCCCAGTCTGGCTGCCAGGTCCGCACGCGGCGGCACCACGGGACGCGCAGCAGGCTGTCCGGCAAGCGGTCGCGCAGGCGGTCTGGGCGCGGGGTGAATCGGAGCGCCGGGCGCCGCGGGTCGGGCAGGGCTTCCCGCCGATGCGGGCGCGATTGGAGCGCGCGCAGCCACACCGGGTCTGGTGAAAATCGGCGCCGACGGAGTGATGGGTTCGTTGACGCCTGGCGGCATCGGTTGGCGCGGTCCGGACAGCACCTGGCCGGGCCGCGCCGGCGGAACCGGTCTGGCCACGGTCGGCACTGGACGGCCGGGCGCAATCGCAGCGGCCGGTGGCGCGGGCGTGGGTGCCATACGCGGGGGGACAGTTGCAGGAGGCTGCGCGCCCGGCGGCGAACTGCCCGCCAATGGCGGACGAATGGGCAGCGATGGGCGGCCTGCCGGACGATCCGGCGCGGTTTTCGCGGCGGCCGGCTCCGGAGCCATCTCTTCCACCGCGGCGGGGGCCGGTGGCTGGCCCAGCGGGCCACCCGGCACAACTTCCAGGGCCGGCGATGTCTCGACTGCCGCGACCGGGTGTTCGGGAGGTGTTGCGGCGCGCGCTTCCGGTTCCGCGTACTCCGCGGGGACCACCCCGCCGAGCAGCCGCCGCAGTTTGATGGCGACATCTTCGTCGATCGAGCTGGAGTGGGTCTTCTTTTCGGTTACGCCCAACTCAGGCAGCCTGTCCAGGATCTCGTGCGCCTTAACCTCGAGCTCCCGAGCCAGCTCGTTAATACGAATCTTGTTCATAGATACAAAACTGTCTCGCGGAGACGCACCTCACTCGCTTTGCGAACCGCTGTCTTCCGACTCGTCGTGAGAAACGCGCCCCGAGTCTATTATGGTATCAGACTCGCCAGCGATCTCAATGTCTTGCGGCTGGGCGGCTTCGACGGTGGCTGCGGCCCCTCCGCCCGCTTGCGCCTCAACTTCTGCCTCTGGCACCGGCGCGCCTTCCGCGATAAATTCTTGAATGGCTTCCGCTTCGTCGGCCGCGGCGGCCTGTTCCGCTGCCGGCTCGCCGCTGGAGACCTCGACTTCGGTTTCGGCTTCGGCCTCATCAAGCGCCGCCGCCGGCGGGGCTTCTTCAAACTGCGCGTAGTAAGCCGTCACCGAATCCCGAATGTTCTCCACCATCTCCGGATCGATGCCCGGGATCTCCTGCAATTGCTCCGGCGTCATGCCGCCCAGCTTATCGATGACGCTCACGCCGGCCTCCGCCAGTCTTCCGGCCAGTTCTTCAACCAAGCCGTATGCGATCAATGCGGACACAGGCTCCGGCGGATTGACCAGGGCGGCCATGGCGGACTCCACCTCCTGGCGCTTCTCCTCTTCGCTCTTGATGTCCACCTTCCACCCAAGCAGCTTGGCCGCCAGGCGGACGTTCTGGCCCTTTTTGCCGATGGCCAGCGAGAGCTGCGAATCGTCCACGATCACTTCCATGTGCTTTTCGAGCGCGTCGACGATGGTCACGCGGCTGATCTTCGCCGGGCTCAATGCGTGCGTGGCGAACGTCACCGCATCCTCCGAGTATTCGATGATGTCGATCTTTTCGCCGCGCAGCTCGCGGATGATGGATTGCACGCGCATGCCTTTCATGCCCACGCAAGCGCCCACGCTATCCACGTCGCGGTCGCGGCTCTGCACCGCGATCTTGGTGCGCTCGCCAGCTTCCCGCGCGCACCCCTTGATGGTCACGGTGCTGTCGTAAATCTCCGGAACTTCCTGCTCGAACAGGCGCATCACCAACTCCGGAGCGGCGCGCGACACCAGCACCCCCGGACCCTTGCTGGATTTGTCCACCACGCGGATGACGCAGCGCACGCGGTCGCCCACGCTGTAACTTTCCAGGCGGGACTGCTCCTTCTTCGGCAGACGCGCTTCCGTCTTGCCCAGATCCAGAATGTAATCGGGACCTTCCACCCGCTTCACGGTGCAATTCACCAGTTCGCCGGTGCGGCCGGAGTACTCGTTAAAGACCGTTTCGCGCTCGGCCTCGCGCACCTNNACCTGCTTGGCGGTCTGCGCCGAGATACGGCCGAGCAAGTCGGTCTTTTTAGGAATGCGGATCTCGGCGCCGACCTCGGCTTCCGGATTGATGCGGCGCGCCTCGGCCAGCGTCATTTCCTTGGCCGGGTCTTCCACCACCACGACCGCCTTCTTGACGGCGAAAAGCTGGAGGGCCCCGGTCTTCTCGTGCAACTCGGCGATATAGTCCTCCGTGTTGCGGAAGTGCTTGCGCGCGGCGATCAGCATGGCGTCCTNNACCACTCAAACTTCAAGTTCGCCTTTTCTACCTGTTCGAGCGGGAAGCGGATCTGCCGGCCAGCGGCTTCCAGGCTGATGACGCCATCGGCGAAGCCCGCCAGGGTGCCCTCCCAATGGCGCTGGTTTTCGACCGGCGCGCGCAAGGTGACCTTGGCCTTCTTCCCCTGGAACCGCTCGTAATCGCGTGGCTTGAGCAGCTTGCGTTCGAGGCCCGGCGAGCTGACTTCCAGCGTGTAATGGCCGGGCACCACGTCCTCGACGTCGAGAATGGTACCGACCTGGTGCGAGATCAGCTCGCAATCGGCGTGAGATACGCCCTCGGGCTTGTCGATAGAAATGCGCACAAACTGGTTTTTCCCGCCGCCTTTGACTTCCACTTCGACCACTTCAATGCCTTCGGAGAGGGCCACGCGCTGCGCGATCTCCTCGATGCGTGATGATGTTGCCTGCCGCATTATGAACCGAACCGGGTGCCCGCCCAACAAAAAANNAAGTGGGCTTTCGCCCACTCGACAGGTTCGACACTCCAAGAACTATTGTACAACGGATGGGGAGAAATGCAAGTTGGGTGGAATCGACACCACGACCCCCAACGGGCCGCGCAATGTGGCGGATGATCGGCGTATTGGCCGAACTAGGCCGACCTGTTGAAGGTGGGCCACTCGGCGCCTTGCCGGGGGACGCGGCGCTCGCGGCTATTTTGCCGGCGGCGGCACCTTCTGGCCAGAGTGGGGACACCGAAAATCGGTTCAAGAACCGAGTAGGGCGGCACAGCCGATAATGTGGAGAAATCTTCAATTGCCACCTTGTGCACTCCGCAAATGCTCCCGACGACAAAGCATGGATTGTCCATAGCCACAGTTTTATCATGAATGGCAAGCGCCGCCAGCACGTGGCCGACCTCTTGAACCGTGGGCCGCTCGGACGCTTTACCGGGCGTTGAACTCCTAACAGGCATGGTCCAATTCGTCTGCAAGATGTCTGATCTCCGTGCCCCAGATATGGGCACGCAGGCGGAAGTAATCCCAGAGCATGTCGTATCTGACGGCGAGTTTCGAATCGTTTTGGCCGCGCCAATGCAGCTGCGCAGCTCTTACGAACTGATATGCCTTAGGAGGGCTTTTGATCAATACCCCCTGCGCCTCGACATCGCGTTTGAACACCTCCTCGCCTAGGAAATCCAGTGCGAGATTGCCGTCAGAGTCTGGAAAAATCGGCTCCTGTCCCAAAAGTGTAATTAGCGTT
>PKYZ01000798.1 GCA_003132865.1 Bryobacterales bacterium
TCCGGATGCCCGACCATCCAGGCATAACTGACGAACCCCATGGCGGCACGCGGGTTGCGATTAGATTGGTTGGCTACCGAGCATGTTTTGCAGACGTACTGCGGTTTGAAGCACTCGGGCTTCGTCGCCACACTCCGCAGTCAGTTGCAGACCTAGCGGTAAGGCAGTTCCCACGGGCATTGGAATGGAGACAGCCGGCGTCCCTAGAGCGGTCCACGGTGCGTTCATTCTCGGATCTCCAGTGGACGCCAGACCGGTCGGCGCCGGGCCCACGGCGGCCGGCGTCAGGATCACCGGCGTGCGTTTGAACTGTTCCGCGAATTGCGCCCTGCATGAATCGATGTATTGTAGGGTTTCATCATAGCGGTCCACCGAGATCTGCAGCCCCTGCCGAACCAGGTCCGCGAGGTCCGCCAGTCGGTTGCCGTATTGGTCGTAGCGTTGCTTGTGAAATCGCGCGCCCTCGTAGAGCATCACCGTCAGGTTTGCCTCGGCAAGCTTAGCGAGCGTTCCAGCGATATCAATCGGTCGGATCGCTGCGCCTGCGCTGCGCAAACGTGAAAGCGCAATCTTATACGCCGCTGCCATCGTTGGTTCGACATCGGGAATGGGCTCCGGTGCTCCGAGATCAAAATCCTCGGAGCGGCCCATGGAATGACCCAATGAATCCCAAAGCGCCGACATATCGGCGGGCGTGTGCGTGAAAAACCCGAGCGTGTCCAGGCTCTTCGACAGCGGTAACACCCCTTCCATTGAGAGAAGACCATAGGTGGGTTTGAACCCAGTAACGCCGCAAAAAGAGGCAGGCCGCAACACGGACCCCCGGGTTTGCTCTCCGATAGCGAACGGAACCATGCCCGCCGCAACTGCGGCCGCTGAGCCGCTTGAACTTCCACCGGGCGTGTGCTCCAAGTCGCGCGGGTTGCGTGTGGGTGCCGGCGTCTGGTATGCGAAAGCCGTCGTTTGCGTCTTCCCCAACAAAATCGCTCCGTGCTTCCGCATCTCTCGAATGATTGCAGCATCGGTTGTTCCGATTCGCCCTTTGTAGATCGGCGAACCGTATTCGGTGGCCAAGCCTCTCGTCTCGACGATGTCTTTTACGCCGTAAGGTATCCCGGACAGGCGTCCGCGACTGGTGTTCCTCTGCGGCGACACCTGGACCCATGCATGGATCAACGGCTCCATTGTTTGAATGCGGTCGAGGCAGCGCTGTAACGCAAGCTTGCGCATTTTTGCCGACGCACCCAGCCACTGAGTCAGGGTTTCAGGAATCGGTGCTTGCTGCTGGGCGTAGGTTGTGGCGCGATCCACAGATGCCACGAAACCCGCAAAAAGAAACTTGCGGCGACTCGAGCGACTGACACTTCGATATTCCATCGGGTCCCTCCATCAGGACTCAATAAAGCCAAGTCTACCGCCGAAATGCTCAAGGTAACTGGACGTGTTACGGCGTATCCGTCCCCTACTTTTTCAAACTCGGGGCTGGGGGCAGAGTCGAAGGTCCGCCAAAAGCAGGGGAAGAGTGGCCGACGCCCCGGGCGTCATGGTCTAGCCATAGGCAGTTCGATGTAGCTGGAGTGGTAGATCCGCTGGGTCGCCTTTTTGAAATCCTCCGACTTGGCCCAAAAGATATTCGGCACGAACGTTTGCGGGTTACGGTCGTACAGCGGAAACCACGCCGATTGCACCTGCACCATCAAGCGGTGGCCTTTTAGAAAAACATGATTGGCCGTCGGCAGTGCAAATCGGTAAGGCAGAGGCTTGTTCGGCTCAATCGCTTTTGCGGTCTCGAAGCCCTCACGGTAGCGGCCGCGGAAGATATNNATCAGCTTCACCACCCAATCCGAATCGGTGCCGCTGGTCGAGGCTGTCAGGTTCACCTTCGGCTGGCCGGCGATCTTCAATGGTTCGGTCAGCACTTCAGAGGTCCACACCGCCACATCCGGCCGGCCTGATGCTTCGCGCTGATCGTCCACCAGCCAGCACGCCCATTGCGCGCAGGTGCTGTAGCCGGTCGGTTGGATCGGCCGCGTGCGGAAAGGCACAGGTTTCGCCGGATCGGAGATGTACTCATCGAAACCGCTGTCCCCCGCGGCAAAAGCGGTCTTGCCGGATTGTGCCAGGTAGAGTCGCGAAGGCTGCGACGCGCCGGGCCACGAGTCGAGCTGCTGCCAACGGTTGCCGCCGGTTTCGTATGCCGTGACTTTGGCTATGCCTGACTTCGGAGCCGCGTCCTTCAGGTACTCGTCAAGAAACGGACGCAGAATGTGCTGGCGGAAATAAAGCGCTGTGTCCATAGGGAACTTCAGCGCACCAAGGCTGCCGCCGTCCATGATTTCCTGCGCATGGTGCCAGGGCCCCATCACCAGAAATACGTTGCTCCTCGCCCCAATGGCCTTGTAAACCGCCATAGCGCCGTAAATGTCCTCCTGGTCCCACAGGCTGTGCACGAGCATTACGGGAATTTGCGGCGGGCGAGCGGCCAGCACTCGGTCCATGGCCTGCTCGCGCCAGAACTCGTCGTAAGCCGGGTGGCCCAGAATCTTGCGCCAGAAGCCGATCACTTCCATACCGTGGCGCTGGGCGAGTTCGCCGGCCGATCCGGCTTCCAGGTACATATTGAAGTCGTCATGGTGGCTGGTCCACCACTTGGCTTCATTCGCGCGGGTTGCAACCTGCTCATAGATGTAAGGCAGGTTTTGCTGGCGAAACGCTCCGTTGTGGAACCAGTCGTCGCCCATCCAACCGTCGACCATCGGGTTCATGGGCACGGAAACTTTCAGCGCTGGATGCGGGTTGACCAGCGCCATTAGCGGCAGGAAACCATCGTACGAGATTCCAAGAATGCCGACCTTGCCGTTGGATTCCGGCGTGTTCTTTACCAGCCAGTCGACGGTGTCGTAGGTATCGGTCGCGTGATCGACGGGCGTCGGATTCAGCGGGCCCGAAAGCGGCCGGTTCATCACGTAGTCACCTTCGGATTTGTATTTGCCGCGGATGTCCTGCACCGCGCGAATGTAGCCGCCCTCCAGAATAACTTCGAGCGGATTGTCGTAGCCGCTCAGCAGCGAACTGTCGGAACCCTTCAGAAGGGGACCCAAATGTGAGCTCGCCGAATGGCCAGTGAGCTCATCCGCGTTGTAAGGCGTGCGCGTGAGCAGGANNGTCGCGCATCGGAATCATGACGTCGCGCCGGATGTAATCGAAGCTCGAAGTGACCGGCTCAAATTTCGCCGGGGTCTCGCTCGGATAGTTGGAGTACTGCGGCGTCTGCGCGGCCAGCGCCAGCGCAGCGAAGAAAACGCTAAGTGGTTTCATAGGAGAACTGTTTCAGAATCGCCGAGATTTCTTCGGCCGCCGGTTCCGACACAACAATTTCATAGGGGCCGAGTGTGTCGCCGGGAGAGATCGCCATCTGGGTGTCAGAGCTTAGTTTAGCGGATCACAACACGGTTAGGTCCTGGGTTACGGCGCATCCGGAAGTTGGACCGTGCGCCTGGGTCCCATACACCGAGGTTGCCCAACTATCCCCGTTTGCCGCCTTGCCGTTCTGATGGAACATGAAGCTGACGGTGCGCGCTGCTTCGATACCGCAGGTTGGCGGGTGTTCTTTGCCGATGCCGTCCTGAGTACACCTGAGCCGTTGCTGGATCTGTTGCCCGATGAGGTTGCCGA